>NZ_RCNR01000007.1 GCF_009725985.1 Zobellia amurskyensis
TAGATACTAGCATTCCTATGGTTTGGCGTAATCTAGCATTTGGCGCATTCTATCACCAAAAGAATCCTTCACAAGCTATAGATTACATGACCAAAGCTATATCGCTAGATAATTCAAATCCGCTTTGGTATTCTGAGCTTTCTAAATACTACGATGAATCGGATGCCGATTTTAGAAAGAATCTTGAAATCTTAGAAGGCAACCTTGATATTGTAAGACAAGACGTAGACGCACCTAAAACTTACGTAGAATTACTGAACCTAGCAGGTGATTACGATAAGGCTATTGCGTTTTTAGACAAACATCATTTTAGAACCTGGGAAGGCGGTAGAGAAACCTATTGGCATTATGTAGATGCACATACTTTAAAAGCTAAGCAATTGATCGCTGATAAAAAGCCACAAGATGCTATTACCCATTTAGAGCGTGCATTGCTTTATCCAGAAAATCTTGAAGTAGGTAAACCTACCCATGATGAAAAGAATGCCATGATTTACTATTATATGGGTGAAGCTTATGAGCAACTGGGCGATGCCAAAAAAGCAAAATCTAGTTTTCAAAAAAGTGTTGCTGCCCAAAGCGGAAGAGGTATGAATGATCTTATATTCTTTCAGGGGAAATCTCTTGAGAAATTGGGTGATTCAGAAAAAGCCAAGTCCATGTTCCAGAGCTTAATTGCAAAAGGGAACGGTATGCGTGAGAGTGGCAACGGTAATACGTTAGTTGCTGTTGAAGAAGCCTCAGCCACGAACAATAAATTCATCTCCAACTCTTACTATCTAGAAGCATTGGGAAATGCAGGACTGGGAAATACAGATGAATCAAAGAAAGAATTACAAAAGGCTCTAGACGTTTACAAAAACAATCTGTGGGCCAAAATTATGATTGCTAATTAATATGAGCCACTCAAAATATATGTTCCGGAACACAAAAATTTTAATCGCTTTATGCTTTCTATCCACTTCTGTATTTGCACAGCAGGAAAAGAAACTTTCTTTAGGTGAACAGCCCGTTTTTAAGGTTTCCAAGGTGAGTGAACCCATGGTTATTGATGGTAAAATGGATGAAGCAAGTTGGTCAAAAACAGAAGCTAGAACATTGGATTACTTTTATAGGGTTGACAAGCCTACTGACCAACAAAAATCAACCTTTCGGATGCTTTGGGGTAAAGAAAAATTCTATGTTTTTTTTGAAATGGAAGACCAATATATTACGGCTAGGGAAACCAAAAGAGACGGACAGCCTTACTTAGATGACTGTGCTGAAATATTCTTTATTACTGCGCCCGATAGTTTAGACACCCATTTTGGGTATGAACTAAATCTAAACAAGGCCGTGAACGACTTCATTTTTTTTAATGATTATGTAAAGGGAAAAGATGTGGTTTACAAAACTTTCAACCCAGACTTTGAAGTTGAAATTACCTATGATGGAACTATAAATGATAATTCTGATATTGATAAGGGATGGACCATGGAAATGGCCATCCCCTATTCAAATTTTGGTGAGCTTGGTGAAGTTGTTGCAATCGAAGCCGGAAACAAATGGGCTTTCCTTGCTATAAGACAAGACCGTAACGATGCCGATGGCAACAGGCGGTCTACTTCAACTATATTTCCCATTTATGACATTTCTAAAAATGTACATCAAGCCAACCGTTTTGGCTTAATGGAATTCGTTGAATAAAATATTTGATTACCAGTTCGTAAAAGAACCGTCCTTACGACGTAACCTCGGTATCTCAATAGGTTTAAAAGTTTGTTCTAATGCCAATTCTTCATTAAACTCTACACCTAGTCCCGGAGTATCCAAAACAGGATAAGTTGGTCCGTCCAATATAGGTCGTACAGGATAAAACTCTGGAGCATCCGTACCCATATACTGTGCAGGCGTATTCATTTCTTCCAACCAACCAAAGTTAGGACAAGCTGCAGCCATATGAATGGTAGCCGCAGTACAAATTGGTCCTAATGGATTGTGTGGCATCAAATCAATATAATGAGCTTCGGCCAAACTAGCTACTTTCATAGCCTCGGTAATTCCTCCAACATTACAAATATCAATACGAGCATACTGAGTAAGATTCCTTTCTATAAAAGGCAAAAACTGCCATTTGCTAGAAAACTCTTCACCTATCGTAAAAGGAATATCTACCATTTTACGAAGATTCTCGTACGCCTCTGGATTTTCATCACGAATAGGTTCTTCAATATAATCCAAAGTCCCAGGTGGCATTCGGTTTATGAAAGAATACGTTTGAGCCGGAGTAAGTCTTGTGTGGTAATCAATTCCTATGGTTATAGCTGAACCTACTTCTTTACGGAGGTCGGTAAGCCATTCGGCGATTGTAGCAATGGATTGTCTCGGCTCAAAAAGTTCCTTATCTCCTTCTGCTTCAAATTCCGCAGGAGCCAAGCGTAACATCGTCCAACCTTCTTTAATACAGGTTTTGGAATACTCAAAAAGCTCTTCTCTAGTTCTAAAACGAACCGAAGCAAAACAATCTACATAATCTCTGTGTTTACCTCCCAATAGTTCATATACAGGAACGCCCAAAGCCTTTCCTTTAATATCGTAAAGCGCAATATCTATAGCTGAAATTGCAGCTGTAAGCACACGTCCTCCTTCAAAATATTGACCACGGTACATTTCTTGCCAAAGCGCCCCGATATTTCGCGCATCTTTGCCAATTAAAAAACCTTTAAAATGCTCAATTGCGCCAATAACGGCCAATTCTCTACCGGAAAGACCAGAAGCCCCCCATCCATAAATTCCTGAATCTGTTTCCACCTTAACGACTAGCTGACTTCCAAAACCTACATTTATAGGGAAAGTTTTAATAGCTGATATTTTCATAAAAATGCCTATTTATTATGTTTGAGTTTTATTTTGATTTTGGTACGATACGTTCAACCTTGCCTACAATAAAAGTGTAAGATATAAAACCTAGCAATGCTATCCCGCCAATAAAGAATAGAGCCGGACTAAAATCACCATCTTCTACCAGGTATCCAATTACGATGGGCACCACTACACCTGCTAGACCTCCAATAAAGTTAAACGCCCCACCAGTAAGTCCTATTAATTTTTTAGGTGCCATAAGCGAAATAAATATCCACGCAATACTAGCCAGACCGTTACCAAAAAAGGCCAAAGCTAAAAATAGTATTACGAAGAAAGTACTATCTGTATAGTTCGCCCCTATAATACAAGTAGATAATAGCATACCAATGATAATTGGTGTCTTTCGTGCAATCTCAACGGAATATCCTTTCTTAATTAAATAATCAGATGAAAAACCAGATAGAAGCACTCCAAAGAAAGCTGCTAAAAAAGGAATAGAAGCCAAGAATCCAGATTTTAAGAAGTCCAATCCCCTAAACTCCACCAAATACGTTGGAAACCAAGTAAGAAAGAATATAGTTGTAGCTCCCAAGCAAAATTGACCTATGTAAAGTCCCCAAAGCTTTCTATATATGAAAGCCTGTTTGAAATCATTCCAATCAAATTTTTTCTTCTCTTCTTTTTTAACGTCGTTTTTACCAATCAGTCCTCCGCCCTTCTCAATATGATCGAGCTCTGCTTTGTTAATGGATTTATGCTCCTGTGGGTTTCGGTAAAAGAAATACCAAATTGCAGCCCAAACAAGACCTATAATCCCAGAAATTATGAAAAGACCTCGCCAACCAAAATAGCTTTGAATAGCCACTAAAACAGGAGTTAGAAATGCTAGACCTAGAAATTGCCCTGAAGTATATATGGCAATTGCCGAAGCACGTTCGTCTTCGGGAAACCATTTGGTAACCACTAGATTGTTGATAGGATAAGAAGGAGCCTCAAAAATACCAATACTGGCCCGTAAACCCAATAAAGCACCAAATGAACTGACCATACCCTGTATAAGGGTTGCCACAGACCATAAGGCCATCATTATAGAATACAATACACGAGTGGGTAGTTTATCCGCAACAATTCCACCCGGAATTTGTAAGCAAGCATAGGTCCACGCAAAAGCAGAAAACACATACCCCATTTGTACATTGCTAAGGCCTAAATCTTCTTTCATTGCAAAAGCCGCAACAGAAATATTACTTCGATCCAAGTAATTAATAACCACGGTAATGAAAACCATGGCCAATATATTATAACGTTTCCGCGTAGAATTTGCGGCTTGATTTAAGTTGGTCATTTACTTAGCTGTATTATTTTTGAATTAAAAGTCGGTTGTTATTTTTCTATTTTTCTAACTAAATGAGTAAGGTTCTATACCCTACCCAATTTAAAAAGTGTCAATATAACAATTATAATTGTTTAGAGTAAAGTATGTTGGATTAAAAATACATTCCCCCGCTAATTAGTGATAAAAAAGAAAAGCCCATGCTTGATTAAGCCAAATAGTTCTGTAAAATAAACTACCTGTTCGCTTTAAATTACACAAACAACAAACAACAAATTAAATATTAAAAAGCCTTTTTTGACCTGTAATTACCCGAATTAAAATTTGCTTTACCTCTATTAATTCTCGGGTTTCCGTAATTTATCTTGTTTTAATTAACGCAATATTCGTTACACATTTTAGAGGTATTGATAATATAAAATGACTAAAATCCAAAAACTCAAAATATTTTTTTCTATAAATATTTTGAGTTTTAAACCAAATAATAAAACAACCCATTTAAAACCTCGATCTACATGAAAAATAATATATGGAGTTTTGTAATCTTGTTGCTATCTATGTCATGTGACGAACCAAAAAAGTCCTCGTCCAATTCTACCGATGTTAAAATCGTTCAAGAAGATTTTCCTTATGGCAACGTACCCAGAGAAAAGCCGGACAGAAAATTAAGTGCTGCCTTTGAGCGCATATATGATGGTACGTATGGCGGACTAGAAGTAACGTCCAACGAGCTTTTTTCAAACTTTAAATATACTCCCTTAAAAGGTTTTGACTACCACGGTCACGATGGCACAGTTTCCCGTAGAGACGCCAGTAAAGTAATAAAAGTAGACGATACCTATTATTTCTGGTATACCCATCGTGAGACCAGTGTTCCTCCAGATGAAAATGGTGGCAACGATACTATACCTTCCCGAGACTGGGATTTATCAGAGATATGGTATGCAACAAGTAAAGACGGATTTACATGGAAAGAACAAGGTGTTGCTGTTACAAGAACTGAAAAACCAAACCCAGGTTGGCGCTCCGTCTCAACACCGGATATTTTAGTGTACAAAGGAAAATACTACCTGTATTACCAAGCTTATTTAAACATGCCAGGCGCACCGGGAACTAAAGGAGACGATTGCCCAGTAGCAGCATCTGTTGCAGATTCTCCTAATGGCCCTTGGACACCATCTAACAAAATTGTTCTTGATAATGGTCCAGAAGGTTCATGGGATCAATATGTAATTCATGACCCTTACCCACTTGTACGTGACGGGAAAATATACATCTACTACAAAGGAGAGATGGGTGGTAATCCCAGAGTTCGTGCACAAGGTTTAGCTATTTCAGAAAATCCTTTTGGTCCTTTCAAAAAGCACCCTTTAAATCCGGTTATAAATTCTGGTCATGAGACTGCGCTTTTTCCTTTTAAAGAAGGACTTGCTGCATTGGTAAGTCGCCATGGTCTAGAACACAATACTATACAATACGCACCAGACGGAGTTAATTTTGAAGTGGCTGCCATTACAGGGTTAATGCCTATCGCACCCGGCCCATACGTTCCTGATGCATTTACAGACACAAAAGATGGCCGTGGTATTTCTTGGGGACTATGCCATTTTAGAAATGTGGGGAAAGCCGAAGGGAAAAGTCATAGCTTTTTTGCAAGGTTTGACTGTGACCTTAGTTTAGATGTGGACGACCCGTTTATGAAAGAAAGTGACATATTGAATCACCCAGATATCTATTTTCAATTTGGGCTTACCGATGAACAACGAAAGCGCATTAATCAGTCGAAATAACTTTAATTCTAAAATAAACAAAAGCCCAATTTTCTAAGAAATTGGGCTTTTGCTTTTGTAATAACCTTGTGCTATTTATCGGCCTTAATCTTCAATATTAATTCACCTGTTTTTAAGCCTTCCGATTCTGCGGATATGGTTACATCTCCTGCATCAAAATTAGATTGTACTACAAGAAGACAGCGGCCTTTATCCGTTACAATTTCAGTAGATTGATAATCCTGAACATTCCTAGCCGAACCATTATCTACGCCCAATAATTTTACATCCCCAGAAATAGAGAAAGAAATTTTGGAGTCAACATTTCTTAACGGATTACCGTCTAAATCTATAATTTGAGCCACTATATGGGCCACATCATAGGCATTGGCAGACAATTCACTTTTATCCACTGAAAGTTGAACGGCATGAGGTTCTTTGGCTGTTTTCAATTGAGCAATTGCATCTACTTTTTTTCCATCAATATAACCTTCAGCCTTTAATTCTCCCTCTGCAAACGGAACGGACCATTTATAAATATGGTCAGCAAAATTATCAAGCTTTTTTCGACCAAACGAAGTATCGTTCAAAAAGAGTTCTACTTCATCACAATTGGAGTATACCTCTACTACCGTAGATTCATTAGCACTATAATTCCAATGTTCATTAGTCTCATGCCAAAACCACAATGCTTTTTCCCACCCGTTCTCTTTCTTTTCTACAGGTTCGCCGGCACCATTCAATTTATAGATTGATTTCTCCAAAGACTGCGTAGTTAAGTGCAAATGCGGAGCATCATTCCACAAGGTTTTCATCATATGATACGGTGTCTTTTCAAAACCGGCTTGATTTAATAACCCGCTTTGCGTACCCTTTTTGGGCCAACCTCCATTAGATTCCCCCATATAATCAATTCCCGTCCAAAGGAAAAGACCAGAAATAAACGGACGCTCCATAACCGCTTTCCATTCGTGCCATTGCGGAAGATTCTCGGTTCCCATGATAACTTTGTTCGGATAATTCTTGTGGCCATAATCATAAATAACCCGTCGGTAACTGTAGCCCACCACGTCCAGCACATCGGCGTAGCCAGAGAGATGACTTGCAGAAGGCAAAATACAATTAGCCGTTATATATCGTGTAGTATCCAATTCCCTCGTCCATTTTGCCAATTTTTTCGCAGTCTCCCCTATATCATATTTCTCTTTGGGCAAGGTATTTAGTTTCTCTTTTATCTGTTCTACTGAATACGGAGGTTCTGAAAAAAAGTAATTGCCCTGCCATTCCATATTATTGAAAAAACCGGTGGCTTCGGCATTTCGTGGATATGTCCATTCTATTTCATTCCCTATACTCCATTGAATAATACTTGGGTGATTTCTATGAGCCAAAACCGTATTCTTTAAGTCCTTTTCGGCCCACTCCTGAAAATGCTCAGTGTAGCCTCTGGTGATATAGTCTACACTCTGTTCGTTCATGTTTTTTCTTTTGTCCTTGGGATTGTCCCATTCATCAAAAAACTCGTCCTGAACCAGAAACCCCATTTCATCGCACAAGTCTAAAAATGCTTGTGAACCAGGATTGTGTGAAATTCTAATGGCGTTGCACCCTGCTTCTTTTAATTTCCCCAGACGTCTTCTCCATACGTCATCGGGAACGGCAGCGCCTACCAGTCCGCCATCGTGATGCAGGCAAACCCCTTTAATTTTTCTATTCTTTCCGTTTAGAAAAAAACCTTCATCAGCGTCAAAACGGATGGACCGCACGCCAAAAACAGTTTCTTGTTGGTCTATGATTTCACCATCATAAAGAATTGAAGTTACCGCTTTGTAGCGATAAGGATTATCAACATCCCACAGAACGGGATTTTCAATGGATACCGACTGCAAGGCTGAGGTTTGGCTATTCCCTCGAGTTTCAATGGAGATTATATCTTCATTTACCTTTTGTCCTTCTTGATTGTAAATCTCCGTTCGCAGTTCTGCTTTTTTATCCTCTGAAAAATCATTCTTAATTTGAACTGAAACAGATACTTCTGCCGTCTTCTCTTCTATTTTTGGGGTGGTCACGAATACACCCCAAATAGGTATGTGCAATTTATTCTTCACCAATAGTTTTACATCCCTATAAATACCCGAACCTGTATACCAGCGACTATCCGCATAGCGAGTTCTATCTACTTTAACTTCGATTAAATTCGAGTCTTTTTCTAAATTCAAGTAAGAAGAAATATCGAAGTAAAATGGAGAATACCCATACGGATGAACACCAACTTTTTCTCCGTTTAAAAATACTTCCGAATTATTATAAACTCCATCAAACAAGATGTATGCTTTCTCATCTGATTTCAATTGAAGTGGGAATTTTTTCTGATATAACCCCGTACCTCCAGGAAGATACCCCGTAGCTCCTTCTCCATTAATAGAATCAAAAGAAGCTTCAACGCTCCAATCATGTGGAAGCCTAACATTTTTCCATTCAGCTGTATTCCCTGTAGTATCTACCAACTGAAACTGCCAATCGAAATTAAAATCTGTGGATACTTGTGTTAGACGACTTTTAGATGGGTTATCATTATTGCAGGAGGTTAATAAGCAACCAATGAGCATAAGACATAAAAGATAATTTTTCATAAGTCTATAGTTTACCATATGAATCAAAAAAGCCCAATTGAAAAGCTAATAACAACCGGGCTAACTACTAAAAATTTACTTTTTATATTTTCAATTGAGGAGTTACTTTACCCCAAGCCGTTTGCATAAGCTACTATTACAATTCCTGCAATCATACAACCAAGACCTCCGTACAATAAGTTCCTTGCTTTTGGCGAAGCACTCACCCATTCTTTGGTAACCAGACCACTAACAATTGCCGTTGCCACAGATGCTGTATTAAAAATGGCATAGCCCACAGTATTGCCGGAAGCTCCAAGTTTGAAAGCGGCGTATGCAAAAAGTGCCGATGCGGCGTAATGGAATACAGCCATAATTAAAATAAGGAACAGGTTTTTACCAAACGCAGGTGTCTTAAAATCTCCCCAAGCCTTTTTAGCGTTCAGTTGCCATAAAAAATAAGCGCTCATAACAATACCACCG
Source organism: Zobellia amurskyensis (assembly GCF_009725985.1). GTDB lineage: Bacteria > Bacteroidota > Bacteroidia > Flavobacteriales > Flavobacteriaceae > Zobellia > Zobellia amurskyensis. The sequence goes on from NZ_RCNR01000007.1 coordinate 9,042, forward strand.
CTAATAAAAATAGGGAACATGACCGCTACGGCAGTAATCCAATCGGCATTGCCCTGCGCTACACTTGCTTCATGCAAATACGGTCTACCGGCAGCATTGGCATAACTAAAGCCTGTAGCTAATAATCCGCCCACAATAGCAATCATAATACCCGTAACCATAGAGCCCTTTGCCGGCGTGCCTTCAGATGCTATTTTAGATTCGTCTTTTTCGCGGGTAAGACCGGCCTTTCCATTTAAAATAACTCCCAATAGTACTACTAGAATACCTACTAGAATATACGTCAATACATTGGAAGGTGGTAGTCCGTCTTCAATAAATGGCAAGAGCGAACCTACCAAAATAATAGTTCCGATAAAGATGGAGAAACCAAGGGAAAGCCCAATATGATTAATGGCTTTACTCCACATCATAACCCCTATACCCCAAAGAAAACTAGTCAGTCCCATTTTCACCCAAATATCGGTTGGCATGTTTCCAAATATCTCGCCAAAACCTTGAATTAAGGTTACCGAGGCAATAATAGGCACAACGAACATGGTCAGAAGAAAAAAGAGGCTCCACGTATTTTCATATTTAAAGTCCTTTGTAAACTTTTCAGGAAGGGCATAAAGGCCCAACATTAATCCAGCGAAAATCGCCAATAATACTCCTTCGGTCATAATTTGAATATTTAATTAAGGCCCGACTTACGCTTACTGTAGACGGGACCATTTTTTATTTACCAGTTGAATTTGAAAATAGTAGTACTGTCATAAGATTCTCCCGCTTTCAAAATACTCTTAGGAGCGTTCTTTAAATTCATTCCGTTCGGGTAGCGGTGCGTTTCACAACAGAAGCCACGATATTTTCCGTATTGTAATCCTGATTCACGTTGTAGCTCATCAGAAGTATATTTACCTGTGTACAATAACATTCCCGGTTCTGTAGTAAAAACTTCCATAGAACGCCCACTTTTGGGCTCTGTTATTTCTGCTACCTTATCCAGTTCAAAACCTTTATCCTCAAAAAGATAAAAATGCTCAAAACCGTCACCCATAGCCTCATGAACTTCTTTTATGGTCTTGGTAGATTGTAAATCATCGGCCTTGCCAACAACAGAAACATTTTCTCCCGTTGCAGCACCTGTCTCATCCCAAACCTGTTTGGTACTAGAATTTATCATTACGGAGTGACCCTCAACATTTTCTGCAAATCCTGAAAGATTAAAATACGAGTGATTCGTAATCGTGAAAGGCGTGTCTTGGTCGGTTATTGCGCCGTACTGTATTTTAAGTTCGTTCTCGTTTGTTAATGAGAAAGTCACCTGAACCGTAACATTACCTGGAAAACCCTCTTCAAGGTGTTTACTTTTTAGTTCCATTTGAACAGTAGCTAATTCATTAGAAAACGAATTCACTTTCCATATTTTCTTATCAAAACCAACTTTACCTCCATGAAGGTTATTGTCTCCTACAATTTTTGCCAGTTCATATTCCTTTCCGTTCAAAGAAAATTTAGCATCTTTTATTTGTGAACAATAACGACCTACAGTTCCACCAAAATAGGGCGCATTTGCTTTATAAGCGTCAGAAAAATAACTCTCGAACGTATCAAAACCACAAACAATTTCTTCAGTTTTCCCATCCTTATTTGGTAAGAGAAGAGAAGTTATGGTAGCACCATAAGTAGAGATTTTTACGCTTACCCCATTATCATTTTCTAAAGTATACTGGTGAATAGCTTCTCCATCAAGTACACCAAAATCCGTTTGCGTTGTTTTCATTTTCGTAAGCGTTTTGAAATATTTTAATTCGATGTTTTATTTGGATTGATAAGGAGCTAATTTCTCCCAATCAAACTCCACTCCCACTCCCGGTGAATCTGGTGCCACAGCAAGGTGGTTCTCAACGACTAAAGGTCTGGTAGTATACTGGTCAATAGGAAAACTATGTACTTCTAACCAACCTGAATTAGGTTGCGCAGACACTAAACTTACGTGTAGCTCCTGCATACCGTGGGAACAAGCCGGAATGTTATGTTTATCTGCCAACCGTGCAGCCGCCAACCAACCTGTAATACCGCCACAATTAGATGCATCAGGTTGTACAAAAGATAGTTTCGCCTGATCCATGGCATACTCAAACTCATGAATGGTATGTAGGTTTTCACCCATTGCCAATGGAAAGCCCGTAGCATCAGAAATTTGAGAAAAGCCTATATAATTATCCGGAATAATAGGTTCTTCAAACCACGTAATATCATATTCCTTAAAGCGATTAATAGCTTCAATAGCTTTTTCCACAGTCATTGAATAATTGGCATCTACCATGAACGTGATATCCGGACCAATAAATTCTCGCACTGCTTTTATGCGTTCAATGTCCTCGTCTAGATTTTCACGACCGATTTTAATTTTGACAGCATTGAAACCAGCTGCCAAATACCCTTCCATATTCTTTAAAAGTTTTGGGATAGGAAACTGTAAATCTATTCCACCGCAATACGCCTTACAGGTATTACCCGCTCCACCGGCCATTTGCCAAAGTGGCTTTTCTGCTTTTTTACAACGGATGTCCCACAATGCTATATCGATAGTGGAAACAGCAAAAGATACAATGCCCCCTCTACCCACATAATGCATATGCCATTCTAGGAAATCATAAATTCCCTCTACATCAGTACCATCCTTGCCTATTAAAGCCGGTGTAATATCATAATCCACCATCGCCTTAATGGCATTTCCTCCTTTTCCACCGGTATAGGTATATCCGGTTCCAGTACTACCATCTTCTAAAGTAATAGTAGAAGTGACCAGCTCAAAATGCGTATGGTCTCCATGTTTGGCATCGTTCATGACTTCCGGTAACGGAACTCGGAACAACTTACACTCAACCGATTTAATACTCGTGCTCATCTATGCCTTGTGTCTAATGTAAAATGTCTTTTTCTCCATGTACTGCTCAAAACCGTACTTACCATCTTCACCACCAGAACCACTTAATTTGTAGCCGTTATGGAACCCTTGGTGTTGCTCTCCATGACCTCTATTTACGTATATTTCGCCGTACTCAAGCTCATCGTTACACTTCATTATAGTGCTCATATCGTTAGTAAATATCATAGCTGCAAGTCCGTACTCACAGTCATTGGCATATCCAACCACTTCTTCAAAAGTTTTGAATTTCAATACCGGTAGAATAGGTCCAAAAGACTCTTCATGAACAATGGTCATGTTTTGGGTTACATTGGTCAAAACTGTTGGTTCAAACCAAAATCCTTTTTCAAACACGCTTCCTTCTGGTTTTTTACCACCAGTAGCCAACGTAGCACCTTCTTCAAGACTCACGGCAACCAAATGCTCCATATGCTTTAATTCAGCTGCATTTACTTTAGGTCCCATATCAGTTTCCGCCAACATTGGGTCACCCACTTTTATAGCCTTTGTCTTAGCGATGAATTTTTCCATAAAAGCATCATAAATACCTTCATGCACATACATTCTTTCATTACAGGTACAAACTTGTCCACAGTTATCAAAACGCGAGTGCAAAGCAGAGTCCACAGCAGCATCTATATCTGCGTCTTCAAAAACAATGAAAGGAGCTTTTCCACCAAGTTCCAACTGAACATGTGTAAGGTTTTGTGCTGCAGCCCTAGCAATAGACTGGCCAACTGGTGTAGAACCTGTCATAGTCACCATTTTAGTAATAGGACTCTCCACAAGAGCATTACCCATAGCCCTACCTGGACCTGTCAGAATATTAATAACTCCATCTGGAATACCTACTTTCTTAGCCAAATTACCTAACTCAAGAGTTGCTAAAGGTGTTTCTGAAGTTGGTTTTATAACAATTGTATTCCCTGCAACCAAGGCAGGACCCAACTTACGACCGGCCAATGCCAATGGAAAGTTCCAAGCTGTAATAGCAACAACAACTCCACGAGGTATTTTCTGAATCCAGATTTGCTCATTAGGGTTATCCGAAGGAATAATATCTCCTTCAATTCTTCTGGCGCCTTCACAAGCATACTCAATAAATGAAGCCGTAACTGCAACTTCACCTTTGGCAACTTTTAACAATTTACCTTGCTCCTTAACTAAAAGTTCAGCCAAGTAATCTGAGTTCGCTTTTATCTCATCTGCCAATTTGTATAGTAAATCAGCACGGGAACGAGCAGGCAATTTCTTCCATTCCTTTTGAGCCTTATCAGCAGCTTCTAATGCTTGCTGGGCCTCTTCTACTGTTCCATTCTGTACTCTTGCAACTATCTCTTCAGTAGTTGGATTTACAATGTCAATGGTTTCTCCAGACGTAGATGTTACCCATTTTCCGTCTATAAATAGTTGGTATTCTTTAATTGCTGACATGATCTTTTATGATTTATGTTTTCTATATGTATCCATTCTTTCGGCTGCTTTGCCTTCAAATCTTCTTTCTAATTGCCAAAGTGGTCGCTCCAAAGTGAGTTCCCAATCAAAAAGCATTTTATAAAGTTCCCGTACTTTCTCCGGGTGCTCAGTGGCCAAATCGTTAACCTCTGAAATATCTTCTTTAATATTGTAGAGTTCCGCTGGTCGATCAGGAAAACGAACCAGTTTCCAATCGTTATGCCTAACTGCTCCTCTAGCCTCTTTTTTCCAATACAAAGTTTCGTGAGGTTTTTCTGTTGTATTTTCCGTTAGGAAAGGAATAAGGTCCACACCGTCTAAACCATTAATCTCACTTACATTACCACCAGCTGCAGTAATAAAAGTGGGTAGTAAATCTAGTGTACTGATTGGGTTGTCATAAACGGTATTTGGCTCTAACTTCCCTGGCCATGACATTAAAAAAGGAACCCGAATACCACCTTCCAAATGGTTGGCTTTAGTACCACTTAATGGATTGTTAGATGATTCGTTTGCATCAGACGGTCCGCCATTATCATTTGTAAAAACAATAAGCGTGTTTTTATCCAGACCCAACTCCTTAATTCGGTTTAAAACTTTCCCACAGGCTTTATCCATAGCGATAGCCATAGCAGCTAATGTTTTTCTCTTACCCGTAAGGCCCTGCACTTTTGCCAAATCCTCTTCCTTTGCTTCCATTGGCGTGTGTACCGCATTAAAAGCTAGGTAAATGAAAAACGGGTTCTTCTGGTTTCTTTCCATAAAGGAAATAGCCTCGTCTGCCAAACCATCCGTTAGGTAACCTTCATATTCTTCATACTCCCCAAAACCTCGTTCCAACCTATCCTCATTTCTTGTAAGTTGATTTTCCGTTCCGTAAGGCATATAACTTCTTGCGCCTCCGCGGAAACCATAAAACTCATCAAAACCTCTTTTAGTAGGATGAAAACGGTCTGCATTACCTAAATGCCATTTTCCAAAAACAGCTGTTTTATAACCTTGCTCTTTAAGGTAATCTGCCATTATTTTCTGATCTAACGGAAGCCCCATATCGTCTCCGGTAATTCCGTTTTTACTCATCAAACCAGGTACATTATTCTCTTCAAAACCGAATTTCTGCTGATATTTTCCAGTCAGGAGCCCAGCTCTTGAAGGCCCACATACTGCAGCAGAAACATAGGCTTGAGTAAAAAGCACCGAATTTTTGGCGAATTTATCTAGCTCAGGAGTTTTAAATTCTTTGCTTCCCTGAAACCCGAAATCTGCATAACCTGCGTCATCAGATAGTATAAAAATGATGTTTGGTTTGTCTTGTGCCCAGCCATTTATAAGCGCAAAAAAGGACACTAAGAACAAGAATACCTGTCTTGGCAATTTCATTTTTCAGTATTTATTTATTGGATTTTTTTACTCAGTCTTAAGATACTTATCTACCCATCCAACCGCCGTCTACCAACATGGTAACGCCACTCATATAAGCCGCCGCATCTGAACTTAAAAAGACGATAGGTCCTGCAAAATCTTCTGGTTTGCCCCATCTACCAGCTGGTATCCTAGACAAAATAGATGCAGACCTTTCTGGGTCGTTTCTCAATGCCTCCGTATTATCCGTGCTGATATAACCTGGTGCTATTGCATTTACATTAACACCTTTACCTGCCCATTCGTTTGCAAATGCCATAGTCATTTGGCCAATTGCACCTTTACTAGCCGCATAACCAGGAACCGTAATACCACCTTGGAAAGTTAATAATGAAGCCGTAAAAATAATTTTACCTTCACCACGCGCTACCATTTCTTTACCTATTTCACGGGTTAAAACGAATTGTGCAGTTTGGTTTATTTCAATAACCTTATCCCAATACTCATCTGAATGCTCAACTGCTGGAGCACGAAGAATAGTTCCCGCATTGTTGACCAGAATATCAATTACGGGAAAGTCGCTTTTTACTTCCTTTATAAATTCATATAAAGATTCCCTATTCCCAAAGTCGCAAGTATAGGCTTTAAATTTTCTTCCGGTAGCCTCAACTTCTTGCTCCACCATGCTACCGTGCTTCTCTAGAGAGGCACTCACACCAATTATATCTGCCCCAGCTTCTGCCAATGCTACGGCCATGGCTTTACCAATACCTCTTTTACAACCTGTTACTAAAGCCGTTTTACCTTTTAGGCTAAATTGATTTAATATGCTCATTTTCTTATGCGTTGTTTCTCGTGATTATTGTTGACAATCCATTAGTACTTTCATACCATCAGGATTATTATCTATGTTCTCAAAAACTTGTTGAATATTGGTCAACGGCTGTACGTCCGTGATCATATCTTCAAAAGGAAGCTTGTTCTCTGTTATTAATTGAATTGACTTCTCATAATCTTCCTTCTCATAAACGCGAGCACCAATTAAGCTAAGTTCTTTCCAGAAAAACTTGAAAAGGTCTACAGGTTTTTTCTCTCCGTGAATGGCCACCATCAATATTCTACCACGAATACCGGCAACTTCACACATAATATCTAAAGCAGGTTGTACACCGGCCACTTCAAAAACCACATCTGCACGACGGTTGTCCGTTTGTTCTTTTACATATTCTACCAAGTCAACTTTCATAGGGTTTACAGCATGTAACCCCATAGATTTAGCTTTGGCTATACGTTTTTCGTTCACCTCTGAAATAATAACATTGGCCCCCACATCTTTGGCAACCATTGCTACTAAAAGACCTATTGGTCCGCCTCCTAAAACAACAGCAGTTTCACCAGCAACCAATCCGCTTCTACGAACATCATGCGTAGCAACAGATAATGGCTCTATTAATGCGGCCAATTTTAAATCGGTTTCTGCTTTTAGTTTATGAAGTACAAATGAAGGTACGTTCCAATATTGTTGCATAGAACCTGGACTATCAATACCAATGAATTTTAATTCTTCACAAATATGATTGAATCCTTTGTCCGAAGCCTTTACCTTACGGTCATCTAACGGACGAACAACTACCTTGTCCCCTACTTTATAATCTTCTACACCCTCACCAACTGCATCAATTACACCAGACATTTCATGACCGATTGTCTGAGGCATAGCTACCCTTTTATCCATCATACCATGATAGATGTGCACATCTGTACCACATACACCAGAGTACGCTACTTTTATTCTAACATCACCATTTGCAGGCTGCTCAATCTCCTTCTCTATTACAGAAAACGTTTTGTTTCCTTTGTAAACTGTTGCTTTCATTAAATATATTTCTCTATTATTTTTTTACTCCTTTTGCCACATGACGTGTCTTTCTTTCCGAAGAAAAACGCATAATACTCTGGTAATCTCCATTATTATAAATATGCGTCAAACCCCATCTTAAGATTTCCGTTGGTTCTTTCTCCACATCGGCAGTTCTGTTTAGACCTATAGCATGCGCGTTTACGCCTGGAATCACAGATTTAATTTCAAAGTTGATACCGTCTGGCGCCCACTGAATTGTATTTTTCTCAGGACCATCTGTAGTAATTAATGCTGCGATGCCACCATCATATGGCCAAACACAAATTTCATGGCCACTATTACTTATTGGGTTATAAGGCGATTTTACATATGGGCCTTCAGGTTTATCCGCAATAGCTACACCGTGACGAATCTGTCTTCCACCAAAAGTAATTTGCTCACCCATTTGTTCTCCTTTATAGTATAAGTAAAATTTTCCTTTATAAGGTAAAATACATGGATCATGTACCTTGTGACTATCAAAATCTCCTTTTTTAATTACGGCAAAACGATCTTGCTCCTCACCTTTCCAAACTCCATTATCAGCAGGGCTTAAAATGGGCTCTTTACTTTTAGTCCAAGGTCCGTTTGGAGAATCTGCCCATGCCAATCCAACTTGATTTTTAACACGCACATTATATGGAGATTTTACCGTTTGGTAGCTTAGATAATATTTATCTTCCCATTTCATGATTTCTACTGTAAAAACAGAACGATCATCATAAGCACCCTTTTCTCCTCTAGTTACTGCCGGCCCCTCTTCTTTCCATGTCCAACCATCTGTTGAAGTGGCATACCAGATATCACAACGGTCCCAAGGGAATACTTTTTCCGTTTCTATATCACCTCCAAAACCTTGAGTTGGGCCTGTACTTTTGGTATACCAAACATAGTACTTGCCATCCTCCTTAATTATAGCACTAGGATCACGACGAACAACACCTTCTTCATAAGCCAAATCACCTTTTAAAGGTTCAAGCGGACCGAATTGAATAAACCATTCATTACCCAAGTCTGTTGGCCATTTTAAAGCTCTTTTAGATGCAGCACTCAAATGATTCGTATCCGTAATACCTAGGTGATCAATTTGTTCTGCGGTAAATGTCACCTTCTCATCATTATCTGAAGTAGATTTCATTTCATTAGTAGTTTTGGGAGAGTTGCAGGCTGAAACTAGCACCGCAGCGAAAATTAAAAATTGTGAGTATTTGTTCATGATTATCAGTTACTTGATCTAAATTTAAATATACGTATTTTCTCTACTAACTAGCACTGCTCAAAACACTGTAATCAGACGGCGAGGTGCCATAAAACCTTCTGAAACATTTACTGAAATAATTGGGGTCACTAAAGCCTACTTGGTAACTTACCTCTGCTATTCGCAACTGTCCTTTCTCAAGTAATTCACCGGCTCTAAGCAATCTTGTATTTCTCATATAATCTTTAGGAGCGTACCCGGTAAGCTTTTTTAATTTTCTAAAAAAAGTTGACCTGCTCGTATTCATGTCAAAAGAAAGGTCATCTACCCAATAGGTGTCATCAGACATGTTCTCTTCCATACATATACTGATTCGATTTAAAAACTCCCGATCATATATATTTAATGATGAAACTTCTGTTACCTTCTTTTCCAAGAAATCTTTTCTTTCAGTTGCCTCTTTTTCGGCAACTTCTTCTGCCGGTTTGTCCATAAAAATCTTAAAGTACCTGCCTAAAATCATTAAAGCGATGAGTTCTGTGTTAATACACCTGGCTGAAGATCTAATTGAACTTGTGGTATTGGCCAATAGTTATTTTTACCAGAAGTAAAAGAACTGCCAGATAACCATGGTAGCTTATTATCCTTTAATTCGCTAGACAAATAATTGTTTAAAGTGCTATCAGCAATTCCCCATCTCACTAAATCATAGAAACGCATTCCTTCGAGTGCAAATTCTAATCTCATTTCGTGTCTTACGGCCATCCGAGCATATTCTACACTAGGAAAAGAATCGTAGAGTCCTAATTTATAGTTTGCTGCAGGTTGTGAGTCATCTACTATGATAGGATTGCCTTCTTCAAAAGTAGTATTTGACACTTTACCCATTACAATATCGTCAGCTGCTCTCTGTCTTATCTGATTTACCAATGCAAGTGCTGTAGGTAAATCATTTTCCTCTACTGCGACCTCTGCTCTCCATAGCAATACGTGACCAAGCCTTAGCAACCTGAAATTGTTTCCATTTACACCTGGAGCCCAATAACCGGACTCAGTTGAAATTACACCTCTATTACGCTTATAGAACATGTTTTTCTTATTCATGAAAGGTCCCATGTTCAATTGATCAGACATCCAATCGCTTCCACTCATTGGTCCCCAATCTAAAAATGGGACACCTCTTCTTCCAATAGTCCAATCAACCCTAGGATCCAGCAAATGACTAGTTGGTGTAAATTCTTCTGTATCTGAAACTTGGTAATCCTCTAAAAGAAGATCATCCTGAAAACTATCTAACAATGGAAGACCATCATCTTCTACCTTATATGCATTGAAAAGGTCAAAAGAAGGTGCACTATAAGAATAACCCAACCCTTCAACATTCGGATACAAAGTCTGGTGATCAACACCGGAATTATGTACACCTGCTCCGTCGTTTACAGAATATTGAATTTCAAAAATACTCTCCCCATTATTTTGATGTTCTTCATCAAAATTATTGTAAAAATGAGGCTCTAACTGAAAAGGACCCTCTTCAATAATGTTATCTAAAAGTGGTTTTGCTTCTGCAAATTCGCTCTGAAACAAATGAACTCTTGCTTTTAAAGCCTTTGCTGCCCATTGTGATGCTCTACCAATTTCTGATGGTGCCGGGTCTAAATGATCAATTCCAAATTGAAGATCGTCTTCTATATCATCCCAAATTTCCCGATCGTTTTTAACCACAACTGGATCAATATCCTCGGTTATATAGGGAACCTTTTCAAATTTAATTCTTAGTTGAAAATGAAACCATGCACGTAAAAATTTAGCTTCAGCTTCAATTTGGTCTGTCATTTCAGCTGATATTACTTCTCCAGCCGTACCCAAAACACGTAAAACATCATTAGAGCGTGCCACTCCGTCATAATTAATACCCCAGGCACCACTCAACCATTCATTATCAGACCTTACCTCATATCGTTCTATATCATTAATTTGTGACCAACCACCGTTAGTATCTCCTCTATGCATATCATCAGAAGGTACATCTCCCCAAATCCAATTGGTTCCAGAAGCTTCTCCTGTACCACCGTTTGGACTACCATTGCTAGAATATCCATCAATTAACGAATAAGCTCCTATAAGCAACCCATTTATACCTTCCTCACTAACAAGAGTCACCTCGTTTACTGTACCTACAGGCTCTTCGTTAAGAAAGTCTTCACTACAAGAGGATATCAAAACCAAAATTAAGATGGCAAAACTATTTGCAAAAATATTATTTTTCATCTGTTCTATTTTTTTAAATTATAATGAGATATTTAATCCTAACATGATCTGTTTAGATATTGGCCAAGTACCCACATCAACCCCTCGATCAATTTCTTGTGGAACGCCATTTTCTCTCTTAGCACTAATTTCAGGATCTAAGCCCGAGTATTTGGTAAACGTGAATAAATTTGAGCCAATTACATACAATTTCATATGTTTAAGATGTAACTTTTCTATTAGTTCATCAGGAAGGGTATAACCCACCTGCAGGTTTTGAATACGTAAAAAAGAGCCATCCTCTATATAAAGCGTTGAAGCATTTTGCTCAAATGAAGTTGAAGTAGATGCTTTAGGTAAAGTAGCATCATTATTATCCTCTAAGTAAGGACTTCCCCATGAGTTATATAATCTTTCTGGAGTATTTGGACCTTCAAAAAGTCCGTATTTGGTAAATCTACTTGTGTAATTCGCCAAATCATTACCCACACTAGCATAAAGTGTTGCCGAAACATCAATATTTCCAAATCCCATACCTAAACGAAAACCTGCTGTAAAATCCGGATGTGGATTACCAATATAAGTACGATCGTCTGGTGTAATCTCGCCATCGCCATCCACATCTCTAATTTTCAAATTACCCGGTTCATTATAAGTGCCATTAGTAGCATGTGCATCCGCTTCACCTTGCGTTTGAAAAATACCATCAACTACATAACCATAATACTCAGGAAACGCTCTTCCCACTTCCGTTCTAGTATAGATTTGCTGACGTGTTGGAAATCCCTGTAAAAACTCATTCCCATTATCAGAAAGTTTAGTGACCTCATTTTTATAAGCCGTAAACGTGGTTGACATGTTAAGGGTAAACCAATCATCTAATGCGGAAGTACGGTACGAAAGTGATATGTCTACCCCCTTATTTGACATAGACCCTATATTTACCGAAGGTTCTATAACATCACCCACAACTTGCGGAATTGCCACGGGAAACAACATATCCTCGGTATCTTTTTTCCAAAAATCTACAGACAAGTCCAATTTTCTAAATAAAGTTGCATCAAAAGCAATATTAGTAGACGTGGTAGTTTCCCATTTAGCATCTGGATTACCAATTGCCAATGACTGATATCCTTGAGTAATCGTATTATCCGAGCCACCAATAGCATAATAAGATGATCCAGGGTCTGACTCATATGTAGTGAAACTATTATAATTTCCGATTTGATCATTACCCGATTGCCCCCAACTTGCTCTAAATTTTAAATAACTGAGCCAGTCTTCAGAACCACTCAAAAAATTCTCTTTTGACGCCACCCAACCTAAAGATGCGGCTGGAAAGATTCCATATCTATTTTCAGCACCAAAACGAGACGAACCATCCCGCCTTACTGTAAAATCTACGATATACTTTTTCGCATAGTCATAATTAATTCTAGAAAAATAGGAAAACAATGTAGAAGCAAACCCGCTACCATTATTTAACTGGTTACTAGCTCCTGCATCCAATACTAAAAAATTAATATCATTAGAAAGGTAATCCTGTCTAGAAGCAGAAATAGTCCTATATGCTATCCTTGAAGATTCCATTCCAAAAAGAAAATCTACGCTATGGTTTTCCCCAAATGTATTTTTATAGTTAAATGTATTTGTCCAGTTCCAACGTGTTTCATTGGCACTACTTTCATTAAGAGTAGTAGATTTAGCACCTGTATCTTGTTCCCAAGCAGCAAATGAAGGTGAGAAATTATTTAACAAATCTACATCATAGCCTAACAAAGTTTTAATTGTTACGTTTTTAACAGGTTTAATCGCTGCATAAATATTTCCGGTAATGTTGTATTTTTTATTACTATTATCTTTAAGTCTATCCAAAAAACCTACAGGATTAGGGCCATCATTAATATTAGCACCACCAACAACACCACCAGCCCAGTTTCCAGCAATATCCTTAACGGGAACCAATGGACTAGCTAAATAGAGTTGATTAAATAAATTGTTATGTGAATTGTTGCCACCCCAGCCTTTGGTTTCTCCGTAAGTAACGCCTAAACGCTGACCAATATTCAACCATTCAAAAGGGTTGGAATCAACATTGGAACGGAAAGAAATTCTATTAAATGACGTATTCTTAAGTATACCATTCTCTTCAAGAAAACCCGCCTGAAAGGAATAGGAAGTTTTCTCGGAGCCCCCCATCAATGACAAATCGTAATTCTGAATCAAACCGTGTTGATATATTTCATCCAACCAATCAGTTCCCTGCGGATTTGATTTGGTAATGGGGTAATTTACTTGGTCATACAAAGCAGGATTAACATTGGCCGCACCTGAAACCCCTCCGTTTGGATATAAGTACTCATTAAGAACCGGTGTTGCTCCACTTCCGTAATGGGGATTAGTTTGTGGCAGACCATCGTTCTCTAACTCCAACCATAACATCTCTCCTATCAACTGAGGATCCGTCATGATATCATACTTGGCATCTGAAAAACTCATGCCCGTTTTCACACTGATATCCAGCGTCACTGCTTGATTCTTCTTACCTGTTTTCGTGGTAACCAAAATAACGCCATTGGCTCCTCTAGCCCCATAAATTGCAGTAGATGATGCATCTTTTAATATTTGAATGGATTCAATTTGCCCAGGAGGAGGCGATTGCGCACCCTGAACTCCATCAACAACCCAAAGCGGACCATTATTATTTATTGTCCCCATTCCACGTATACGTACCTCTGCATCACCACCAGGAGTAGAGGCACTAATAGTAGTTACCCCAGCAGCACTACCCTGTAGGGCCTTGCTCACATTTGAAACTGGTTGTTGGTCAAGATAATTCTGATCTACCGTGGCCACAGCACTGGTTAAAGTAGCTTTACTTCTTGTACCGTAACCAACAACCACAACCTCATCCAGTTGTTGCTGATCAGCTAGCAAACTGATGTTTATAGTAGTTTGATTACCCACCTTAACGTTTTGAGTAGCATAACCGAGATAAGAAACTATAAGTATATCCGCCGGAGAAGCATTAATACTAAAGTTTCCGTCAAAATCGGTCGTTACACCATTAGTAGTTCCTTTAACAACAATATTAGCCCCAGGTATGGGACCCTCCACGTCGGAGACAGTTCCTGTAATTGTTGTTTGTGCCCAAGCTTGGCCTGAAAACAAGAAAAAAATGGCAAGAAAAACCCCCATTTTTAAAAATTTTAAAAGTTTCATTTTTGTTAGTTTAAAGTGAATTGAGTTATTACTGAGTTAAAAAGTTGAGATATTATTTTTGCATACTTTTAAATTTAACATCAAAATTAGACCTGTCGAGATTTGATATCATACACAACAATTAAGCTCCTTGATACAATCTCTTTTTCCATATGGATATCCCATTTTCAAAACACTATTCGTTTTTAGCGTCAAAAAATAAATGGTTCAAATATGAAACTAGTTTCTTATTTGAACCAAAAATATATATTTTTTTGATATATCAACATAATTCACCACTATTTTTTTAAGAATTCTTTCACATACCCCATTTAAAAAATCAAAATCTAAGTATTACTAAAAACCTATAAATACAGGCCACACGGGATTTAGGCTATATAAATAGCCATTTCCTTGATTTTTTAAGATGTAGGATTATTTCACACTTGGGTAACAACTTAAGTGTGATTGCTTTACAAATTGAAAGAATAATTTATAGTGGTTGGGTCAAATACCCTAATTTGGCAGAAATTTCCAAGGCATATTTTTTTACTATTTCACCTTTACTACTAAATTGAGATGCAGGTAACCTTCCATAAGGTGCTGTAATCCAAAGTGCAGCTACCGGGTAGCCGTGTTCGTTGAAAATTGGGGCTCCTACACAGTTAATACCCTGAATGTCTTCACTATTATCAATAGCATAGCCCTTTGATTTAACTTCTTTAAGGACTGTTTTAAATTCTTTTTTGGAAGTAATGGTGTTCTCTGTGTACTTGGTAAGTGTTTTACCCCTTAAGGCTTCATCTGCTTCATCTGTAGGAATGTTCGCTAATATACATTTACCGCCTACTGAGCTGTGAAGATCAAACTGAGTACCTGGCTCCACAAAAAGTTTTACCGGGTATGAAGATGGCACTTGCTCCAAAATAGTTCCTGTAGAGCCTAATAACACACCTAACATAACAGATTCCTTAAGCTCGTCTCTTACAGCGCGCATTACATCTATGGAATGCTCAACCAAACTTTGCTCGTTCATAGAAGAAATACCGAGCGTTAACATCTTTCTAGAGAGTGTGATTTTTTTAGTGGTCTCGTTCTTTTGAAGGTAATTTTTAAATATCAAAGTACTTACAATTCGGAAAGCACTTGACTTTGCAATTGACAGTTTTTCAATAATTTCTGCAAGAGTAAGGCCTTTTGGTTGAGTGGCCAATAATTCTATAATTGAAAGGCCTCTTTCTAAATTAGGAACATTATAAGTTGATTTTAACTCTACCTTCTCTTTCTTCATTACACAGATTATTGTCGCAATTTAACACCTTTGCCCGTGTTTTTCCAAGAATTGTAAGTAGTTCTTTTAATATTACTTACGACTTTAAAAATTGCTTACAGAGATGAAATATATTCTTCCAGATTCACACCTCTATCTAATTTCATTTTTTTTCTAACCCTGTAACGGGTTGTATGTACTGACTCTACGGAAATACCAAGGAGTCTTGCCATTTCTTTACTGGAGAAATTCAGTTTTATAAGGGCACATATTTTCTGATCCGTCTGGCTTAATTTTGGGTACATGGTTGTAATCTTATAATAAAAATTCTCATTTACAGCTGTGAACCTAAGTCGAAATTCTTCCCAATTATCATTTCTGTTATGAGAGATAGATTTAAGCACCTGCTTTATTTCTGGCTTTTGGGAATTACCCTCTGCTCCTTTCAACCTGTCTTCAATTTCTTTTAAAAATTCATCTTTTTCAACCATTTGTAAAGCCGAGACCGCCAATTCTTTGTTTTTAAGCGCTAAAAGTTCTTTTCCTTTTTTAATTTCTAATTGCTTGTTTCTTCTGATAAGTTGTTTTTCAGCCAGATGTCTTGATTGTAAATATTTAAAAAAAATAACTCCAATTATAATTAAAAAAATAAGAGAGCCTAGTAAAATAATACGTTGCAGGAAGGAGATTTCATCTGCTTGTTCCAATTTTTCCAAACGCTGCTTTTGTACTAGCCGTTCTTGATTTTCCTTTTCAATCCTAAACTCGTCTTTAATTTCTAACAGGCTTTGGTTTATTGCTGTCCTACTATCAAAAAATTGAGCATCTATCTCTCTAGCTTTTTTTTGATTTTTAAAAGCTTTTTCAAACTCGCCATGCGCTTCAAATAGATTAGCTAATTTCTCATGAACTAAAGATGAGAAATCAACATGACTATTATATTTGCTCGATATCTCTAAAGCTTTTTTGTAATAGGTTTTACTCTGTTTATAGTTAGATAGATTTGCATATACATCACCCATATCAGAATAAACCAAAACTAAATAGGAAGGTCTATTTTCAATAAACCAAGGCTCTAACTCCTCTAATAATTGCAATGCTTCTTCATTTTTGTCGTTCACCGATAATTGAAACGCTTTTTCAAAATGAAGGTAAGCCATAGGTAATTGACCATTGGTAGGAGCATAATTAACGAAACAACTATCTAGATAAACTTTTGCCATTTCTGGTTGGTTCAGCACTCTATGTGTTGCACTCAGTAAATAATAGTTTCGTACTAAATCTGCTTTCTGCAACTGGCCTTTTTCGACCAGTTTACGATTAATTTCAAGAGAGGTCTGCAGATACTCCAAAGCTTCATCTTTCCGCTTAAAAAAACTATACAGTCTGCCCAGCCAATTGTATACAGAAGCTTTTAGCTCATCATTATCTGCTTTATCCGCCAAAAATAAAGCGAACCAAAGCGTATCATAAGATTTAGTATAATCTACATGTTGGCCATAAATATATGGCATCTCCAGCAAGGCCTTTACGGCATTTACCGTGTCTCCTTTTTGTAAGAATTCCTCGTGTTTAGCCTCTAGTAGAACTAAGGCACTATCCGGATTATCACGCCTTAACTTTTTCGTTTTATTAAAAAAAACATAGGCCAGAGAATCATGTTTCTTTTCGGAATTTTGCTGCGCACTTAACCGGCTCGTTGCCGTACAAAGCAAAAAGAAAAATCCAAAAAGTAATATATTCCTTATTGGCAATCCCATGTTTTAATTAGTAGCTGTTTTTATTTTGAATAAATCATGCTTGTCATTATTATTGACCACCAGAATAAAACTACCTGCTTTCGTATTTAAAATAGTCATATTGCGAACATCCTTATCAGCAAAAAAGCCTGACTTCAAATTCGAAATTGACATAAACTCGCCTTTTCCATTTCCTTTAAGAAAAGTACCTATCCCTGCATCCGAACGCGTGGTTTCAACCTCAGATTGGTAATTATTTCCCGCCAATAACAAATCTTTTAAACCATCGTTATCAAAATCTCGGAACAATATACTATTGATCGGTGCTATTTGAATTCTATTTTCAAATGGTTGAAAACTAAATTTATCTCCGTTGTTTATATATATTCCTGACCTAAATTCCGTTGCCTTATAATGAAGTGCCGTTTGAAGCCCCTCTCCAACAATGCCTTTTAAATCCTTGCTAGCAAAATCAGTATAAGTTGGTATGGTTTGCGCCAGATGCGGTAATTGCTGGGTCATGCAACCTTTACCCCTAACAGGAACTTGTTTGCCATGATATTCTTTTGCCAGTATAACATCTTGCGATCCGTTCATATCAAAATCCGATGTATAGATTTCAAATGGTTTCTCATAAGAAGCATGAAACTTAGAATTCAAGCCCATGTTCCCTGCAACAATATCTTTGTCGCCATCGCCATCTATGTCATCTATTAAGAGTTCGTTCCACCAACCTACGGCATTTGCCAATTCAGGATATGCATCACTACGTTCTAGTTCATTATTTTTATTAAGAAATACTTGAATTCCCATCCACTCACCAGTCACAACCAAATCAACTTTTTGGTCATTATTGATGTCTACCCATTTGGCATCAGTGACTAGACCTAAACCTTGTAATCCCGGAGCAAGATTTTCATTTTCAATAGTAAATTTACCTGCATCATTTACCAGCAATAAACTACTTGCTGGGTGCGGATATTTACCGGTAATAAGTCTTCCACCAATAAATAAATCTATATCCCCATCCCCATCGTAATCCGAAGGAACCACTACAGAACCCGAAATACCTACTTCTGGAATAGCATTTTCAGCTTTTTCAAAATTACCTTTGCCGTCGTTAAGATATAACCTATCTACCAACATCCTGGGGTTCTCCTTAAACTCATAACTGCCACTAACTACGTAAAGGTCATTATCTCCATCACCATCCGCATCAAAAAAAGTAGCCCCAACATCTTCATAAGACTTATCCTCTACAAGAGCAGGTGAACTCGTCTTTTGAAATGAATTTGACCGGCTTACAAGAAGTTGCCCAGGTTGGTCTTTTCCTCCTCCTATAAAAACGTCTTCTTCCCCGTCTCCATTAATATCGGCCTTTGCCAAGGAAGGACCTAATTGCGACAATTTATGAGGTAGTAAAATCTGTAAATCAAAATCGTTAAAGTAAGGGTCTGAGTGACGGTTATCAAAAGTGACTTTAGTAAAAAGTAAATCGGTCTTATTTTCTTCTTTTACTTCGGTTTCCGCAAAGCGATAATTTAACTGTAAAGATTGATTGGCATCTACATCTACCAATTCCTGAATTTTTCCGTCAGGCCAAATAACCTCCATCCGTTTTACGGACAAATGTTTACCTAGACCAAAGTGAAGGGAGTTTGGAACCGATGATAAAAAACCTCTTGTGGGTGTAACTTGGCGGGTTTGTTTTGTACCGTCATCAAAGTACAAATTTACTGTTGCACCTACTCCAAAAGTATTCTTTCCGGCAGCAACCAACTCTAGCTCTAAATAGTTTTTACGCTGGTTGTCAATAGCCCTGTTTTCTAGAAAAGTAGCCTTATCATTTATATTATTGACCACGATATCCAAATCGCCATCATTATCAAAATCTGCATACGCCGCTCCGTTTGAGAAAGAAGGTTCGCTATCTACCCACGATTCACTAGTATCCTCAAATGTCAAATCTCCTTTATTTCGATAAAAGAAGTTTTTCAATTTTTGCTGCGGAAGCATTTGTGCAAACTTCAGAAAATCTTCGGCTGTAGGCTTCCTTTCATTCGCTCTTAAAATTTCTAAAATTTCATTATTCTTATCGCGGTCAATAACATCCCTATACACACCATTAGTAACGTAAACATCGTTAAAACCGTCCAGATCAAAATCTGCCGATAATAGAGCCCAACTCCAGTCCGTATTGGCAATCCCAGCCATATTACCTATCTCACTAAAAGTGCCGTTTCCGTTATTGACCTGTAACATATTGTGCATGTATTGATGGTGATACCCCTTCTCTACCATACTTTCAAAATCTGCTATAGACGTCATGGCCATAGTAGTTTTAGACCTAACATAATCTTGCGGATTCATGTCTAAAGTCATTAAATCCAAAAGGCCATCATTATCTATATCAGCCATATCACTACCCATACTATTGAACGACATATGCTTGAAAAGTTTATCACGTGACTCGGTAAAAGTTCCATCACCATTATTTACATAAGCTAAATCTGGCACGTTGAAATCATTACTGATATAAATATCATCCCAACCGTCATTATTTAAATCACCAACTTGCGGATTAAGTCCAAAGCCAATATCATAGAGTAAACCAGCTTTTTTGGATACATCCGTAAAATGCCCTGTACCATCATTTTCATATAGCTTATCACTCCCTTTCAACTCTAAACTTTTAGGGTCTTTTTGAGTTTTATTTAAATCGATTATTTTTGATCTACTCGTTATATCCGGTGTATTTGAAATGTAAACATCCAAATCATTATCCTTATCATAATCAAAAAATGTAGCTTGAATAGTTCTATTGGGGTCAGCAAGCCCCATTTCTTCGGCTCTTTCCGTAAACGATACCCCGGCATCACCTGAAGGGCCATTATTTATGTAGAGAAGATTTTTAAATTTACCACCATTATCTTGCCAACCACCTCTTGAAACATAGATGTCCAAAAGGCCATCTCCATTTACATCGGCCATAGTAACCCCGGTATTAAAACCCGGGCGCTGTTCTATTCCGGCTGATTCCGTAACATCCTTAAAATTAAGATTGCCTGTGTTTAGATATAATTTATCTTCTGATGAATTGGATGTGAAATAAATATCATCAAAACCATCATCGTTCAAATCACCAACAGCAACACCACCACCAATGTAGGTGTACATGTATTGATAATAATTTGATTCTAATGACTCTTCTAAATGATTTACAAAATCAATGCCTGTTTCTTCCTCAGAAATTGAAACAAACAAATACTCTTTCGGTGTCTCATCGTTGATTTTTTTTTCGTTTTTTTTTGAGTTTTCACAAGAGATAAAACCTAAAAAAATCACACTAAAAATAAAATACTTAGCTAAACTTTTTAGCCCGTGAGTCATTCCTGAAAACATCATAAAAAAGTATTTAAAACATCTATTATTTTACAACTTACAAAATACGAAGTTTAATGCTAAATCCCTTGCTCTACAACGGTTTTTTAAGATAAAATAAATGGTATTTGCACTCTCTATAATTTGTTGATAAATAGATAATTAATTAGCTTCGTTTTCTACAAAACCATCACATCTAATAATTGAAATAAGAGCCATGACAATTAAGAAAAAAATACTAAAATTCACATTTTTTATCGTGGCCGTTGGTCTTATTTTTTCACTTGGCTATTATTACTATTTAAGAAGTACTTGGAATAGCTTTGTTACTGAAAAAGAATTGACCGAATTTGTCACAAAAGTAAAGTTCGCAAAAGAGTTACCAGAACGATTTTATGAATTGTACGAACAAGAGCATCCCAATATTTTAACTTCTAGCTTAAATCAACAAATAGGAAGTGGTTTGTTTTCAAAAGACTTTATCAAAAGCCCAAGTCTTTTGGCCGCTATGATTTCGGAATACAGCAGACAGGATAAAGATTCTACAAGATTGTCAAACAAAAAGGCCTACGTTCTAGCTTGGAAATTAGAAGAAGAAACAACCCAAAAGGAGTGTTTAAACTGGGTTTTAGAGAACTATAAATTTGATTTGTATATTCATGGAATCAATGAAGTTTCAAATTTTTACTTTAAAAAAGCGATTTTTGACCTTAGCGATAGGGAACTACAAGACATTATTGCTTTAATGCAAAAACCGAGCATTGTTAATGTTCCTGATCGGTCTAATGAAGATTTACACTGAAAATTAATGCAAAGTATTTTCTAATCTTGCCCAAGAAATATTTTGATTAACTGAAATGCTTGACTGTTTCGGCCCAATCTCCAAATTGAACGCACCTAAAAAAACATCTAAATCACCGTCATTATCAAAATCGTTTACATCAATAGTTTGCCATCTAAAATCTGGTAGCCCATTAATAGATTTTGGTGTGAATTTTAATTCTTCTTCATTGAGTAAAAATTGAACACTTCTAAACTTAGGATCGGTAAAATCCCCAAAATTGGAAACCGTAAGGATATCATTATCGCCATCTAAATCAAAATCTTCTACCACTACTTTACTAACTCCATGAATAGGATAGAAATAATCTTCAGTAAACCCTAGATTACCCCTATTCAGAAGAACACGTACTCCATGAAAATTTTTGAGAACCGTAGACAGGTCGGAATTATCACCATTACCTATAATAATATCCTTTAGTCCATCACCATTCATATCCCTTAACTGAAAATCTACAGAGCCAAAGGCCGGTTGAAATTGAACTACTTTTTGACCACTAAAGGTATTATTCCCGTAATCCCAAATCATGATATATTCATGTTCTTGAGCAAACAAAACCACAATTTCATCTTTATCATCGTCATCCATATTAGCCATTTGCACCTTTATTGCTCCGGACAAAGGGTGAATTATCTTTTTACTGTAGGTTCCATTTTTTAAATTTTCGTATAGAGAGAAATCTCCAATATTGTTACCATAATTACACACAAACACATCGTCATATCCATCAGAATTAATATCATGAATCAAAAAATCCACTGGTCTTATTAAACCATCGATAATATTATTCCCGATTTTCAGTTTTCCTTTTGCCTCATCTGAGGGATTCATGAAACCGATTGTTAATACATAATCTAAAGAATCTTTAAATGCTACTTTAACAGGTGGACTATCCAATTTTTCGTTACTAAGAATATGGCCTTTTGCATCTACTGTTAATAATTCAGAAGTACTTGCATTCCCTAAAAATAGATTTCCATTTTCATCATTATAGGAAGTCATTGAAAGCACTGACAAAGAATCCTGCGAAAACAAATGAGCCTCAAATAAAGTACTTTTCTCTTGATCTTTGATTAAGTATTTGGGAATAGTACTTTCAGATTCATTCAAGTAATAATGTACTATTTTATCCCAATCTTCTTGAGACATTGTAGGTTCTAAATCTTCTAGCGTTTCACCATCACCATAAGAATATATTGGTCCGTGAGACATTCCCATTTTCAATCCCATACTTGGCAATATTTTTTCTCCCCAAACTCTTCTTGGCACTATTGCAGGTTCTGGAGCAAGATGACATGTGGCACAATGGAATTCAGCCAATTTTTTACCTTCTTCATGCTTGTTATTACTAGTACAGTTTATTAAAAAACAACATAATAAAGCCCTAAAAAAAATTTAATCATCCAAATATATATTTCTTACTTAATCTGGTATTACATTTAAAATCTCTAATTTCAAATTAACTCTATAACCTTCTGAAAACCTCTAAAATAGGGCTTGAAATCCTAATAAAAAGAAAAACGGTAAGGTTTTTAAATCCTACCGTTTTAATCTAACTAACTCAACAAACTATTCTTTAATTACCAAGGTTAGGATTTTTTTCTATTTCCTGCTGTGGTATGGGTGCATAATAATTATCAGTTCCCAAAGATCCCAGAACAGGGTTTGAAGCCGTAGTCAATGGCTTTGGTGAACCAACACCATTCTCATCATACGTGGTTCCAATAGAAACTTGGGGATTTCTACTGCCCAATGCTTCTGCCACCTTTTCTTTACGTACCAAATCGTTCCAACGGATAAACTCACCCGCAAATTCCCATTTTCTTTCTGTAAATGCCAAATCTTGCAAACTACCATCTCCGGCTGTTAGATCACTTGCGTCCGGTGTATTAATATCAAGTCCTTCAGCTCTTCTATGAACCATATTGAGGGCTTCCCACGCATCAGCACTTTCCGACCCAGCTTCACCAGAAGCTTCAGCATAAATTAACAATACCTCTGCATACCTCATATACAGATCACTTCTTAAGGTTTGAAATTCATTCCAATCCCCATCGGCTAAATCACCTACGATTTTTCTAAAAATAGGATTTTGCTGATCCTTAAACTCTTCCCAAGGAATAACCTTATCTGGTGTACCCGCTGTAATTGTAATTGCAGGTGGGTTTTTAGAATTATCTACAGTAACAGGTAATTCATCATAGTAAGTCGCTTCTTTTCTAGCGCCTTCCGGCATATCTTCAAAAAATCTAATTTCAGCAAACGTTTCTTGCCAACCTGCAAAATCTGAAGGTAATCCTAATTTACCCATCTTACGATTGGTAAGGTTCCCTCCTGAATTGCTATATGCAATTGTAAACACTCCTTCTTGACTAAATTTTCCTGCCAACGACCATAATTTAGCTAAATCCGGCTCTAGCCCAAAACCGTGCTCTGCCGCATTATCAATAACAGATTTAGCACTTGACGCTGCCAGCGCATATTTACCGGTATCATTTAGTGGAAAACCAGCCCAATCCATATATAGTCTTGCCAAAAAAGCTCTAGCAGTTCCTTTACTTGGTGTTGTAGAACCAACAAACTGACTCTTAACTGGTAATCTTGTTTCTGCCTCTAAGAGATCACTCTCTATTTGTTCAAAAACTTCTAATTGCGAAGCCAATGGTGATTGCTGAGACGCATCTACCGTTAAGACTAACGGTATTCTACCATGAATACGCATTAAGTGGTTAAACATTATCGCTCTTAAAAAGTAAGTTTCACCAATTAATCTTTCTTGCTTTTCAGGGTTGGGCTGACCAGTTCCTGGAACAAGTAATGTTTGGCCCTCCACACTTTGAAGTACCGTATTTGCCGCACGAACCATCTCAAAAACTCCATTCCAATTTGTAAGGGTTCGAGAGTTTTCAGGTGTTACAAATCGTTGATCGTACTCTCTAAAATCCGCTTTGTTACTGGCAACATGCGTTGTAATATCATCTCCTGACCAACCGTTTACATAAAAAGTAGACATCCAAGCTGCTTTGTTCAACTTACCATAAATACCAGTTACCCCTAACTCTAACTGTGGCATAGAAGTGTATTCTGAAACCAGTACTTGCGAGGATAAAGGAGCTTCCTCAATATCAAACTGCTCGCAGCTATTGAAATTCAATGCTAAAGCTGCGAGTATAGAAACTCTAGAAAGCACCTTAAGCGATTTATATATTTTTATTGTTTTCATATTTTCGAAATATTTTTCTATTAGCATTTTTTAAAATCCAACCTTAATACCCAATGTATAAGTTCTTGGATTAGGATAAGCTCCTACATCTATACCAGGAGCAACATCTGCATTTCCTTGATCACTCCTTCTAGAAGATAACTCTGGATCATAACCACTATAGTCGGTTATTAAAAATAAATTTTGTCCACCACCATACAATTTCAACGTTGTACCAGTAGTCCCTGCAATATCAGTAAATGTATATCCTATAGTCAGGTTACTTAATCTAACGAAATCACCCTTTTCAATATATCTTGAAGAATTAAACAACTGTACGGTTGCAGGCGTATCAGTTTCATTTGTTGGCGTCCATTGATTTATCTGATCCGCAGACATGAAACTTCTTGAATCTCCTGCACCACCTGTAATACCTGCTCGCATTATGTTGTATATATCAAACCCATGAGAACCATTTAAGAAAAAGTTGATATCCCAGTTTTTATAATTGATGGTATTATTAAAACCCCAAGTAAGCGTAGGTGTTCCATTACCTATGGCCCCAAAAGCAATCTCTCCGTTCTCATCTCTCAAATATTTAGCATCACCTGGTTTTTTACCAACTGCTGCCGCAGCGCTAGCTTCCGAACTCTTCCACGTTCCTAAAAAAGTAGCCCCGTTTAATTGACCTAATGGTTCACCTAACTGAATAATATTTACCACCCGTGCTTGTCCACCAGGAGCTTGGTACAAACCATCAATTTGTTGAAGTCCATCGAATAATTGCGTTACTTCATTTTTAACATAAGATACTGCAAAGTTTGCATTCCAATTTAGATTATCATTTTGGATAATATCATAGCCCAACGCAATGTCAATACCCAAGTTTTCAACTTCACCTACATTCCTGTTAATGGTTCCTCCACCATTGGTTCCGGATACAGGCACATTTAAAAGTAAATCAGAAGTTAATTTTTTGAATCCATCAATGCTAAAATTACCTCTGCCTTCATTAAATCCAAGATCTATCCCCACATTAGTTTGTGTAGTAGTTTCCCATGTAAGATCTTCATTCGCGAAATTTAGTATAAACAGACCTGGAGATTGCGCCCCTCCACTATAAGCGTAACCATTGTTATCCAAATTAGCGAAAGTACCATAGGTATTAATTCCTTGGTTTCCTACCTGACCCCAACCAGCTCTCAACTTTAAATTATTGATGAAACCAGAACCTTCTGAAGAGTTAATAATATTATAACCGGCAGCAATTGATGGAAATAGACCCCATTTTTTACCCGGTCTAAAAACAGACGACCCATCATAACGAGCTGTTGCCGTAATAGATAAATTATCATCCAATACATACTCGCCACGCAACATGAATGAGGATAGTTCTCTTTCATCAAAATCGTTGCTTATAGAAAAGCCTGAAGCCGTTTCGCCAAAATAAAAGCCATCCGCCAACAAGAGATTATCAGCATTATAAGTGTTCGTTTGAATTTTTGTATTAGAGTATTCCTGAACTCCCGTCAATTTTATATTGTGTTTATCGTTAAATAGCTTTTGCCAAGAAAAAATATTACTTAATTGATATATAGTATTTTTGTTGTTTCTATAGTTTGCATCAGGAATATCATCAGACCCTTCAACGGCAAATCTTTGAACGTTTAAATTATTGATTTGTGCACCAGCCACCATGCTATAGCTGAAATTATCATTGAACTTATAGGTGGCGTTTAACGCAGTACTAATTCTTTCGTCTACATCACTCGCATCCGTTTCGTTCAATGTTAAAACAGGGTTTAAGTTCAAAGAACCAATACCTCTAGATGACCTTCTGTTATATAGACCGTTAGAATCATAAATAGGAGTAGTGGGGTCCCAGGTGTTTGCCTTATACATTATACTGCCTTGCCCGTTACCAAAAGACTCAAAGTTATTTTTCTTTTCACCACGACTACCGAAAATATTTAATCCAACTTTAAATCTATCAGTAATTTGAGCGTCTATATTTGACCTAAGTGACAATTGCTGATAGCCGGTATTTATAACGATACCTTCTTCATCCCTGTAATTACCGGATAAGAAATAACGTATTTTACCTTCGGAACCACTTGCAGAAATCTGTAAATTTTTACTGAAGCCTGTTCTTAATACTTCATCTTGATAATTGGTACCTCCATTTGTATCAAAACCGGCAATTTCAGCATCTGTGAAAGTAGGGTTTTGACCGATACTTAATTTCCTAATATTCTCTATTCTAGCAAAATCACCTACATTTTCAGCCAAAGTTGGCAACAATCCAGAAACTTGAGATATAGAAGTGAAAAAGTCAACATTAATTTTCCCCTTACCAGAACCTTTTTTGGTAGTTACAAGAATAACACCATTAGAACCTCTAACCCCGTAAATAGCGGTTGCAGAGGCATCTTTCAGCACGTCCATAGAAGCAATATCATTTGGGTTCAACGTACTAAGATCACCTCCCAAAACACCATCAATAACTACTAGAGGATCATTGTTACCCGTAATAGAGTTGACCCCCCTAATACGAACCTTAATACCACCTCCCGGAGCTCCGTTAGCTTTTGCTACGGTAACACCAGCAGCCCTACCTTGTAGTGCTTCATCAACCCTAGTCAATGGCTGGTTTTCAAAAGATTCCGCAGTAACGCGTGAAACAGCTCCTGTAACATCCTTCTTCTTTGTGGTACCATATCCTATTACGACAACTTCTTCTAACTGACTGGCATCTTCAGTCAATTGAACATTTATAGATGTCTGGTCACCTACAATAATGTTCTTTGTTGCGTAACCTATATAAGAAATCACCAAAATATCCTCAGAAGAAGCTTCGATAGTATAATTACCGTCAAAATCAGATTGAGTTCCATTTGTAGAACCTTTCACTAAAATATTCGCTCCTGGAACAGGAACACCATCCCCATCTGTAACGTTTCCTGTGACAGCTTGTTGCGCATACAGTCCCTGCATCCCCACTGTTGTTAGGAAGAGCGCTAAAAGACAGCTTTTCCTTAATAGTTGTTTAAAGTGTTGTTTCATAATTGTTCTCTTTAGTTTAAATAGTTTGAGTTAATACATGTGGTTATTTAGTAATGGTATCTTGATATTTTTCTTAATTATTTCTTAAATGAAAGTTAGTATTTTTTTGCCCTTAAATTGAGGATACCATAATTTTACACCGATGAAATTATGAATATTAAGGTGCCAATCACTATAAACATCCTAGACAAAAACTAGACAAGTGCTATAAAACTATTGTTTTACTAAAAAGCGACACAAGACTAAAAAACTTATGTTTTATAATAATAGTTGACAAATTTTATCTTATAGATTAAAGAAATAAAAAACTGATTATCAATATATTAAATACTAAAAATAGATTTAACAAAATATAGATTTGTCAACTCAGAAAACGATGGGTAATTGGACAAAAACACAATTTTTTGAACAATAAAAACAATATTTAATAATTGTACTCAAACTTAATACTAGACAATATTGAAGTATAGGTCATGATTAACCAATCGTAGCACTATTTTATCTTTTGAACATATGTTATGCTAATTTTGACATATCTTATATCTAAATATTATGTTAAAAGATGAAATGCGCGATTATGGAACAAAAAAAGAGGTGAAAATCACCTCTTTTTTCTAATATGCTCTTTTTTAAGCAATTATATTATACAACCAATTACCTTAATCATTGGTTACTTTACTACCCCACCAATCATTTTTAGGGTCGAAATCCGGAGACAAAAAGTTGAGTCTCTCTTTCTCTAGGGATGGTAATTTCTTCTCTACTATTTCCTTAAGATATGCAGCTTCTTTTTGTAAACTATACTCGGGGTCTTTTGATGGGTATCTTGCCCCAACTTCATCTAAATAGGCGAATAATTGTTCACTTAATTGTTTTTGTAAATCTGTATGTTCCGAAGCAACATCTGTTAACTCCTCTAAGTCATCTTTAAGGTTGTAAAGCTCTTCTCTATCGTCCTCATAATAATGAATCAATTTCCAATCCCCTTTTCTAATAACCGAAGACGGTTCACCTCCTTGGTTGCCATAGTGTGGGTAATGCCAGAACAAAGGACGCTCCTCTAAAGTACCTCCTTTAAGAATTGGCAATAAACTTTTCCCATCTACATGTTGTTCGGGTTTTAAATCAACCCCGGCTACATCAAGTATTGTTGGGTAAAAATCGGCTCCAGTTACAGGTTCTGAGGTAGATGCTCCTGCTTTTACCAACCAAGGAGCTTTGATGAAATATGGCTCACGGATACCTCCTTCAAATTGATATCCCTTCCCTCCTCTTAATGGCAAATTAGATGTTGAAAATGCATCTCCCGCAGAAACACCACCATTATCTGACGTAAAGACTACCAGTGTATTTTTATCCAAACCTAAAGAATCTAAAGTTTGCAATACTCTACCGACAGCATCATCCATAGTTTCAACCAAACCTGCATAAACAGGGTTATCCTGGACTTGGCGTATTGGAAGGAATTTAGCCATTTTATACCCTGTATCGGCAATTCCATTTTTCTCAGCTTTTTTCTGATACTTTGCCCATTTCTCCTCGGTAGTCTGAATTGGTCCGTGAACGGCATAAAAAGAGAGATAGGCAAAAACAGGCTGACCTGTTTCCGTTGGGTTGTTCTCTTTAAAAAAGTTTACAGTTTCCTCTGCTAAGCACATGGTTAGATTCTCTCCGTCTTTATGATGCTCCAAATTTGGGTTGATAAAAGGCGCAAAGTACCCACCATTTGGACTACCTACATCCCAACCTCCTTTATTGATATCAAAACCATGGTCTTCTGGCCATGAGCCCTTTTCTCCCAAATGCCATTTTCCTGCAAAAAAAGTCTTGTACCCTGCCGCTTTCATGGCCTCTGGCAAAGTCGTTGCTGCAGTTGGAAGATTGTGTTCGTACTCTGGTGGAAGTAATTTGTTAAACCTACCTGCTTTTCTCCAATCCGTTCCTGTTTTAGCCCCAATCCAATCCGTAACTCCATGTCTTGCCGTGAATGTCCCAAGCATGATACTGGCTCTAGATGGACTACAAACCCTACTGGCCGCGTAACCATTAGTGAAATTCATACCCTCATTGGCAATTCTATCAATGTTGGGCGTTTCATAAAACTTGCTCCCCGTAACACTCAAGTCATGATACCCATAATCATCTGCTAAAATGAATAACACATTTGGCCTAACGGCCTTTTCTTCAACTTTCTTTTCGTTATTCTTACAACTCGTCAGAACCATACCGGTTACTGCCAAAATTGAACAGAGCAAATGCTTCATACGTTTCTTAAATTTTTACGGTGGATAATTTTTTCGATAGGAAAGATACTAAATAATAGTGTTGACGGAATCTCACTTCTTATTGTTTCATCTCCTCAATAACAGGTTACAAAACAACACTGCCTCTATAAAAGAGGCAGTGTTGTATATCGTAAATTTTATTTCTGATCAAAAAGGAGAGGAAAAAACTTGCCTTCCATTTTTTCTCCTTTTGGCACCCTAATTGGTGTGCCTCTTAACATTTCCCCATCCGTATCACTCACAGTCCCATCGGAAAAAGCATTTAGAACAAAAGCTCTTCGGCTAAAATTAGACTTATTCTCATAAGACCCATGAATCATTAAAGGATGGTGAAAAGAACCATAACCCTTTTTAAGCTCTATTGGAACAGGATTAAAATTCGCCTTTTGTTCATCGGTCATAAACTCCATAAGCCCTTCCATCTTTCCTGCTAGTTCGGGCTTTTGTAGAAGTCCCCATTTGTGACTTCCTGGCACATAATAAAGACAACCGTTTTCGGTGGTTGCATCGTCAAGACCCGTCCAACAGGTTAAATGCCGCATAGGAACGGTTCTAATCCAAAAAGAATAATCTTGATGCCAAGCCACTACACCACCGTGGTTGGAAGGTTTGCAAAACAATTGATCATGCCAAAACCTAACATTATTGTTACCCAACAATTGACTTGCTGCCATTGTAAAAGCGGGATTCCATAACAAATCATGAAACCCTTCTGTAATTCGCCAGTGCCCAAGAGAATGAAAAAGCACCGTATTTGGGTCTGTAGATTGGTTTCCATGAAATTCATAAAAAAGCTCATGAGCCGGGTGCTTAGGGTCACGAATTTCTTCCAACTCCTTTCTCAATACTTCTATCTGAGCTTCGTCTAACAATTTTATTCCCGAGACATAGCCATACTCATGAAAATGGGCTACTTGCTCATCACTAAGCTTATACTGCTCCCATTCTTCAGCTGTTTTAGGCTCCTTAAAAAGGTCTGAAATCAATTCGTGGCGTTCCGCCAAATCTTTTACTAACTGCATTATTATTGGTTCTTTAGTTTGTGGTTGATTACTTATATGGCACTCTAAACACTCTAGAAATTATTTATTTACAGTTTCTTGCAAAAAACCTTAGTGTATCTCTTACATGGTCACTCCAATAAGACCATTCATGAGCTCCTTTAAACTCCTCATAAACGTGAGAAATGTTATTCTCTTTTAACTGTTCATGCAGCTTCCGATTATATGCTATAAGCTGATCTTCACTACCACAGTCAAACCGTAATTTTGGTAGATGCTTTTTATTCTTTTCTATCAGACTCCAGACGGAATTTTCAAAAGAATCTTTCTGCTGATAATTATCCAGATTTTCCTCTACAAAAAGGTTCATCTGTTCTATATCGGTAATGGATGAATGTCCGGAAATGGCCTTAAATCTATCACCATATTTCACCCCCAAACGCAAGGCTCCAAAGCCTCCCATGGAAAGCCCGGAAATGAACAATTCAGATTTTTTACTTACGGATAGAATATTCTCGATAACAGCATTAGGCACATCATCTACAATCCAACTTTCAAAATCTTTTTGATTATGCGGAAGATAACCGGAACCATCTCCCCAAAGTCCGTCTGAAGGCATAGCTATCACCATAGGTGGAATCTCTCCTTTCTCCATCATCTCAAGAGCCGAAATATGCACTCCCGCCTTTTGAGACCATACCCAAGCACTACCATAAACCCCGTGTAACAAAATAACAAGCGGTAAATCTTCTAGATTTGCCATTGGTGGCACAAATACACAAATATCTCCTCTTCCCTTTAGCTTATTGGTCTTAACGGTAATGAACCTAAGGTTTGCACTTTCGTAAGCAGCATCTGAAATTTCGGTGGTTCTGAACATGTTTATTTAATCGAAAACTATTACTCCTTTTGCATTTTTACCGGCCAACATATCATCCAACGCCAGTTGCAAATCGTCTAGTTTATATTCTTTGGTTATCATTTCGTCTAATTTTAAGTCCCCTTTTTTATAAAGTCGCACCAGTTTTGGAAAGTCTATTTGAGGTCTACATTTTCCATAAAGCGGATTAATGTAAATTTTATCCCATTCAAAAAGACGCATATCTATTGTAATATCCTCTTCAATACCACTTACCTGAACGGCCGTACCCGCATTACGAATCATCGCTAACGGAGCAGCACCTAAAGCAGGAATAGCTGTACATTCAAAAGCATAATCCGCACCTCTACCGCCAAGCATTGTCTTTACCTGTTCAGCAACATTGGCCAAACCTACATCTGCCTTATCGGCCAAAATAACATCCGTAGCTCCAAATTGTTTGGCAAGCTCAAGTTTGTTAGGGTTGATATCTACCGCTATGATTCTACCCGCTCCCGAGATTTCACAGGCATTGATTACATTAAGTCCAACTCCGCCACAACCCAATATTACAGCAGAACTACCGGCAGCTAATTTTGCTGAATTAACCACAGAACCATAACCTGTCATCACGCCACAGCTAATGATACTTGCTGCAGAGAAATTCAAGTTTTCCTCTTCTATTTTTACCACTGCAGATTCTTTAACCAAAGCATATTCGCTTAAAGTACCTAAGTTAAAAGAGCGTTCAATAGGTTTTCCTTCCCACTGGCTACCTTCTAAATGCGCATGACCTGGAGTATGACCGTTTCCTCCGGCAACTACAGGAGAATTGTTTTCGCATATATGTTGATTACCTTCTTGACATTGAAAACAGCTTAAACAAGGTGTGGCCCAGTTCAAAAGAACTTGGTCCCCTACTTTTAAATCTTTGATTTCCGGGCCTACTTTTTCAATAATTCCCGCACCTTCGTGCCCCATTACAATAGGCTTGCCCCAAGTAAGAGAATCATAATCTGTATGACAAAGACCAGCAGCTTTTATTTTTACAAGTAGCTCGCCCGCCTTTGGTTCTGCAACGGTTACGTTAGTAATGATAAAAGTACCATCACCTTTTGCTACTGCACTTTTTGATTGAATAGACATGTGTTATGCTTTTACGTAGTTCTAGACTACTTTTATATTTTGTTATTGAGCAATAAGATTCGCTGGTTTAAACTCCGCCGTTGGGTCACTCAATTTTTTCTTATCAATTTTCTCACCGCCTTTGATGAATTTTGTACCATACACATAAGCTTTTGCATTATTTACCGCATCTACTGATAAAAGTGTATCACCTTTAAAATACCATACGGAAAAACAGTTTGGCTTATCTGCTTCCTCACGTACAACTACTTCATCGTAACCTTCTGAAAGACCTACCATCTGTAATTTTACATCATATTGATCGGACCAAAACCAAGGTATGGCGTTATAACAACATTCTTTACCCGCAATAGCGGCAGCTGCAATTTTAGCCTGGTCAACAGCATTTTGAACGGATTCTAGTCGGATATGTCGATTGTAATGAATGTTATGATGAAACGTACAATCACCAATTGCATAAATAGATGGGTCACTAGTCTGTGCCATTTCATTTACTTGGATGCCGTTCTCAATCATTAAACCAGCCTTTTCAGCCAATTCCTTATTTACGTGAATACCTACACCAACAACAATCATATCAGCCTCATAACGGGTTCCGTCTGAGCACACCACCGTGTTTTTATTCTGATTGTTTTCTATGGAAATTACATTCTTTTCTGTCAGCACCGCAACATCATTATCCGCGTGAAGTTTCTGGAAAAAAACGGACATTTCCGGGGCCGTAACTCTGGCAAGTATACGCGATTCACGTTCTAAAACAGTAACCGATGCACCCAATTTTTTGAGTGAGGCGGCAGTCTCAAGTCCTATATAGCCACCACCAATAACTACCACTTTAAGAGCTTCGTTCTCAACAACCGTCTTTCTAATATTGGCCACATCAGCTGCGGATCTGAGCGGAAAAAGATTTTTTGCCGTATCCAAACCAGGTATGGGTGGCATAATGGGGCGTGCCCCTGTAGCTATCACAAGTTTATCATAGTCCAGTGTCGTGCCATCAGCTAAGACTACCTTTTTGTTTTCTCGATCTATAGCATCAACCCAAACCCCTAACTTAAGCTCAATATTCTCCTTTTTATAGCTCTCTTCGGACTTAAGCAGGTTTTTCTCAATACCATCCTCACTGGTCAAATATGCTTTTGACAATGGTGGTCTGTGGTATGGTAAGATTGGGTCTATATCAATTAAGGTAATAGAACCCTGCCAGCCTTCGCGCCTTAGAACGAAAGCAAAGTTCACTCCAGCATGACTAGCACCAATTACCACACAACTTTGATCGCTATTTTTACTTTCTGACATTTCTTTTATTTGGCTACTTTCAACACTACACCATCAATAGCATCAGTGATATCTATTTGACAACAAAGTCTACTGTATTCATCTGCATTATCATCAAGCTCAAGCATATCGGTCTCAATTTCGCTAGCACTTCCCGTTTTCTCCATATCTTCTGGAGCTACATGTACATGACAGGTAGCACAAGAGCAAACTCCTCCACAATCACCATCTATTCCAGGTACTCCATTATCAACGGCAAGAGCCATTACAGAACCGGATGCTCCTTCTAAGGTTATTGTTTCTTCGTCACTGGTTATAAATGTGATTTTAGCCATGGATTTTATTTTGTTAAAGGGTTGAATTTCATATTAATACTGTGGAAGCCCACTTTACGTTTAAAATGATGCAAGTCTTCTATATTCTCCTTGCAATCAAATATTTTAAACGAACCTACTTTCTCAGCCAACGTCTGAAGCAATATTTTCATTATTTGGCGCGCATGAGTGGCTCCTAAACAATTATGGTGACTAAAACCAAAACCTACATGCGGATTAATTCTACGGTCCATAACTATTTCATTAGGATTTTCAAAAACCTTGGCGTCTCTATTGGCAGACGCCCAACATAAGGAAACTCTAGTGTCTGCTTTTGCCGCATGTTCGCACACAAAGGTGTCTTCGGTAACTACACGACCCATTTGGGTAAGTGGTGAGAAATAACGAATCATTTCTTCTACGGTCTTACCTGTAATTTCAGGTTCTTTACGCAAACGCTCCAATGATTCCGGGTGTTCCGCCAAATACGCAATGGCATTGGTAACAGCATTTATGACCGTGTCCCTTCCTCCTGCAAAAGTTAATACCATTACCCCCTTAACTTCTTCTTTGGTCAATTTTCGACCTTCAAATTCAGAATCAAGAAGTATAGAATACATATCACCCGTAGGATTCTTACTAGCACGTTCAATTTCTGCATCTATATAATCATATAGAATATTGGCTTTATCGCCATCTAACGCTTCGCCTTCACTTCTAAAAACATGGGTTCCCCAAGAAATCCAAGTTTCCGACTCGGAAAAGGGAGTGTTCAAAAGTAAAGTCAGTGCCCTTGATTGCAATTTCAATGCAAAATCGGTTACTACTTCAACAGAATCTTCTTGCAGCACTTCCTCTACAATATTTGTTATTTGCTCCGCTAATTTCTCTTGGTACTCAGGTTGCAAAGGTCTTTTGAACCATGGCTCTACCAATCCTCTATAAATACCGTGGACCGGTGGATCTACTTCAAAAGGAATTTGGCGGGTTTCACGAATGCTTACCTCCGATGGTACCACAATCCGACCAGGGACAGCACCTGACTGAAACGTTTTGTAATTATGTGCAGTCTTGCGAACATCCTTGTGGCGCAAAAGCATAGTTACTGGATCATTCTGGTCATCCATTTCACCGTAACCTTTTGATTCTCTTTCATTTTCAAAGGGATCCGGAAATTCACTCTTATTCATATCGGCGGTATTAACTTTTATAGTTCACTTTCTGTGCAAATACAAAATTGAATAATTCATTATCACTATCAATTGCCTTTTTTAGCAAATAAGTAACTTATTCTGTACTCAACCATCAATTTTTACGTATTTTCAAACAAAATAAACAACAACAAAGGCATTACACCTCTCAATTTTATAATAAAATGGAACCTGTATTAGAGCCCATACATTTAGATGAAAAACGTACGATTACCAGTTTTTATCATTCTAAGAAGGACTTTGAAACACCTTGGCATTTTCATCCACAACATGAACTAACCTATATAGAGGAAAGTGTAGGCACTAAATTTGTTGGTGATTATGTTGGTCCCTACCAACCGGGAGAATTGGTTTTATTACGTTCTAACCTTCCCCATTGCTGGAAAAACAATACACAGCAAAAAGGACTGTCCAAGTCCATAGTTATACAATGGAATCTAGGCGTTTTCCCAAAAGTTCCTGAATTAGCCTCTTTATTTCATATGTTAAGAACTTCATCCAAAGGGCTGTTGTTTAATAAAACTGAAACCGCATCGCTAATATCCCGTCTAAAAAAATGTCCGGAGTTAGAAGCACATGACCTATATATAGAACTGCTTACCATTTTAGTAAAGTTATCTAGCTGTAGTTACAAAACATTATCCAGTGCCAGTTTTGTAGAAGACCTGCCCTCAGAATATGGCAGTCGTATGGCGCAAATCCATGATTTTGTAGGGTTGAACTATAATCGTAAAATCTATTTAAAGGAACTAGCGGATTTAGTGAACATGTCCGAACAGTCTTTCTCAAGGTTTTTTACTAAAATGATGGGGCGTCCATTTTTTACTTTTTTAAACGAGTACCGTATTAATATTTCAGCTAGAATGCTTCTGGACACCCATGATTCTGTCTCCCATATTGCTTTTGCTTGTGGTTACGAAACTCTACCTTTTTTTCACAGGCAATTCAAAAAATTCATGGGCTCTTCTCCTCTTGCCTACCAAAGAAAATATGCAAAGTCCTAAATAACTGCATATTACCAACACCTCAAAAACACTACAAATCAAATAAATAACCATTTGTTATACTTATTTGAACAATACGCACTTTCATTTGGTCTATTAAATTGCAATTTAGCACCTGAGTAACAATGCTACTTTTTGGCATCTCTAACCAACCCTTTTAAATACTTTCAATGAACAAAATATTCACATTTTTATTGACCGGTGTAATTCTTACGTCATGTGGATCTAAGACGGATAAAAAGAAAGAAGAGCCAGCTGCACAAGAAACTACGGCTACATACGAAGCTAATTGGGAATCTATAAAAGAACATTATAAAGACCCTGAATGGTTTAATGATAGCAAATTTGGTATTTTCATTCACTGGGGTGCCTATGCAGTACCAGCATATGGTTCTGAATGGTATCCACGCCAGATGTACATGGATACAGCTACTTTTAGTGCTCAGTTAAAACTGGGTCAAAAAGGACCTAACGCTACATATCTTCATCATAAGGAAACATACGGAGACCAAAAGACATTTGGATATAAAGACTTTATACCGATGTTCAAAGCTGAAAAATTCGATGCTAAGGAATGGATTGACATTTTCAAGAAATCGGGAGCTAAATATGTAATTCCCGTAGCGGACCACCATGATGGTTTTGCTATGTACAAATCCAACACAACCCGATGGAATTCAGTAGACATGGGTCCTAAACGTGATGTTTTGGGTGAGCTTTTTAAAGAAGGTCGTGAGCAAGGTATGATTATGGGAGCTTCTTCCCACTACGCCTTCAACTGGTCCTTCTATAATAAAAAGGATAAGTTTGATACTACAGACCCTGAGTTTGCCGATTTGTATTCCGCTAAAGGAAAAGACCTTACGGAACCAGTATCCGAAGAGTTCAAAAAATTATGGTGGGACAGAACAACAGACCTTATAGATAACTATCAACCAGATATTCTTTGGTTTGATTTCTATCTTGATATTCCAGACTATAAAGAATACCGTCCTAAAATTGCGGCATATTACTATAATAAGGGTATTGAATGGGGCAAAGAAGTAGTAATTAATGATAAGAATTTTGACCATGAGGCTTTTCCTGAAGGCACTGTAATTTACGATTTAGAAAGAGGTAAGCTACCAGGTATTAGAAAACTGCCATGGCAAACGGACACCTCTATTGGAAAGAACTCTTGGTGTTACGTAACCAACTGGGAATCGCGCACAGCAAATAGCCTTGTAGACGATTTGGTTGATATTGTTTCTAAAAATGGAAACCTATTACTTAATGTAGGTCCAAAAGCAGATGGTACCATCCCAGAAGATCAAAAAGAAATATTATTCCAAATTGGAGACTGGTTAAATGTAAATGGCGAAGCTATTTATGATACGGAATACTGGAGCACTTTTGGCGAAGGTCCTACCGAAGTTAAAAAAGGGCATCATAGTGAGGGACAGAATAAAGGTTTCACCGGCCAAGATATTCGTTTCACTAAAAAAGGAGATAAGCTTTACGCTATTATGATGGAATGGCCAGAAGGTAACAAAGTAGATATCAAATCATTGGGTAAAGCCAACGAATATGGTAAAGAACTGAATATCAAAAATGTAAGATTACTAGGAAGTGATGCTAAAATCTCCTTTGATGTGAAAGACGATGCGCTTTCAATTTCTAATCTAGGAAGCAAAACTGGAAATTTTGCACACGTGCTTGAAATATCGTTATAGCACCTTAATAAAGAAGTTAGTTGAGTTAGTTTTTTTAATTTAGGAGCGCACCATAAAGGTGCGCTCTTTTTCAGTACTACACAAAATTGAATAGGTGAACATCTGCTAAACTAGATAGTACTAAAAAGAAGTAGCTTGTTTTAATATAAATGTGACCAAAAAACAGATTGAATACATGAAATATATTGTTTGTGAAAAACCGGGTGAGTTCATTCTTAAAGAGAAAGAAGAACCAACAAGAAAATCCGGAGAAGCTATATTAAAAGTAAAAAAAGTAGGTATTTGTGGAACAGATTTACACGCTTACGCGGGTAACCAAGCATTTTTCACCTACCCAAGAATTCTTGGTCATGAACTAGCTACCCAAGTAGTTGAAATAGACGAAAACCCTCAAGGTATTAAAGCAGGAGACAATGTTGTTGTTATGCCCTATGTAAGCTGCGGAACTTGTATTGCTTGTAGAAACGGGAAAACCAACTGTTGTACGAACATTAAAGTTTTAGGTGTTCATACAGATGGTGGAATGCAGGAGAAAATAACTGTTCCTACCAATTTACTAATCCCAGCACAACAGTTAACAGATGATCAAATGGCTGTTGTTGAGCCTTTGGCTATTGGTGCGCACGCTATTCGTCGTGCCAATGTTCAACCTGGCGAAACCATTGTTGTAGTTGGTTGTGGCCCCATAGGTATTGGCATCATGAAATTGGCACAAATTGCGGGAGCAAAAGTAATTGCAATCGATATGAACCAGCAGCGTCTAGATTACGCCAAAAATGACATAGGTGTTGACTATGTTGTTCTAGGAGGAAAAGATGCTGTAGACCAAGTGTCTGAAATTACTAATGGTGATTTAGCTACTGCAGTTTTTGATGCTACAGGTCATAAAGGAGCTCTTGAAGCAGGTCCTGATTATATGTCACACGGTGGAAGATACGTTTTGGTTGGCCTTTCTAAAGGCGAATTGGTATTTACCCATCCAAAAATTCACGCTAAGGAGACAACTATCATGTGCAGTAGAAATGCGACCTTAGAAGATTTTGAACATGTAATTTCTGTTTTAGAAAAAGGAGAGTTCCCTATTGATTCTTTTATTACCCACAATGTTCCTTATACTGAAATGATAGCCAATTTTGATGGTTGGTTGGACCCGGCAAACGGAGTTATTAAGGCTACTGTTGATTTTGAGTAAACCAACGTTTATCAACCAAACAATTAAGCACAGACAAAAGTAAAGAACACTATGTCAAAGCAATTTTTGCAAATACATCCAGAAGATAATGTTCTGGCAGCCCTTACAGATATTTCTAAAGGTTCTGAAATCATACATAACAATGACCGTTTTCAGTTAACGGTTAACGTTAAGGCCAAACATAAGTTTACAACTGCTAACCTAAATGTTGGTGATAGTATTATTATGTACGGGTCATTGGTTGGTAAGGCTACAAAAACTATTGCCAAGGGAGAAACCATTACTACTGAAAACGTTGTGCACGCTTCTTCCGAATATGCAGTAGGTCAAGAAAAACTGAGCTGGACGGCACCGGATGTCAGCAAATGGAAAGATATTACTTTCAACGGGTACCATAGAGCAGACGGGAGTGTGGGGACCGCCAATCATTGGTTGGTGATTCCCTTGGTTTTCTGCGAGAATAGAAATGTAGATGTAATGAAATCTGCATTATTAAAATCTCTGGGTTACCACACCACCACCGACTTTGTAGTTGATACTGAAGTTCTTGTAAACCAATATAAAAACGGAGCTTCCGATGATGAACTTTTATC
Organism: Zobellia amurskyensis; assembly: GCF_009725985.1. Classification (GTDB taxonomy): domain Bacteria; phylum Bacteroidota; class Bacteroidia; order Flavobacteriales; family Flavobacteriaceae; genus Zobellia; species Zobellia amurskyensis. The sequence goes on from NZ_RCNR01000007.1 coordinate 49,416, forward strand.
TTCGGATATAATTAAAACTCCGGAAGACATAAAGCAAAACCGGACCTTTCCGAATGTTGATGGCATCAAATTTTTGAACCATGACGGAGGTTGTGGCGGTATTCGCCAAGACTCGGAAACGCTTTGCAATCTTTTAGCCGGGTATATTACACATCCCAATACTGCAGGTGCAACAATTTTGAGTTTAGGTTGCCAAAATGCGCAATATAAATTATTAGAAGCTGCAATAGCCAAGCTCGACCCTAATTTCAACAAACCGCTTCATATTCTAGAGCAACAAAAAAGTTCTAGTGAACGCCAGTTTATAGAAGAAGCAGTTAAGAAGACATTTGTTGGGCTCATAGAAGCCAATAAAACGGAAAGAAAACCAGCTCCACTTACCAAACTTGTTTTAGGTCTGGAATGTGGTGGATCTGATGGTTTTTCAGGAATATCTGCGAATCCATCTTTGGGTTATGCTTCGGATTTGTTAGTGGCTCTGGGTGCCACTACGGTACTTTCGGAATTCCCTGAACTGAACGGTGTTGAGCAAGAACTCATCAATCGTTGTGAAACGGAAGAAAATGCAACCAAGTTTGCTAAACTAATGCGTGCTTATTCAGACAAGGCAGTTTCTGTTGGGTCTGGATTTGAAAATAATCCATCACCTGGAAATATAAAAGACGGACTTATTACCGATGCCATGAAATCTGCCGGTGCAGCCAAAAAAGGCGGCACTAGTCCCGTTACGGATGTACTGGATTATACGGAGCCAGTTAGAAAGAAAGGTCTAAATCTTTTATGTACACCTGGTAATGATGTAGAAAGCACAACAGGTCTTGCCGGATCAGGATGTAACGTAATCTGTTTTACAACAGGATTAGGCACACCAACCGGGAACCCTATTGCTCCGGTCATTAAACTATCCAGCAACAACACGCTTAGTAATCGCATGAAAGACATCATCGACTTTAATACGGGAACGGTAATTACGGGCGAGGATACTATTGAGACCAAAGGCGAGGAACTACTGGAATATATTATTAAAGTAGCCAGCGGAGAGGTTATTCCTGCTGCGGTGCGCTTAGGCCAAGAAGACTTTATTCCTTGGAAACGAGGCATATCGCTTTAAGTATCTCAACTAAATTTTAACTTGACAAACAGCTATTTAATGCAAATTTTAAATCATACTACCACACCCAACAGAGTGCAACGCCCATTGAAGGTTATGCAGTTTGGCGGTGGAAACTTTTTACGTGCCTTTGTAGATTGGATGGTACACGTACTCAACCAAGAAACTAATTTTAACGGTGACATTGCCATTATAAAACCAACAGCAGGAGGTGATTATGCTGAACTGAAAGAACAAGACGGGCTTTTCACCGTTGTTCTTGACGGTATTAAAAATGGAAAACTCGTTGCCGAAAAAACATTGGTTACCGAAGTACAGCAGGTAATCCACTCCTATAATGAATGGGCCGCATATCTAAAATTGGCCGAAAACGAAGACTTGCGTTTTATTGTTTCCAACACTACCGAAGCAGGAATTAAATTCAATGCCGAAGATAAGTTTGATGTAAACCCGCCAAAAGAATTTCCAGCGAAATTAACGGTTTGGCTTTACCACCGTTTCAAGCATTTTAAAGCAGACCCTTCAAAAGGATGCATATTACTTCCTTGTGAGTTAATCGAGGACAACGGAGCTGCTTTAAAAAAAGCAGTTTTACAATATGCCGATCATTGGAAATTAGAGGATGGTTTCAAGAATTGGGTCAATACATCTAATCATTTTTGCAGCACATTGGTAGACCGTATTGTTTCTGGTTACCCTTCTGATCGTGCAAAAGAAATTGAGCAAGAACTAGGTTATAAAGATGACCTTTTAGTAGCTGGTGAATACTATCACAGCTGGGTAATCCAAGCTAATGAAACCGTACAAAAAGAACTTCCGTTTGCTCAAACAGACCTTAACGTAGAATTCGTAGATGACCTTGCCCCGTACCGTGAGATGAAAGTTCGTATTTTGAACGGTGCTCATACTTCTATGGTTCCTGTTGGATATTTGGCAGGCATTCGTTTTGTAAAAGAGGCCATGGAAAATGAAGAAGTAAGTAGTTTTGTGGAAAGTCTTCTTTTAGAAGAAGCTGCAAAAACACTGGATTTCCCGGATGATGTAAAAAACAAATTTGTTGGAGATGTTCTTGACCGTTTTCGCAATCCACTTTTGAAACATCAGCTTATAAGCATTTCTTTAAATAGCACTTCTAAATTTGTTGCTCGTTTATTACCTACCCTAAAGGATTACTACAACGCACAAGGTAAGCTCCCTAAACGCATTGTTTTTGGACTTTCAGCTATGCTCCGTTTTTATAAGGGTGAATTTAACGGTGAAAACATTACTCTTAATGATGATAAGTCCGTACTGGATTTCTTCGCATCAGAATGGCATAAAGTAGACGATGGCACTTCTAGTTTAGCTGCATTTGTAAATGATGTCCTTAAAAACACCACTATTTGGGGTGAAGATTTAACCCAAATTGACGGCTTAACAAATAGTGTAGCCAAGAATATTGAAAATATTGAAGCAGAAGGAGTTACTGTCTGCTTAAAGAACTTATAATCAAATTCGGTTTTAAAAATTAAAACATGACAATAGATAGTCACCAGCATTTTTGGCGCTACGAACCGGTTAAACATTCTTGGATTGATGATAGTATGGCTGTCATTCGGAAAGACTTTCTTCCGGAAGATTTACAAAAAGTGTATCAAGAAAATGAGATTGATGGTTGTGTTGCCGTGCAGGCGGACCAAACTCTTGAGGAAACCGACTTTTTATTGGACTTGGCCAAGCAAAACGATTTCATAAAAGGGATTGTAGGTTGGGCCGACCTTAGAGCTGAAAATATTGATGCTGTACTAGAAAAATACAGCTCTAACAAAAACCTAAAAGGTTGGCGGCACGTTGTACAAGGTGAGCCTGATCCTAATTTCTTGCTACGTCCTGATTTTTTGAGAGGAATTTCAAAGCTGGAAAAATATGATTACACCTATGACATTTTGGTTTTTCCTCATCAATTAGGGGCTGTTTTGGAGTTTGTGAAAAGGTTTCCAAACCAGAGATTTGTTATTGACCATATAGCCAAACCTTACATTAAAGATAATTTTTATGACGGTTGGGCCACCTTAATGAAAGAAATAGGAAAACATGAAAATGTGTCTTGTAAACTTTCAGGTATGATTACCGAGGCTGATTACAATTTATGGACGTCAGAACAGCTCCAACCCTACATGCATTTAACCTTAGAGGCCTTTGGAAGTGAACGTTTAATGTTCGGTTCTGATTGGCCAGTGTGTCTGGTTGCCGGGAATTACGGACAAGTAAAAAGTATTGTAACACATTTTATTTCAACGCTTAGCAGCCAAGACCAAGAAATGATTATGGGTAAGAATGCACAAGATTTCTATAATTTATAAACCAAAATTGTATGGACATACTAAGCACTTTTAATGCTGGTACACATCCTTAACAATACTTAAAATAAGAGAACCAAATGGATTTAAATTTAAAAGGAAAAGTAGTTGTAATTAGCGGTGCAGCCGGAAAAGAAGGTAGCATAGGTGAAACAATTTTACAGCGTTTAGCTGAAGAAGGAGCTATCCCAGCCGTAATTGATCGTAATGCCCGTGGTTTTGGTTATGTAGAGGCTATTCAGAAGAAGGGTATAGATGCTATTTTTTGCCAGACCGATGTGACAAATCCTGATCAAATTGAAAGTGCCGTAAAAACAATTGCAGAAAAATATGGCCGTATAGATGTGGTTATAAACAATGTGGGCGTAAATGACGGTGTTGGCCTTGATGCTAGCTACGAAGAGTTTATGGATTCTCTTAAACTGAATATGGTAAGCTATTTTCTTATTGTAAAACATGCACTACCCTTCCTTATAAAATCAAAAGGAAACATTTTAAACATTGGTTCTAAAGTGGCCTTAACGGGCCAAGGCAGAACTTCTGGTTACGCTGCATCTAAAGGTGGTGTTTTAGGTCTTACCCGTGAGTGGGCCGTAGACTTGATCAAACATGATATTCGTTCTAACGCAATAATAATTGCGGAAAGCTGGACGCCATCTTACGACACATGGATCAGAACTTTACCAGACGGTGAGGCAAAATTACAATCTATTGTAAAGAAAATTCCTTTGGAAAATAGAATGACCAGCACTAATGAAATAGCGGATACTTGTTTGTTCACTATTTCTAACAGGTCATCGCACACTACTGGTCAGTTTATTTTTGTAGATGGCGGATATGTGCATCTGGACCGTTCATTATTGACTGAAGATTAAACCAACTCTTTTTAAAATACACCAATGACAAAAAACACCAAAATACCTGTAGTACCAAAGAGCTTGCTGGTACCTTTCATAGCTGCAACTTCTATTTTCGCACTTTGGGGATTTGCCAATGATTTGACAAACCCAATGGTTTCTGCCTTTAAAAAGGTAATGATCCTTTCTAACGAAGAAGCCTACAACGTACAGTTCGCTTTTTATTTCGGGTATGGTGTTATGGCGATTCCAGCCGCATTGTTCATTCGTAAATTCAGTTACAAATCAGGATTATTACTTGGTTTGGCCCTCTATGCTTTAGGTGCTATTCTGTTTTATCCTGCAGCTGAAAATGGTTCATACACCTACTTCCTGATTTCCCTTTTTGTTATCACTTGTGGACTAGGCTTTCTAGAAACCACTTCCAACCCCTTGATTCTTTCCATGGGAGACAAGGAAACCGCTACACAGAGATTGAACCTAGCGCAATCCTTCAACCCAATTGGCTCGCTGACAGGTATGCTTATTGCCAAGTTTGTAGTATTGGATAGGATTCTATCCGCAGATTATGCAGACAGTTCTGAAATTGTGGCGCTTGGGGCGGAAAAAGCTGCAGAAATTAAGGCTTTTGACCTTAATATCATTAGCGTTCCCTATATAGCCGTAGGTATCTTTGTAGCAATTGTTTTCTTGGTTATTTGGAAAACTAAAATTCCTGCAATGACAATGGGAGACCATTTATCTATTAAGGAATCTTTAGACCGTATTTTTAAGAGCAAAACCTTTGTATTGGGTGTAATAGCGCAAATGTTCTATGTGGGTGCCCAGATTATGTGCTGGACTGCCATTTTTCAACTAGTTGAATACCTGAACGAATCACAGAACTTAGGAGTTGATGCTACTTGGTGGAATATTACGGCAATGGTGTCTTTTGTTGTTACTCGTTTTATTGGAACAGCATTGATGAAAAAAATAAACCCCGCTAAAATGTTAGCCTATTTTGGCTTGGCAGCTGCACTTATGTGCGGTGGTATTATAATGACCTCAGGTATCCTAAGTTTAGTATTTTTGGTGTTTGTTTCTGTATTCATGTCTATCATGTTCCCTACTATCTACGGTCTTGCACTTAAAGATATGGGTGAAGAAGCTAAACTGGCTTCGTCAGGACTTATCATGGCTATTGTAGGAGGTGCCTTTTTACCAAAGCTTCAGGCTAGTATAATGGATTTTGGCGATACCGTAAACGGACAAGAAGTTTTTGGCGATAAAATAGCCGGAAACATTACAGAAATTCATTTTTCGTTCTTGTTGCCTATGATATGTCTTCTTTTTGTTGCATTTTACGGTATGTACGCTTATAAAGTAACCAAAACTAAAATTGCTTAATACCATGCAAACAAAAAGATACTGTTACTCTTGTGACCTTAAAGATGACCCTAAACTTATTGCCGAATACAAAGAATACCACGCTGCGGGTAACGCCAGACCAGCTATAACCAAAAGCATTAAAGATGCCGGCATTGTAGATATGCAGATTTTCTTGACCGGAAACCGTATGTTTATGATTATGGAAGTTGATGAAACATTTGATGCAAAAAGAAAAGCTGAAATGGATGCCAGCAACCCTGCTGTACAAGAATGGGAACAACTAATGTGGAAGTACCAACAAGGTCTCCCTTGGGCCAAAAATGGAGAGAAATGGATTGAATTAGAGCGTATTTTTAAGCTTTAAACATACCTCATAAAAAAACTGAGCGCAGTCGAAAATCTAAATATTTTGGTTTTCTTCTGCGCTCAGTAATTTATTCTAAACTGTACTTTATCTAATCGTTCCAGTGAGCATCAATAACCTTTTGAATGTGTGGATATTTTTCATCCGTCTCATTCAAGTCCTCACGAAGCCTCAACAATTCTTTCTTTAAATCTGCTATAGTTTCTGCATACGCAGGATCACCATATGCATTGTTCATTTCCTTGGGGTCTTTCTTTAAATCATAAAATTCCCAAGCTGCGGGTGTGTCTGTATCAAAATCATTACCCCAGTTTTCCTTATCCCATTCAGCATTTGGGTCGCTGGTGTCTACATAATACTTTCCGTAGAAAAAGATAAGCTTGTGGTCCTTTGTACGAACTCCAAAGTGAGCAGGGTTTTGGTGACGGTGTGCCATGTGCATCCAGTACCTGTAATAAGTGGACTTCTGCCAATCTGCTGGCTCTTCACCCGTTTCCAAAATTGTTTTAAAGCTTTTTCCTTGCATGTAATCAGGTGTGCTTCCTCCAGCCATTTCTATAAGCGTAGGTGCAAAATCTGTATTATTGATTATAGCATCGGTGCGGGTTCCTGCTTTTATTTTTTCTGGGTAACGAACAAAGAAAGGCATCCGCATAGATTCCTCGTACATCCATCGTTTATCAATAAAATCATGCTCACCTAGCATAAACCCTTGGTCGCCCGTATAAACGATTATAGTATTATCCATAAGACCTTCAGCCTCTAAATAATCCATCAAACGTTTTACGTTATCATCAACACCTTTTACACAACGTAAATACTTCTTTACGTAATCTTGGTACACTTTACTTGTATATTTCTTCTCTTCCTCATCCATCTCCCACTTTACATACTCTTCAGGACGAATTTTATCCGCATCACGGTAAGCGCGGTGAATAGAACTATCTACGTAAATGTTCATTGCTTGGTTACGAATCAAATTTCTATGAGAAACAGATGAACCTATTATTCTAGTTAAAGAATCATTCTTACCACGTGTAGCAATAGAACCGTTATTTCCTCTTTCATAAAGACTTTCTGGTTCAGGAATAAAGGTATCTGCCAAATACTCTTCATAACGAGGAGCATTTTCAAAATCATCATGAGGTGCTTTAAACTGGTGTACTAAAAAGAAAGGTTTGTTAGGATCTCTTTCGTTCTTTAGCCAATCTAAAGAAATATCGGTAACCATATCAGAAGAATGCCCTTTGGTCTGAACAGTATTTCCAGGCCACGGCTTATCACCACGAATCCTAAACTCTGGATTAAAATAATTACCTTGACCAGGCAAAACCTTGTAGTAATCAAATGCTGCAGGCTCTTCTTTTAAGTGCCATTTACCAACAACAGCGGTTTGATAACCTAATTTTTTCATTTCAATTGGAAGAAACTGGCGCGCTGGCTCAATACGACCATCTAAATCCAAAACTCCATTTAACTGAGAGTTCTGACCTGTAATAATGGCTGCACGGCTAGGTGTACAGATTGAATTACTCACGAAGCAATTGTCAAAAATTATACCTTCTTTGGCAATCTTATCTAATGTTGGTGTTGGATTTAATTTTGCCAACCGGCTACCATAGATTCCAAAACCTTGGGTAGTATGGTCATCAGCCATGATATAAATGATATTCGGTTTTTTTTCGGTGATTACAGCCTTCTCTTCTTTACAAGAAGAAAACACAATAAGCAACAAAAGAGCATACAGTACATTGTTCTTTTTGCAGCGCATTTAACTTTTGAATTATGTTAATAAGAGTTTGATCAAAGTCAATCGACTTTAACCTGAAAATTACGCATATTTAGTAGAGTGGAATAAAAGAAATGATCAATTATCAACCACAAATGTCTTTAAAGAAATCTAAGAAATTCAACCTACCCTATGGGTACTAGTGATTTACACCCGTTCTAATTTAACAGGAGCTGTTCTATTGGCGTTCCATTGGCACACGTAAAGGTTCTTGTCCTCATCAACAAAAACGTCGTGTCCGTGATTAAATACCGCTTTTTCTGACTGGTACATTTGCTGAAGTTTCCCATTTTTATATTCCGGGGCATCTCCCCCAGGGTTGGAAACCACTTTATTGTTTCCGTCCATAATAGTTACAAAACCGGAATCGCTAAATCGTTTACCCTGTTTATTCTCTGACCAACATACGCCTGCGTAAATATTATTATCATCAAGAACTGGTCTACAAACATAAGCACCCGGCAACTCTAAGGTTTTAATAAACTTACCATCTAGAGTAAAAAATTTAAAGCTTTTATCTGAACGCGATGTGATGATAAGTACCGGATTTTGTTTATCTCGGTAATCTACCGCCACACCATGAGCGTTATGTAGATTATAATTTTTATCACTATTATCATGACCACCCCATTTACGAATAAACTCTCCTTTATGACTAAATTGAAGAATGAAATCAGAGCCGTAACCATCTGCAACATAAATATCTCCGTTAGGGCCTATTGCCGTTTCCGTAGGCAAATATTCTTGTTCTTGCGTATAGACACCAATGGTATGCGGATCTGGCAAATTGAATAAAAGTCGCCCATCAACAGTTGTCTTACTCACACTACCTGCCTGTTTGCTCCATTTACCAGTACGGTCTACAAACCACCCACAGTCCACAATGTACAACATGTCTTCTCCACCTTCATCATGAAGTGTAAGTCCGTGCCCACCAGGATAACGTGTTCCCCAATAATCCAGTAATTTTCCGGATTTATCGAAAACCAAAATATTGTTATCCGTATGGTCTCCCAACATAATTAGCCTTCCCTTACTGTCCATCTGCATTTCATGGCAGTTTAAGATCGGGTTATGAGCAACAGACATTTTTGCCCAGTCTTTAACCACTTTATATTTAAAATCGCCATGACCAATAATCTGGTCCTCTACTACAGTTTTCTTCAAAATGTTAAAACCGAAAGATGATGTGGTTGTTAAAGCAGTTGCGCCTAAGGCAGATTTTTTTAGAAAACTCCTCCTGTTGTTCATGTGATATTGGTGGTTTTTATTGCGATGGATAAATTACAATGATAATTGACTAATAATGGGTAAATCTAGGTCAATAAATCTTTAACTACATGACCGTGAACATCCGTTAGACGATAGCGTCTACCTTGATGTTTAAACGTTAACCTTTCGTGATCAATACCAAACAAATGCATAAGTGTAGCATGAAAATCATGTACATGAACAGGGTCTTTAGTTACATTGTAACTAAAATCGTCCGTTGCCCCATAAGTGAAACCAGGCTTAACTCCTGCTCCCGCCATCCACATGGTGAACGCTTTTGGATGATGATCACGTCCGTAATTATCACTCGTTAACTGACCTTGGGAATATACGGTACGGCCAAACTCCCCTCCCCAAACCACAAGCGTATCTTCAAACATACCTCTTTGCTTTAAATCTTTTATTAAAGCTGCGGTTGCTTGATCTGTTTTTTTAGATTGACTTTTTACACCTCCTGGGCAATAGTTATGCTGATCCCAACCTTGGTGATAGAGTTGAACAAATTTCACTCCTTTTTCTAGTAATTTTCTTGCCATTAAACAGTTAGCGGCATAGGTACCCGGGTCTCGACTATCTTTCCCGTACATATCAAAAATATATTCCGGTTCATTGGTCAAATCGGTTACTTCAGGAATGGACGTTTGCATTTTAAATGCCATTTCGTACTGAGACATTCTAGATTGAATTTCAGGATCACCATAGGCATCACTCTGTAACTCATTTAAATGTTTTAAGTAATCTAACATATCCCTTCTATCATTACCATCGTAATTTTCAGGATCGCTTAAATATAGTACAGGGTCTTTACCTGATCTAAATTGAACACCTTGGTGCTCTGTTGGCAAAAAACCATTACCCCACAAACTGGCTTTTAACGGTTGTCCTTTACCATTTTTAGAGACCAATGCTATAAAGGTTGGCAAATTTTCATTGTCCGAACCTAAACCATAACTTAACCACGAACCTATTGCAGGCCTTCCTGGCAGCTGGTTTCCGGTTTGCATAAACGTAATTGCAGGCGTGTGGTTAATTTGATCCGTTTGCATGCTTTTTATGAAACACAAATCATCTACTACCTCAGATAAATATGGCATGGCATCACTAACCCAAGCGCGCGATTCTCCATATTGATTAAACTTAAAAGTAGATGGTGCTATCGGCAAAGTACTTTGACTACCACTCATACCCGTAAGTCTTTGACCACTTATAACGGAAGGAGGTAATTCTTGCCCGAACATATCACTAAGCTTCGGTTTGTAATCAAACAAATCCATCTGGGAAGGACCTCCACTTTGGAAAAGGTAAATTATTCTTTTGGCCTTAGGCGCATGGTGCGGTAAGCCTAATCGGTTCTTGTTATACACCTTTAGAATCTCTTCCTCCGTACTTTCCTTACCAATACCGGCAAAGGCCTTTTCAGCTCCTAATAAACTACCCAAAGCCATGGCTCCAATACCAAGCGACGTTTGTTTCAGGAAATGCCGTCTATTCAACTGTTTCTCGATTTTTTGAAAATCGGGATTCGAAGAGGTCAATTTGCTATGTTCGTGATTATTACACATACGTTCTTTTGTTAGCTGTTAACAATTTATCTTTTGGTGATACTGGCATCGGCATTCATAATAGTACTTGCAACTACAGCATTAGCTGCTATTGACGCCTTATCATCGGTCTCTGAGATTTTGAAAGCTCCGGTTTGTAACCAACCTTTGGTTTTCTCTAAGTTTTTATTAAACTTTTGATACTCCTCATTTTGCAACTTGGCTAGTACATCTAACTCTTTGTCAGTGATATTTCTGCCTGCCAGTTTTTTAAAGGTCATTGCAATACCTGTTCTTATATCCTTAGCCTCAGTCATTTGCTTTCCTAAAACCCTAGAAGCTTCTATATAAGTTGGGTCATTTAAAATCACCAGTGCCTGTAATGGTGTATTTGTTTTTTGTCTTCTACTAGAACATAAGTCTCTAGTAGGTGCATCAAATGTTGAGATGGTAGGATTAGGAACGGTACGCTTCCATATGGTGTACATACTTCTTCTATAAAGACCTTCCTCGCCGTCTTGGACATAGGTATCTCCATTTACCTTCCATAATCCATCAGGTTGGTATGGTTTTACACTTTCACCTCCAATGGTCTCATTCAATAAGCCTGAAGCATAAAGTGCATTATCCCTTAACATCTCTCCTGATAATCTTGTTGACGGGCCTCTTGCCAACCACTTGTTCTCACTATCCTTTTTCAGAAGTTCTTCGCTTATAGCAGAAGCTTGTTGATAGGTACTGGATAGCATTATGGTTTTATGCAATGCCTTAACATCCCAACCGGATTCTATAAATTCTAAAGCCAACCAATCCAATAACCTAGGGTGACTAGGCATCTCGCCTTGGTTTCCAAAATCTTCGGAGGTTACGACCAGTCCTCTTCCGAATAGATTCTGCCAATACCTATTTACGGCTACTCTAGCGGTTAACGGATTATCTTTGTCCGTTATCCATTTAGCCAGTCCCAATCTATTTTTTGGCAGACTATCATCCATTGGAAATATATCTGTTGGCACATTAGGAAATACGGAGTCTGTTGGAGAGTCATAATTACCCCTATCCAAAATGTAAGTCTGTCTAGGTGTTTCTCGTTCCTTCATTACCATAATCTGCTTTACAGGCTCTATGCTGTCTACCAAAACCCTCCGGTTTTTCTCTAAGGTTGTTATAGCTTCATTAAAGTTTGAGGATTTGTTGAACAGGTAATATTGAGTAAGCTGTTCTTTTTCCTTGTCACTAAGCGATTCTTTAGATTTCGCTACTAACTCTTTAAGCTTATCCGTAGTACTTATTTGCATTACTTCAATCTCGCTTAACTCGTTATTAAAGACCATCAAATCATCTACAATGGCATTACCAATACCCTTTCCTCTCCAAATAGCTCCAACCCTTAAACCAGGCTCTACGGTTTCTTTGTAGATATAATTATTCATATTGTTGAAGACAATATCTTTATAAAGGTTATCAAAAGAAGTTGTTGTTTCCAACTTATCCCCATCCATATAGATACCTATTCCATTAGCTTTTGAAGATCCATCATACGTAAGTGTAACCTGCACCCATTTTTCTTTTGGAATTTCCTTAACGGATTCTACTACCATTGAATTATCCGGCCAAACATGAGCAAAAAGCGCTTCTAACCTATTCTCTTTTATTTTTAAATGGTAACCTCTAAAACTATGTAGTTCAGGCCCTTGCATTTTATGGAATATAACTCCGTCTTCAAGATCTTTTGGAATAAATACTTTAATAGAGATGCTAAAAGGTTCGTTACGTTTATAAACCCCTATTTTATCTAGATCCAGCCAAGTGTCCCCATCTATAAAAAGCCCTTTACCAGTAGCTCCATCCTTATAAATGGCTTTTTCATCATCAACAAATTGTTGACGCATTCTAATATGATTTTTACCATTTCCACCAGCCGTATTCACTAAGTTTTGATTATCAAAATCTAAAGAAGCGACCAAACCTCTTGGCTTGTTTTTTACTGGAATATTTTGAAATGAATTACCGGACAACCACTGTTCAAAATTTTTGCTTTCCGATTTGACGGTTTGTTCTAACTTATCTTCTGATTCTTCTACAATTTTCTCAAGGTAGGCCAGTACACCCTCCTGTTCTTCAGTTGGGAGCAACATTGCAGGAACAGGTGTTGCCAAATCCCAAGGAATTAATCCGGTCTCATCTACATTGTTAAAAAAACCGTACATCTCAAAATAGTTCTTCTGGGAGATAGGGTCATATTTATGATCATGACATTTAGCACAGGCATAGGACAATCCTAGCATACCTTGACTTACCGTAGCGGTTCTATCGGCAACGTATTCCGATCTAAATTCTTCATCTATAATTCCGCCTTCTAAATTCTGAGGATGTAATCTATTAAAGGTCGTTGCTAACTTTTGTTCCGTTGTTGCATTTTCAAATAAATCGCCTGCCAATTGCCATGTAATAAATTCATCATAAGGCATATTTTTATTGAAGGATTTAATGACCCAATCTCTCCATGGCGAAGTGTCTCTATACCTATCATTACTATAACCATGGGTATCTGCATAACGGGAAACATCCATCCAATCCAAAGTCATTTGTTCTCCGTAATGTGATGATGCCAACAAACGGTCTATTTGCTTTTCAAAAGCGTTTGGCGAACTATCGTTCACGAATGAGTTCATCTCTTCCAAAGTAGGAGGCAAACCTGTTAAATCTATAGAAGCACGTCTTAATAATAATTCCTTATCCGCTCTTTTAGATGGAGAAAGTCCCTTCTCTTCCAAGGTGGCCAAAACAAAATTATCTATAGGGCTATTAACTAAATCCGTTTGTTTTACTTTGGGAATATCATACCTTTCCGGTTTTAGAAAAGCCCAATGGTCTTTGTATTCCGCCCCTTGTTCAATCCACTTTACCAACATGGCCTTTTCATTAGGCGACAAATTTAAATGAGAGGAAGGTGCCGGCATTATAATTTCCGGGTCGTCCGTTAGTATACGCCTTACAACTTCGCTATTTCCAGGATTCCCTGGGTCTATTGAAAACAACCCTGGGGTATTGGTAGATTCCGCATAGGCCAATTCTGGATCATGCAACTGTAGCCCTCCTTTAATTTTAGCTTTATCCGGCCCATGGCAGATAAAACACTTATCTGATAATATGGGTTTAACATGCTGATTAAAATCTACTTTTTCCGGAAGCTTCTGATAGGCCAGTTCTACATCTTCAGGAAGGTCAGGACCACCGCATGAAAACAGTACGAGCGCTAAAGAAAAAACGATATAGTTTGTTAATTTGAACATTATTTATGACAAAATTTATGTTTTCCACAAACTTAAATCATTTGTTTTGTCAATTTCTTGCATAAATCAGGCTATGAGTTGCACATATCCGACATTTTATAAACAATAGCACAAAGGGACATAACCCCCTATTTCATACAAAAGCCCTTGAAAATCAATTATTACAGGCTATATTTATATCTTTATTACGGGAAGAATAGCATATAAAATCCGATAAAATACATTTTTCTTATGAACAAGATATTGCAATCATTGAAACTTACTTTTCTTCATGGTGGCTACGCTAAACTAAATTCCGAGTGGGATTATGATAATGTTATCAGTCCTTTTTCCCGGTTATATTTAGTGACCAAGGGCACTGCCAAAATATACCATAGTTATGAAGAGTTTGACCTTGAGCCAGATCATATTTATCTTGTTCCAAGTTTTACCTATAGCCGTTTTCAATGTGATGACCATTTAGAGCTATATTATATTCACTTTATTGAAGAACTAGGCGATAGACTCTCTATTTATGATGTGAAAGATTTTAGATACGACATTGAGGCCAATGATAATCATTTCAATTATTTTAAGAACATTATCCAACTTCACCCAAAGCGTTATTTAGTAGATGACGATCCTAAAATTTATGATAATCAAAAATTCTTAGTTGAAACAGAAAGGAAAAACGATTTGCTATCCGCTAAATCATTTATAGAAACCCAAGGGCTTCTCCAACTCCTGTTCGCTTCTTTTGTACAGAATAGCAAAAGTTCAAAATTAAATATTAGAAGTGATTTTCATGAAGTCCTTAACTATATAAAAGGACATCTACATGAACAACTTACCGTTGCTGATCTTGCAAAGTATTTTAACCTGAGTGCCGACCATTTCTCTAGGGTTTTCCAGCAAAAATTTGGGATACGACCTAGTAAATATATTCAGACCATCCGCATTGAACGCTCAGAAACCCTTTTACTTACTACCAATAATACTTTGGCGGAGATAGCCGAAAAGACAGGGCTAGGTACCGTATCTTATCTTTCAAGAATGTTTAAATTAAAAAATGGAATAACCCCCGGTGCCTTTCGGAAAAAAAGACCCGGAGGTTAATTCTTTAGTAATTTCTATTTTTTCTACTCTTCATCTTATTAGCTTCACTGTCACCAATAAATTTTTCTTTTTCCGGGTCCCACTGCAAGGTGCGGCCCAATTGATACCCAATATTACAGATATTTCCAACACTTGCAGAGCGGTGACCTATTTCAACATCAGAAATAAGCGGTGTATCATTTTTAATGGCATCAATCCAATTTTGGTAATGGTTACCTCTAGATTTTAAATCTTCTTTTTTACTTACCTGAGATTCTAAAATACTAGGCGGGTCAGTTTCTAGATAACTTCTACTAATATCCAAGTTACCTTTACTTCCTATAAACCTAACTCCCCATCCTCTACCGAAATCTTCATGCACCATTTCAATTCCATTTTCATAGAACATTTGCATACCTCTTACTGCTTTTCTATCCGCAGGAGGAATAAATTTTACCGGGCCGGTTCTGTCCATTCCCAAGCCCCATTGGGCAATATCAAACATATGAGCGCCCCAATCCGTTAATATACCTCCACCAGTCTCGCTAAACAATCTCCAGTCTGGAAAAAATGCTTTGCTTTCTTGAGGAGATAGTCTTTCGTTATAAGGTAATAAAGGAGCTGGACCACACCACTGGTTCCAATTTAGTTGAGATGGTACGGGCTGCGATGGCATATTGAAAGGTATAGCGGGGTCACCTACATTGACCAATACTTTTGTGATATCTCCTAAATGGCCGTTTCTTACCATTTCCGTAGCTTTTTGAAAGGTTGCCCATGAGCGCTGCATGCTTCCCGTTTGCAAAACCTTACCCGTTTTTTTAACGCTCTTTACCATATCTATACCTTCTTGAATCTTTAAAGTCAAAGGCTTTTCACAGTATACGTGCTTACCAGCTTCCATAGCACCAATAGCTTGGATTGCATGCCAATGGTCAGGTGTCGCAACAATTACAGCATCAATATCATCTCTTTCTAAAAGCTCCAGGTAATTTCCTGTTGTGGTCAACCCCCTATAGTTTTGTTGCTTACGGTTATCTGCATATAATTTACTAACATGTGCCTTAAACCATTCATTTTTGGTCGTCCACACATCCGAACCAGCAACAATTTGCGCTTCATCTGTGTTCGCCAAAAAAGCATTGGACAATGTTATACTTTGCTTTCCTAAACCTATGTAACCTAAATTAACCTTATCACTTGGTGCCGTAAACCCTCTGCCTAATACATGACGTGGTACAATACTTATTGCACCGGCAACTAAAGCGGTCTTGGATATAAACGACCTACGTGATAGAGGAGCTGTTAAACTTGGTTTTGTTTCAACATTTTTTTTGGCCTTTTTCATAGATTTACTTTTTATCGATTACAATATAATATGCTGGGAATTTTACGCCTTCTGCCGTAATAAAATCACTGCGAAGTTTATAACTACCTTTTTTAAATTTTCCCTCTAACTGAGCATATGTTTCATTTTCATTAACGCTTTCCGCTAATGAAATATCCCCAAGATTTACCTCGGCTCTTTTAAAAACAATACTTCTGCCTACGGGCAATTCATCTACCGTAGAGGAAGCCATAATTTCATCCGAAGCAGCATTTAAAGACAACCCAGATTCCGGTGGATATCTGTAAAGCTTAAACTGGTAATCGCCATCTTCAACAATATTTATACTATAATATCCATCTGGAGCATATTCTCCTTGCCTTATTTGAACTTGGTTCCAGGGAATATTATCTGTAGTATGCATATCATGTACAGTTATCGCAACTGGGTTTGCTTCTTTGTGTCCAACGGGGATTTCTGCATATCTCATTTCCGGTTCAATACTTGTCCACCATGAATCATAGAAAGCCTGCATCTTTTGCACTAAATCTGGATGTTCAGATGCAACATTATTTTTCTGACCTGGATCTGTTACAATATTATACAATTCACTTCCATCTATCAAACGCCATTCCGTACTCATGACACAGCTATTTTTACCTTTTTCCGGCCACTGACCACGTTGTGTATCTATAACCAACATACGGTCAACATTCTCTGACTGACCTTTGATAACCGATGTCATATCGCTTCCATCTAAAGGTTTTTCGGATTTAAAAGGCACTCCTGCCATTTTAGTCAATGTAGGCAACAAATCCACATTGGCCACCAACTCATTATTTACAGTACCTTTCTTGATATTTCCATTAGGCCAACTGATAAAAAATGGGACCTTGTGTCCTCCGTCATAATGGCTTCCTTTGGTACCCCTTAGACCTGCATTGTAGCCCGAAATACTTCCGTCTTTATTCTTGGCTATACCAGCTGCGGTGCCATTATCCGTTGTAAAAATGATTATGGTATTATCGAATAATTTTTCTTCTTTTAAAAAAGTAACCAACTTTCCGAAGTTCTCATCAATATTGGTAATCATTCCGTAAAATCGCTTTTGTACGTCTGTTAAAGGTGCGTCCTCATACATTTTCGCATAGCTTTCAGGTATATTAAATGGTGAATGTGCTGCGTTAAGTGGTAAATACAAGAAAAAAGGTTCTTTCTTAGTGCGCTGCACGTATTTAATAGCTTCGTTAAACCATACATCCGTAGCATAACCTTCTACTTTTTCCGGTTCCCCATTTCTAAAATACGTGTCATTAAAATAGGTGTTGTTCCAATAATCAGGTGTCTGTTGAACTCCGCCCCCACCATTGTAAAGTGTTTCTTGAAACCCTCTGTCAAATGGCCTAAACGGATAATTGTCGCCCAAATGCCACTTACCGAACATAGCCGTGTTATAACCATCTTCTTCAAAAACCTGTGCTATGGTCTTTTCATCCTCTAACAAAATTGAGCAACCCGCTATAGTGTGCCACGCGTTGTTCCTATTGCCATTCCGTCCGGTCATAAGACCAGCACGACTAGGCGCACAAGTTGTTCCCACGTGAAAGTTTGTAAACTCTAAGGCTTCCTTTCCGAAAGCGGAGAGGTTTGGTGTTTTTAGTATAGTATTGCCGTGAGAAGCTAAATCTCCATAACCTTGATCATCCGTAAAGACTATAATTACATTTGGTTTTTCATTTCCTTCTTCTAAAACTGCTGCTGTTTTCGCTTCTTTTTTCTGTCCGCAAGCTATTAGAGCTAAAAAACATGTTAAAAGGCCAAATTTGATGAATACGTTATTTTCCATTATTAATCTATGAGGTTGTTTTCTTTTCTTTTAATTTGGTCACATATTCACTAGGTATGACCCCAAATTGCTTCTTAAAACACTTTGAAAAGTAAGATGCTGTATTAAAGCCGGTCTTGTACATTATTTCTTTAACAGAAAGGTCACTCTGTTCAAAAAGCTGTACCGCTCTTTTAAGGCGAATGTTTCTAATAAACTCGCTAGAGGAAAGACCCGTAATCTCTTTGAATTTCATGTAAAGATTACTGCGGCTATAGCCCATTTCCTTTACTAGCATTTCAACATTAAAATCCGTGTTCATCATGTGCTTTTCTACAATTTCAATAGCAGTCTGCAGAAAAGATTCATCTACCGAGGTAACCGCAATCTCTGTTGGTTGCAGCGTAATATTCCGGGTAAACTGTTTTCTAAGTTGATCCCTTTGTTTTAAAATATTGGAAAGAGTAAGCTGCAGAAGCTCCATTTCAAAAGGCTTACGTATATATCCCTCTACTCCCAATTTTAAGTTTTCTATTTCGCTTTCCTCAGAAGCCTTTGCCGTAAGCATTACCACAGGGATATGGCTTGTTTCTTTATCCGTCTTCAATTTTTCACAAAACTCGGTACCGTTCATTATTGGCATTAAAATGTCTGTTAATACCATATTAGGCATAAGACTCTTCGCCATCTTTAAAGCCTGCTTCCCGTTTTCAGCTTCATATATCACGTACTCACTATCTAATGCTTGTTTTACCAAAGTACGGATATCCGCATTATCATCTACAATAAGTAAAATAGGTAGTTTTGGCCGTGACTTGGAAACATCTTCATCTACAATTTCATCATTAATACCTATAGCAAAAGATTCTGTTTCCGATGAGCGCACCAAGAAATCACTTTCCGAAACTTCTTTTAAACTTACCTCTGGAATGTTCATATAGGTGTCTTTTTCCATTGGAAGCCTTACGACAAAATCCGTACCCTTGTTCGGTTTGCTCTTAACCACAATAGAGCCTTGATGCAACTCTATAAGGTTTTTTGTAAACGATAGGCCAATACCTGCTCCTTGAAGATTTCTTCTATCTTTTTTATCTTGTGTATTAAACCTTTCAAAAATAGTATTCACCCTATTTTTTGCAATCCCTAAACCAGAATCTCTAACTTTAATTAGTACGTTTCTATCTTTTCCATCATGAGCATCTTTCTTTTCTATTGAAATCTCTACATTAATGTGACCGCCATCCGGTGTGTATTTGAATGCGTTAGATAAAAGATTGTTCATTATCTTCTCTAATGCATCATGATCAAACCACGATATTATAGTATCATCCGTGGCGGAGATATTAAAGTCTACATTCTGCTTGTGAGCCAAAAACTGAAAGGGCTGACATACTTCTTGAATAAATTCAACTACGTTACTGTTACGAACTACCAAGTGCATTTTACCCTGATCTATCTTTCTAAAATCTAATAGTTGATTCACTAATTTCAGTAAATAATTAGTGTTTTTGTACATGATGTTGTACTGTTCCTGAACTTTGGTCTGGCTCACTTTTAATCCATCCTTTCTTAAATATTCAAGTGGCCCTTTTATTAGTGTAAGCGGTGTTCTAAATTCGTGCGAAATATTCGTAAAGAACTCAAGCTTGACCCGTTGCATTTCTTCAGACTTCTCTTTTTCAAGATGATCTAGCTCTAATTGGTGTTTCTTACTGGTTCTAATAAACGTATATCGCCAAAAAAGCCATAAAACCCCCAAGACCAATAAACCATAAAAAAGATAGGCCGCGGAGGATAGCCAAATTGGTGGTGTAATCTTAATTTTTATTTCTGAAGGAGATTGATCCCATAAGCCATCGTTATTGGATGCTTTCACCTTAAAAACATAATCTCCCGGTCCTAAGTTTGTATACGTAGCAAAACGTTTGTCCGAAGTGGTCTGTACCCAATCCTTATCAAAACCATCTAACATATAAGCGAACTTATTCTTTGAGGGTGCGGCGTAATGTAAGGCGGCAAATTCAAAGGAGAAATTGTTTTGTATATAGCTTAACTCAACATTATCAATTTGATTAATGCTTTTTTCTAAAATAACTTTACCGTTTACTTTTTCTCCAATTTTAACGGATGTATTAGAAACCAGCAAATCCGTAATCACTGTTTCGGCAGGTTGTTCATTATCATTTATCTCTTCGGGATAAAAGGCATTGAATCCATTTATACCCCCAAAAAGCATTTCCCCATCACTTCTTTTTACACAAGCTAATTCTTGAAATTCGTTGTCCTGCAGACCATCGCTCTCATTGTAGTTTTTGAAGGATTCATTGGTAGGGTTAAATTTAGAAAGTCCCATATTGGTAGACAGCCATAGATTTCCTTCTCTATCCTCTAAAATACCTTTAATGACATTATTTGGAAGGCCATCACCTATTGAATAAGAAATGAAACTACTGTCCTCACCGTTTTCACCAGGCACAAATTTATTAAGCCCACCACCAAAAGTTCCTATCCATAATTCTCCGGCCGCACTTTGGTATAATGAAAGTATGTAATTGTGACTTATGGACTTTGGGTTATCCGAGTCATTTTTATAGCTTTCAAATTTTGGCTGTTTCTTGTATCGTTCAACCGCATTTAGGCGACTAAGACCATCACCTGTTGCGAACCAAATATTACCTTCATGATCTTCAAGAATATCCCTAATAATATTGCTGGGCAAAGCATTGGATTGTTTTGGAAAACTTTTAAAGGTTGATTTATAATAGCCCTTACCGTCTTCTTTTTTAATCCATCTATGAACACCTGAAGTATAAGTACCGATCCATATATTACCTCCCGAATCATTTAACAGACTGAATACACCATGCATTAAACCTTGAGGGTTTAAATTTGATTCTTTGACCTTATTTGGATTACTAATGTCCAGAAAGTATAAACCGGGACTGCTTTCTGCACCAATGAGCAAAGTTTTCTTATTGTCTATTTTTGCTTCCGCAATGGCAAATGTTCTAGAAATTGAACTAAAGTGCTGGAACTTATTGTAATTACCGTCATCATCTTTCTTTAATAGCATATTAAGTCCACCGCCTTCGGTACCTACCCATACGGTTCCGTTGCTGTCCTCATACATTGCCCTAATTTTATCGTAGCTTAAACTCTGAGGGTCAGGTGTGTTTCTCACATTTAAAAACAGCTTTTTACCTGGATCAAAAGTATTGACACCACCTCCATTGGTACCTATCCAGATGATACCGGTCTTATCTAGGTACAATGATTTTATTATATTTTTACTAATGCTACCAACATCTCTAGAGTCGTAGGTGAAAAGTTTGATGAACTTCGGCTTTTTATCGAGCGATGTGTTCTCAAAATAGAATAGACCTTCATTGGAACCTGCCCAAATACGATTATTATTATCTACTAGAAGGCAATTAAAATTAGTATCATCAATTTTCACTAACTCCCTTCCTTTACCTTTAACTTGGCAAAAAAGCCCCATGTTCGTTGCAATAATCAGTCTGCCTAGGTTGTCTTCGGTTATACTTTTAACAATACAATCTGGAAGCCCTAACGTACTACTTACATTTCCGAAATAATCCCTTCCGTTTGAATCTTTCTTTAATTTAAAAAGACCTGTAGCCCCACCAACTAAGATTTGTCCGTTCTTATCTTCATAAATCGTGTAAATTGAACTTCCGTCCCAACCTATAATAAAGGGGTCCTGTTCTGAGCTAAAATGCTGAAATTCCACCTTGTCATGAGGGCTGTTAAGGTCTACCATATCAAGACCATCACGAACACCTATCCAAAGACGGTTTTTACTGTCTCTGTATAATGTAGTAACATGATTCCCTATTAAGCTAGTCGCCTTTTCTTCATCATTAGTGTACGATGTAAATTTACCTGTTGCAGAATTATAAAAATTGAGTCCGCTGCCTGTTGTGCCCACCCAAAGATTGCCCTTATCATCGCCAACTATTGAAGAAACTAGATTACTACTAATCTTGCTTGGCTTGTTCGTACTAGGATTGTATACCGTAAACTTGTATCCATCATACTTGTTTAGTCCATCATGGGTACCAAACCACATGAACCCCTGTTTATCTTGATAAATGGCATTAATATCACTTTGTGAAAGACCATCACTAGTTGTAATATGCTTGAAGCTGATATGGTTTTGAGAGCTACCTGTGAATACATTCAGAAACAAAAAAAAAGAACAAAGCGTCCAAAAACACTTGTTTCTTACGAGTAAAATATGACTTTTTTCAAATGTAGTTTTAAGCATAAAATGTAGTAAAAAGTGCATTTGGTTATTTCAATATTTTAACTAATAAAATTAATCAAAAATTCTCGTCAGAACTTAGACAAAAAAAGACTACTGCACTTAAATGTATTCATATTAAAGTACTAATACTTTGATGAAAAATAAATAAAGGAAAATCTTTATTGTGTTAAATGTTCAAATATTTGAAGCGGACCACTATTATTTACGCCAACAAGGAATTCCCTACCTTCTATTAAAATGGGCTGTAAATCTTTTAAATCTTTATTAAATTTTAAACCACTATTGTGTATCGGGTTTAATGCATAATCTCCTGAATCGTTTAAAAAACCTTGCATATAAAAACCTGAGCCTGCATCATTTCTTGGAGTTTCTACTTCTGATGAAAACAAATTACCGGCAACAATAATGTCTTTAACACCATCTTTGTTGTAGTCCTTTATTACTATAGTATTTATTGAAGATAATTGAGCCATATTAGGCAATCTGTGCTCTTCAAAAAAGCCCTTCCCGTTATTTACAAAAAATGAAGAAGCAAATGTATTTGCCTTCTTATGAAGTACATCTTCTGTATTTTTAATACTATAAACTTCAAAAAAGCTAGCCTTCGCAAAAGCATCATAAGACTTAAACTTGCTTTTTAAAGTTGGGATTTGTTCCGTGGAACATTGTTTTCCCCGAACGGGATATAATGTATTATTCTCATAATACCCAAGCGCTAAATCATTTGAGCCATTCTTATCAAAATCCGCATAATATACTTCAAACGGTGATTTTTCAGTAGCTTTATATTTATAATTAAGACCTAAATTACCTGCTACATAATCATCGTCACCATCACCATCAAGATCGGACGCTGTTATACTGTACCACCAACCTTCTGTGTTTTCCAAAGTTTTTAATTGTTTCTTTTCAAAACCGTCTTTGCCTTGTTCAAAGATGGTTAGCGGCATCCATTCTCCCACCAATATAAAATCAATCCTATTATCATTATTATAATCTGTCCAGACCATATCAGTCACTAAACCTATGTTTTGTAACTCAGGTGCTACGATATTGGACACATCTAAGAACGTACCATTGTCATTCTTTAAAATAATACTACTTGCCGATTTAGGGTAATCCCAAGGAACTAACCTACCGCCTACGAAAAGATCTAGATCCCCATCATTATCATAATCGTAAGGTTCAATTGACATACCACTAATTCCGATTACCGGAAGTGCTTCTATATCTTTTCTGAAAGTACCGCTTCCATCATTAACATATAGTCGATCTTGATAAAATGGTGAGTTCTCCTCATGTTCATTACCCCCACTTACAACATAAAGATCTAAGTCTCCATCACCATCAACATCAAATAAAGTTGCTCCGGTATCTTCATGCCATTTGTCATTTAACAAGGCCTTTGATCCTTTTTCTACAAACTTTCCATTTCCTATCTGAAAGAAAAATTTACCCTCTTGCCCTGAAGCCCCTCCAACATATAAATCATCCAAACCATCTCCATTGATATCACCTATAGCCAAAGACGGACCAAATTTAGAAAGCTGATGAGGCAAAAGAACCTGTTTATCAAAATCATTGAATTGATTTTCTACATGTTGGAATTCTAACCCCGAATCATATTTTTCTTTAAAGAATATTCTTTTTTTAGGCACTAATGCAATATCACTTTTGACTGATTCAACTTCTGAAACTTCTACAAGTTGATTTATTTTTAAGTTGGTATAAACCTGTTCCTTTCCACTCGTCCATTTAATGTGTAGTGTATCTATTTCATTTACCATCCCCAGACCAAAATGAACTATAGGCTCAACAGAAGAAAGATAACCTCGGCTAGGCATCATTTCTTGATATTGACTTTTTCCATCTGCTACCAATCTTACTTTTGCACCAATTCCATATGTATTTTCATGATTCCCATTTAGTTTAACACGTAAATAATGAGTATCCTCAATTTTGTTTTCAATAACCATTGACATTCTATCCAAGTTATTGATTACCATATCCAAATCACCATCTAAATCCAAATCGGCATAGGCAGCACCGTGGGTGAAACCAAAATATGAAAGTCCTTGTGGGTCTTTATCCTCTGAAAAAGTTAAGTCTCCATTGTTTACGAAAACTTTATTGCTAACAGGCTCTACAGGCATATTTTTAGTCAAAAGGTAACGCTCACTAGGTGCTATTTGTCCTGATTCTATTGCCTTAGCAATTTTTAATTCGTAATCTTTGTTGTTTACGCTTCTTCGCATTCCATTGGTAACGAAAATATCTTTCCATCCATCATTGTTTAAATCCGCAAAAAGAGTGGACCAGCTCCAATCCGTATTGGAAACTCCTGCCAGCTCCGCTATATCGCTAAACGAACTATTGCCGTTATTCATTTGAAGACTGTTTCTCATATATTGATGATGAAGCCCTAACTCTACTGCTTCATGAAAATATTCCGGTCTCATAGAAGACATGTTTCTCTTCTTCCCAAAATTTGATGAAGACATCATATCTGCCTGCATAATATCCATCCACCCGTCATTATTAAAATCAGCAGCATCAGAACCCATTCCAAAATTAGAAGTATGATTCGTATATTCTTTCACCCCATCTTTAAATGTTCCGTCTTTTTGATTGATATAGAGAAAGTCAGGTGAGTTAAAATCGTTCGAAACATAAATATCGTACCAACCATCATTATTAAAATCGGAAACACTGGCATTTAAACTCAAACCAAAATTAAAGACACCTGCCTTTTGGGTTATATTCTCAAATTTGTTACCTCCGATATTTTCATATAATTGATCGCTTTCCTGCATTGATGCAGACTTTTGCTTCTCAACATAAAAAGCATTAGAGCTTTGAAATTCTGCTGGAGGATAAGTTGCCAGAAACATATCCAAATCACCATCTCTATCAAAATCAAAAAAGGTGGCTTGATTAGAGTACCCTGCATCATCCAGACCAAATTTACTTGCATCCTGAGTAAAAGTTTCATCTCCATTGTTTATATAGAGTAAATTTCGTTTGTCCGGAGACGGTCCACTAACACATACATAAATATCCAAAAAACCATCTGCATTAACATCTGCCATAGTAACACCACTAGACCATCTAGGTTTTTCTTTACCTCCTATATTTGCAGAATCCGAAATATCCAAAAACTTAAAATCTCCTTTGTTCAAGTAAAGTTTATTATTCACTCCATTTCCCACAAAGAACACATCTGGAAGTCCATCGTTATTAATGTCCCCAACAGCAACACCCGCACCGGCATACATGTATGGAAAATTGAAATAATTAAGATTTTTAGATTCCGTGATTGTATTTGCAAAGGTAATCTGGGTCTGTTCTTTTAATTTTACCTCAAATTTCAAGGTTTTCTGGGCAACTAAAATATCTGCCTTTTTATGCTCTTTTTTCTTTGATGTACAGCCGATAAAGGTGATAATGCCTAGTGCTAACATAAAACCCTTAACGTTATATAAACTGAATTTCTTTCTCATATGTAACCTGGGGTATTATAGTACCGTTGTTTTAAAAAGTCTTAAAACATCATCATTTGTAGTTACCAGTATGCCTAATTGCCCATTTGCAATTTTAATCTGCTGAATATCTTTAACGTTGTAAGGAACGAAGAAACCGCTTCTAGAGGAGCTTACCATGTTTAAATTCTTTTGCAAATTACCTTTGAATAAAAATCCTGGAGAAGCATCTGCTCGAGTGGTCTCAATTTCTACCTCAAATTTATTGCCACCTAAAAGAATATCCTGAATGCCATCATTATCAAAATCATTACATACAATTCCGTTAACAGTAGAAAATTGCGCCTCAGCAGGTAATCTATGCATTTTGAGTCCTTGCTCTGTATTTTCCAAAATAATAGATGAAAAAATTTGGGTTTCATACCGAGTTGCTTCGGTTATTTTCTCTCCTAAAATAGTAGGTAAATCTGCTTTTGCAAAGCCTTCGTATGTTTTAAATTTTTTATTTAAACCGGGTATTTGCTGACTTGAACATTCTTTACCTCTAATTGGCACCAAATTATTTTTTAATTTTTTAGCTAAAAAAATATCGTTAGTTCCATTGCTGTCAAAATCGTTGGCAAAGACATAAAAAGGTTTATCATTAGATGCTGTAAATTTGTAATTTTCGCCTAAATTTCCCAAAATCAAATCAACATCCCCATCTTTATCGTAATCAGCAGCAACAACCTTGTTCCACCAACCACTGGTTTTACCAAGATTAAAACTATCCGTCACATTTTCTAATATGCCATTTTTAACTTTAAAAATTGTTATTTGCATCCACTCACCAACCACAATTAGCTCTTCTGCCTTATCATTATCCACATTGGCCCAGACCGCACTTGTAACCATCCCTAGATTCTGCAGAACAGAAGCATGAGATTCCGTAACATCTACCAAAACCCCGTTATCATTTCTTAACCAATGGCTATTTGCCGAAGACGGATATTTGCCCGGTACTTGTCTTCCCCCAACAAAAAGATCTAAATCTCCATCAGAATCAAAATCATGTTTAATAACGCATGAACCACTAGTTTTTAATATTGGAAGTTTTTCTGAATGTTTAAAACTTCCCTTTCCATTATTGATATAAAGCCGATCTTGGTATAGTTCTGAATTAATTTTATTCTCACTACCCCCACTTACCACATACAAATCTTCATCTCCATCTCCATCTACATCAAAAAATGTAGCTCCCATATCTTCATGCCCCATATCCGATTTAAAAACCGGGTTCAATAAAGGTTTAAATTTTCCAAGATGATTTTGAGTATATATTGCTCCAGGTTGGCCCGATGCACCTCCAATATAAAAATCATCCAAACCATCACCATTAACATCACCCACAGTAACAAAAGGACCTAGCTTAGACATTTGGTGAGGCAGCAAAATTTGCTGTTCATAATCATCAAAATTATTTTCTATATGTTTAAAATTAGATTGGATATCCCCTGTAGATTCTGCAAAGAGGCTTTGCTCTTTTTTTTCTTCAATTTTTTCTACTGTAGCTTCCGAATAATTAATCTTGACTTCTTGATTTGCTTTTATACTCCTAAGTAAACTAACTTTTTTATCGGGCCAGACAACCCTAACTTGATCAACTAGATTTATTTCCCCAAGTCCAAAGTGTATCACTGGCTCTACGGATGACAAATAACCACGGGTAACCTTAAAATCATGGTACTGTACTTTGTCTTTGTATTTCAATTCTATCTTAGCTCCTATGCCATCGGGATTTTTTGTAGGTCCCTCTAAACTAAGTTTAATATAATTTTGCTTCTGTTGTTCATCTAGTTTGTTCTCATAAACAAATGCAATATCCTCAAGATTATTTACTACCAAATCTAAATCTCCATCGTTATCCAAGTCTGCTGTAGCCGCACCGTTTGAAAAACTTTTCTGATCAAGTCCCCAGTCCACTACTTTATTATTAAAAGTAAGGTCTGTATTATTTTGGAATATGTAATTTGTTAATTTTGTTGTTGGGTAAAGATTCAAAATGTTCTTCAGGTTTTGTTCATCTGAATTTTGCTTAATTTCATTACTATTGATGTAATTGAAAAACCTTTTGGTAGCATCTTTATCCGTGACATCTCTTCTATAGCCATTACTAATGAAAATATCTCGGTAGCCGTCATTATCAAAATCACTGCCAAGACAAGACCAGCTCCAATCTGTTTTTGCTATTCCCGCCATCTGACCAATTTCACTATAAAAGCCGTTACCTCCATTTAAATGCAGCATATTGTGCATATACTGACTGTGGTAGCCACGTTCCATAATCTCCCTATATTTTTCCAAGTTCATGGATGCCATGGTAGTCTTACTACGGACGTAATTTTCAGATACCATATCTAGGGCTAAAATATCCTCAAAACCGTCATTATTAAAATCTACCACATCAATACCCATTGAATAAAAAGAAGTATGGTTTGTATATTTTTTGATACTTTCTTTGAACTTGCCATTTCCTTGATTGATATACAAGTAATCAGATTGTTCATAATCGTTTGTTACGTAAATATCCGTTAAGCCATCATTATTAGCATCAAGAGAACTAACACCCAGCCCATAACCGTAATTATTGACAATGCCCGCTTTAAGACCTATTTCCTCAAACTTATTGTTTTCGTTTAAAAACAGTTTATCTCTGTAAAGATTATTATTCTCCTGTTCTCCTTTGTTTATTTCATCAGGCGTCTGAAAAAATAATTCGGGTCTATTGGTGAGATACATATCTAGGTCATTATCGTTATCCATATCAAAAAACATCGCTTGAACCGAATATCCTTTATCTGCGAGACCGTATTTTTCAGCTTGTTCGGAAAACTTCATATTACCATCATTGATATACAACAGATTTTTTCGTTCTTCATCCGTATCCTTATACCCTCCTCGGCAGATGTAAATATCAAGAAAACCATCATGATTAATATCAATCATGTTAATACCCGTATGCCAACCTCCACCACCGTTTAGCCCTGCGGAATCTGTTATATCCTCGAACTTAAAATCACCTTTGTTTAAATACAACTTATTCGAAACTTCATTTCCCGAAAAATAGATATCGGAAAGCCCGTCATTATTAATGTCCCCAATAGCTACACCACCACCGTTATATACATAATTAAAGTGAACCACATAATTTTTAAGATTCTCTTCAACATGATTCATAAAAGTAATGCCAGAACTATCTGGATGAACAAGTTTAAAAAGTGGAGCTTTATCTTTCTGCTGTTCGCCTTTAACGATTTCAGTCTTAACCTTATCATTACAACCAATAAGTGTAACTGATAAAAACACCCCAAGAACTGAAACTACAATGATTGATAATTTATACTTCATAAACTAAATCTATATAAAAATATTCGCAACAACTAAACTCCTATCAATTGGCTCATTTAAATAGGCAAACGACCTGCCCAATATGTAGTGGGCAGATCGTTTGTCTGTTACATCTCTGTTAAGAGTATGTCATGTTAAAATTAGTACCCTGGATTCTGCTCTAAAACGCCTCCATAATTATCTATTTCAACCTGCGGAATAGGTACTTTTTCATGTTTCCCAACAATAAACCCAAGTGGGGTCAACAAATCTGTTCGTCCCCATCTAAGAAGGTCTTGTTTTCTTAATCCTTCTAAGTTGAGCTCTACACGTCTTTCATGTCTAATAGCATCAATCAAAGCTTGACCAGTTGTGCCGGCCGGTACTTCAGGCAATATACTATTGTCACCTTCTCGCGCTCTTCTTCTCACCTTATTGACGTATTCAACAGCTGTTGATGGATCAGATTCCGCCACGGCTTCAGCATACATTAAATAAATATCAGCAAGTCTCAAAACTCTCCAGTTCACTCCTCCATCACCAGCTTGAGCTGGTATCGGGTAATCCGAATACGGAGCATATGCCACCTTCTTACCAAAATAAGAATTTACACCATCTAGTGGAGCATATGGTTGACCCGGTACGTTATAAAAACTATGTTCTAATCTAGGGTCGCCATCTTCAAATTCATCTAACAACTCTTGTTTGGCCATAGTAAATCCCCATCCACCGTACGAACCACCTGATCTTGGTCCAAAAGCGTGCCCAGTTGCATTACCTAATTGTACAGCTCCACCACCTTCGTTAGCTTCTTTAAACTGAACTTCAAAGATTGAACCAGAACCATTTTCACCGGCAGGTTGAAAAATTTCGCGGTATGTAGGTGCCAATTCATACTCTCCTAGAGCAAATAATTGTTCTGAATATTTCTTTACACCTGCCATATCATTCTGAATCGCTTTTAAACGAACCAAAAAACCAAGCGCCGACCCTTTTGTAGCTCTACCTATATCCTCTGCAGCATATTCAGATTTTTTTGGAAGTCGTGAAATAGCCTCTAACATATTCTCTTCTATAAAATCCCATGTTTCTTGTTCAGAACTTCTTCCTACAGTTAGGTATTCGTCTGGAAGCTGAAAATTTTCTCTATAAATTGGAACCCCTCCAAAATATCTTACCAAATCAAAATAATAGGCTCCTCTCAAAAAATATGCTTCTCCTATGATTCTTGTTTTTAGAGCTTCATCCATTTCAATATTCGGAACATTTGTGATTACCTTATTTGCATTTCTAATGCCCTGATAATCCTCTGGCCATCTATTTACAATTTCACCAACTGTAGTTAGAATATTATAATTTTCCAAAGCAGTCAACGGATCTTGATCTGCAGGACTAGCCCCACCTTTCCAAGCGTCATCCGTACCAATATTTCCCCAGCCATAATCGCCCTGAAAATTATTGTACCATTGCCTTAAACCTCTATAGGTTGCGTTGATTGCTAGAAGAGCGTCCGATTCGTTTCTAAAAAAAGTTTCATCACCTGCCAAACCATACGGAGTTGGCTCTAAAAAGTCATCTGATTTACATGCCGTAAAGGCCAAAATCATTACCGTAATCAGTGTATATACTATCTTTTTCATAATCTTATAATGTTAAATTAATTCCGAAAAGAAATGTTCTTGGCTGCGGGTATCCACCTCTATCCAATCCTATCACCAAGGAATTATTCTCGCCAAATTCGTTAGGGGCTTTTCCTATTTCTGGATCAAAACCAATATCGTACTTGGTAAAAGTGTGTAAGTTTTGTCCTGAGATGTAGACTCTCAACTTATCCAATCCAATTCTATCCACCAAATCTGCTGAGAAGTTATATCCTAACTGCAAATTCTTAACCCTTAGGTATGATCCGTCATAGACATACCTATCTGAAATCTGAATGTTTCTTGCATTACCCGCTAAAGTTACTCTAGGTAAGGTATTAGAAGTTCCTTCTCCATGCCATCTACCTAACGCACTTTCTTGAAGTCCAGAACCCAGTTCACTTTCAAAAAAGTAAGGTAGTGAGCTAAAAATCTCGTTACCTTGAGTTCCTTGTAAAAAGATTCCCAAATCCCAATTTTTATAATTAAAATCCAAATTGAAACTATAATTAAAATCTGCATGCGGACTACCTATTTTAGTTCTATCATCCGCATTAATCACACCATCAACCTGATCAGGGGTTCCATCACCATCTGTATCAACCGTTAATTGATCTACAAACCTAAGATCACCAGGTACTGCTCCTTGCTCTGCAGCAGCAGCTACATCTGCATCATTTTGAAAAACCCCATCTGTTTCAAAGCCGTAAAAGTAACTTACCTCATAACCTGGTTCCGATCTAAGAAACCCGTTTTGACCAAAAGCACCACCTACAGCCAAAAATGCGTTATTTGTATCTAGGGAAGTTAATTCATTATCGATCATATCCATATTGGCACCAAGGCTAAAACCAAAATCTTCATATTGTTTACTGTAGCCTAAAGCAAATTCCCAACCCGTATTACTCATTGTTCCTTTATTAAATAAAGTAGACTCCGTTAGACCAGAAGACTGAGTTTGTGGCGGAATTAATAAAATCATATCCTTAGTTTTTCTGTCAAAATAATCTACAGAAAACGTCAATCTATTATTAAGAAAACCTAAATCTACACCAACATTTGTTGTAGTGGTCGACTCCCATTGTAACAATGGATTGGCAACACCCTTAGACGCAGCTCCTGATGCTCTCTGATCTCCAAAAACGACATCAACACCTGCACTTGGCCCAACTGACAATTCTGAGAAAAAAGCAAAATCATCAATAGACCTATTTCCTATTTCACCAATACCTGCACGAACTTTAAATTGATCTAAAAAGCTGTTCTCCATAAATTTTTCATTATGAACATTCCATGACAAGGCTGCTGCAGGGAAGGTACCATATCTTTTTTCTGGACCAAATTTAGAAGAACCGTCCCTACGAACAGTTGCTGTTAAAAGATAGCGGTTATCGTAATTATAAATAAACCTAGAAAATAAAGAGAATAAATTAGACTCCCATCGGTTTCCTGCTCCTGTGGTAGAATTACCATCTTCAACAACTACATTATCACCAAACAGGTCACTAAGATTAGTCGCAAATGCTCTCGTGTTAATACCTGTAAATTCTTGTTGTTCATGACCCGCCATAAGCGTAATACCGTGCTTACCAAAATCGTTGTTGTAAGTAAGAACGTTGGACCATGTATAGCTCCTTGACTGATCAGCTCTGGACTCTAACTGATTTTGCGTTCTTAAAATACCACCTGTAACCCCGTAACCAACATTACCAGGATCTATTACCGGGTCAAAGTCATATCGCTCAGATGTAGTGAATTGAGGAGCGTAAGTAGTTCTAAAACTAAAGTTTTTAAGGAAGTTAATATTTAAATATGCATTTAAACTAAACTCACGATTTGTATTTTTATTTGTTCTGTAACGTACTTCCGCATCGGGATGAATAGCACTTACAGATGTTGGTGAAGAATACAAACCATCTGCCGTATAAAAAGGTATATTAGGTTCCCACCCATAACCTTGAATTGCTGTTTGTCCCCACAACCAAACTCCACTTTCTGATCTTGTGTTTTGGTCTCTAACGGAATAAGACAATCTATGGCCTAGCGTAATATTATCATTTAATTTATACTCGTTATTAATTCTAATATTATGTCTATTAAAGGCTGAAGATTTTAAAATCCCCGCCTGATCAGTATAACCATATGAAACAAAATATGATGCAAATTCATTCCCTCCAGAAACAGAAAGCTGGTTGTTCTGAATGAATCCTGTACGGAATATTAAATTTCCCCAATCATAAGTATCCATATTGGCTATTTCGTCCGCTGAAAATTTCGGTTCTAAACCATCGTTGGTGTACCCTTCATTTACTAATCCTGCCCATTGTTGTGAATCCAACATGTTTAAATCTCTAGCTCTTTCTTGAGTACCAATATAACTATCAAAATTCACTGTTACTTTACCTGGCCTACCTGTTTTTGTAGTAACCAAAATAACACCATTGGCCCCGTTGGAACCATAAATAGCCGTTGCAGAAGCATCTTTTAAGACTTCTATACTTTTAATATCCGCAGAGTTCAGGTTATTCAAATTTCCCGGAACACCGTCAATAATTACATAAGGGTCAGAGTTATTAACAGTACCTACACCTCTAATTCTTATGGTAGAATTAGCACCAGGCTGACCAGTTGAAGCAGTTACCGTAACACCAGGGGCCCTACCTTGCAAAGCCTGCCCAACAGTTACCACCGCAATCTCATTAATCTCCTCTGAACTTACGGAGCTTATCGCTCCTGTTAAGTCTGATTTTTTTTGCGTACCATAACCAATTACAACTACTTCATCTAACTTACTTGCATCTTCAGCAAGAGTTACATCTATCTTCTGTTCGTTGTTAACGGCTACTTCTTGTGTTGTATAGCCAATATAGCTATATACCAGTGTTGCCTTACCATCTGCCGAGATGGTGTAATTTCCATCAAAATCCGTTTGAGTACCTGTGGTAGTACCCTTCACTACTACATTGGCTCCTGCTAATGGCAGTCCTGAATCATCTATAACCGTACCACTAACTGCAATTTCTTGAGCTTGACCATAGGCGATTGTTGCCAACCATAACAACCCCACAAGAAATCTTTGAGGATGCCAATTTTTGCTTTTCCATTTTGTTAATTTCATAAAATGACGAGTTTAATTGAGTTATTTACTATCTAATAGTTTGTCAAATGTGCCTTTTATTTAACGATTCTTTAACAACAAATGGTCAGATGAGTGCAACATATGGTTCTGAGGCTACTGTTAAGTGTACATTTCACACAAAAAATGTATTTAAGACAATTAAATATGTCATTTATCAGCTAAATCATTAGTTTTTCACATACCGATCTTTAGATTATCTTTTCTTTATTTCGTCTAAATTGGATTATGTTTACCTATAAATAATCCATTTGTGTTACTTGAAACAACTTCAATCAAAATAGGAATATGCCCATCCCATATCTGGGTAATCGGTTAGATTGTTTTATCTTGGTCCTTTAATTTAAAATTGAAAGAATGTTCGATATAGAAAATAGAATCGCAGTTATAACTGGAGCAAGTGGTGCTCTAGCCGGTAGTGTTGCCAAAAGCTTAGCAAAGTCTGGAGCCAAATTGGCCTTGTTGACACGAAAAAAAACATCGGTACAATCACTTTTAGATGAAATTAAAAACGTGGGCGGACACGCTAAAGCGTACGAAGCGGATATTTTGAGTGAAGAGTCACTTAATAATGCCAAGAACGAAATTTTGTCCGACTATGGTAGGATAGATATTCTTTTAAATATAGCAGGCGGAAATCTACCTGGTGCAACCGTAGCGCCTGACCAAACTATTTTTGATATTAAAATTGATGATTTCAAAAAAGTCACAGAACTAAACCTTAACGGAACTCTTATTCCGTCTTTAATTTTCGGCAAAGTCATGTCCGAACAAAAGGAAGGTGTCATTATTAATTATTCTTCTATGGCAGCAGATAGGGTTATTACCCGAGTTGCTGGATATTCTGCCTCTAAAGCGGCCATGGAAAATTTCACCAAATGGATGTCCGTAGAGATGGCCACTAAATTCGGAAGCGGTATTCGTGTTAATGCCATAGCACCTGGTTTCTTTATCGGGAAACAGAACAAAGCATTACTTACAAATGAGGATGGGTCGTTTACACAAAGAGGTGAAACCATTATTAAAAACACACCAATGGGCCGTTTTGGAGAAGTTGGAGAATTGAACGGTGCCATTCAATTTTTATGTAGCGATGCATCTAAGTTCATTACGGGCATTGTTCTTCCTGTAGATGGTGGGTTTAGTGCCTTTAGCGGAGTATAACTCATCAACCTTATATAATTATCAACCAATTAAGAAGTACCTAATATGGAACAAACATGGAGATGGTATGGGCCAAATGACCCTGTAAGCCTTGAGGATATTAAGCAGGCCGGCGCAACTGGTATAGTAACGGCATTGCACCATATACCAAATGGAGAAGTTTGGTCAGTATCAGAAATAGAGAAACGGAAAAACCTTTTGGAAGCAAATGGTTTAGTGTGGTCCGTAGTAGAATCCCTACCTATTCATGAAAGCATCAAGACACAGCAAAATGGTTTTGAACAACTTATAGAAAACTACAAACAGAGCTTAAAAAACCTTGCTCAATGTAATGTTAATGTGGTGTGCTATAATTTTATGCCAGTGCTAGATTGGACACGCACAAGCTTAGATCATGAAGTAGAAGATGGGTCCAAAGCACTTTTCTTCAATGCTGCAGCTCTTGCTGCCTTTGATCTATTTATTTTAAAAAGACCTAATGCCGGAAATAGCTTTACGGAATCTCAAATAGAAGCAGCCAAAGCATATTACAACGGTATGTCTGAAGAGGACAT
The DNA here is from genome assembly GCF_009725985.1 of Zobellia amurskyensis. Lineage (GTDB taxonomy): Bacteria > Bacteroidota > Bacteroidia > Flavobacteriales > Flavobacteriaceae > Zobellia > Zobellia amurskyensis. The sequence continues at coordinate 85,206 of NZ_RCNR01000007.1, forward strand.
CTATAAATTGGTAAAAACGATTATCGCCGGTTTACCGGGGTCTTCGGAAAACTATCAAATACCTAAGACCGGTTTTGACCTTAGTCCGTTTCAAGCCACGCTAGATACATATAAAGGCATGGATGAAGGCAATATGCGAAACAATCTTGTTTATTTCTTAAATGCAATAATGTCTACCGCGGAAGAAAACGAAATGCTAATGTGCATTCACCCAGATGATCCACCTTTTTCTATTTTAGGGTTGCCACGGATAATGCGTACCGAGGAAGATTATGCCTATATATTTGATAAGGTAAGCTCCATAAATAATGGAATTACTTTCTGTACGGGATCTTTGGGCGCCAGAGCCGATAACAATCTACCGCAAATGTTCAAACGGTTTGCGGACCGGGTTCACTTTTTACATTTGCGAAGTACTAAACGTGATGAAAACGGAAATTTCTATGAAGCAAATCATTTAGAAGGCGATGTACCAATGTACGACCTTGTTAAGCTAATTCTTACCGAAGAAAACAGAAGAAAAGCCGAGGGTAGAAAAGATGCATTAATTCCTATGAGACCTGACCACGGCCATCAGATGTTGGATGATCTTCATAAAAAAACCAACCCCGGTTACTCCGCCATTGGTCGCTTACGCGGACTAGCCGAATTACGAGGATTAGAGTTGGGGATTCGAAAGTCCTTTTTCGAATAAAATTCAGCTTTATTATAAAAATTAATTTTGAATTACTTGATTTTCTAGGCCAGCAAATTCTTGCTGGCCAGAATATCTTTGTTGATTAATCAAGAGCCCAGACCTACACAGGTTACACCGGCATCAAACCAACCTTTTAAGTTAACCTCACCAGTCCCAACACTACCAGTTGGCATAACACTCTCCATAGTTGTGGACCTTTTATAGCCTTCACATAACCTGGCTATAGGAAAAGTTTGATAATTTCACAACCCATTTCTTCTGCTCGGTTAATTTCCACCAAAGAACCACAACCTGGTGACCAAAGTACTTTTCTTCGGTTACAAGCAATATCTTCACGAAGTGATGGAGTAACAATAAAGTTCGAACCCATTTGCATAAACAAACTTACAGCAGTTACATCGGTAATAGAACCTACACCCATTACCATTCCTAGAGGTTCTTTTATCGTATAGTTATTCAATTCTAAAAAGACTTCATAAGCAAAATTACCACGAGCAGTGAACTCCATTAAGCGCGAGCCGCCATCATAACATGCTTTTTATACTTTCCGTCCCAATTCTACATCTAGGTGATAAAAATAATGGTACCATACCGTTTTCTTTCATAACGGAAGCCACCTTTATTCTTGAATACCGAGCCATACTTATAATTAATTATTCTTCTTTTATCCTTTATTCACAAAATAGGTGATATTTTTTAAACAGAGACAAAACTAAGGTTTCCTTGAAACTAATCAGTCATAATTAACTATCAATTAGTGGGTATAGAATGTGTTTAACAATATACTTTTTTAATGAGGCATTTTTAAATAACCTCATCTAATGGAAGAAGAAAATTGGCAAAAAATAGTCGCAACATTAGTCTGTAGAGTCTTCTAGGGAAATATCGGCAGGTCTTTTATGCCAATACGAAGCAAGGATGGACCCAGTGATATTCATTAACGGACCAAAAACTGCCGGAGCTAAGCCCATTGTCGCGATTTTACCCAACGAATTAGCTATACCTGATGCAAGACCACCGTTTTGCATTCCTACTTCAAGAGCAATGGTCCGAGCATCTCGTTCTGACATTTTAAATGCTTTTGCAAAACCATACCCTAAACTATATCCGAATAAATTATGTACAAGTACTATTAGCATTAAAACCCCGCCTATATCTAAGAGGCTATCTCTACCTGCGGCTGTAATAACAGTAATGATAACACCAATAGCTAACATCGAAACAATAGGCATTGCCCGATCCAATAATTTAGTCGTAAATAGTTTATTAAAAAGAAGTCCCGCACCTATTGGAAGGATAATCATTTTTGTTATACTCCACATCATATCCAACACATTGATTTCAATAAATTCCCCCGCCAATAACTTCATTAATAATGGAGTTAAAAAAGGTGCCAATAAGGTTGCTATGGAAGTGATGGTTATGGAAAGTGCCAAGTTTGCCTTTGCTAAATATGCCATAACATTAGATGCAACGCCACTGGGAGAACATCCTATTAAAACTATACCTGCGGCAATTTCAGATGGAAAATCGCTTAATTTAGCCAAAGCAAAACCCACTAATGGCATTATCAATAATTGAGCAGAGACACCTATTATTACTCCTTTTGGTGTTTTAAATACCAGAGCAAAATCCTTTAAACTCATGGACGTTCCCATTCCAAACATAATTATCTGAATAAGGGGTATAATTAAGGCAGTAAGTTTAAAATCTCCAACGTATGTAAAGAGGTGTGGATAATACAAAGCTGCAGAGACTCCCGCAAAAATCATGGTGGTAAAGACTAGTCCACTTAAAATCTTATAGCCGCTGAAACCAAACGCCAGTAACGCAAAAAACAAAAGAAATACGATTCCAGCATTTTCAATATTACCAGAAATTATCATTGCGATAATTAAAACTAATAATAGGCCCGCTAAGCCCAAACTTATGGAGTAAAGGATAATTTTTTTCAAAATTTTGTATTTTCATTATAGTTTGTAAGCTTGACGTGCAAGCAAAAGCCATTTTCCATTTTTCTTTTGCCAAATCATCATAACACCTATACGCACGTTGGCACTCTTTCCTTTGTTTGTACCTGTAGCAACAAATAAATGCCTTGCAATTCCTGTGTCTCTAGAAATGATAATTAATTGGTCTTCGGCCACAATAGAGGAAAAAATAAACGTCCCTGTCATTATAGCCTCTAAGTATTCTTCTTTATTTTCGATAGTACCACTGGAGTGTCCATAAGATAAACCATCCAATGTGAGTTTTTGTAATTCCTTCTTATCTTTAGAAACCATGGCTGCATAGAGCTTAGTAACCGCATTTTCAATTTCAACCTTATCACCCGAAGATTGAGAATAGCTCAACACGGTGAACAACCCAACGAAAGCATATATCAGTATCTTATTCCACATTTCTTAATGTTATAATTTAAGTTTGATGAAAACTCAATCTTTCTTTTTATTCATATATTCATTTAACTCTTTCCTTGTCATAGGTAAATCCTTATCAGGATAATTTTTCAACCACATTAAAAAATCAGCATTGATAGGATCGGTCCATTTGGTATCTATTTGACCAGGGGTATATATTTTCTCCTTTAATCGTTGAAAACCGAATTGATCACGAAGTCCAACTACTTCAGACGAGAGTACGAGCTCTGCTGCTAGATGAGAAGGTATAAAAATGGTACCATGCTGATTGGCCAGTACTAAATCACCAGGTAATACAATAGCCCTTCCTATTCTAATTGGCGTATTAATACTCGTTAGCATTTGTTCTGTTAAATATGATGGGTCATCATCACGATACCAACCATTGAAACCCTCAATATCCAAAAGACCTGCAACATCGCGTACGCCCCCGTCAAAAATGACTCCATTTTGTGAGTTATTGTAAATAGCATTTCCTAAATTAGAACCTATTAGTGTTCCATCAATAATACGTCCGTAGCCGTCAGCTACATAAACATCTCCTGGTTTAAGAATTTCAATAGGCCAAGAGTTACTTCCTCCAATAGTATCTCGTTTTTCATTGCCCCCCATTACCTTAACCAATTGTTGATAATCTGGTCTTAGCGGAGTATATTGTGCAGTAAGTACACGCCCAGTCATAATACTTTCTGGGTGTAGTATTTTCCAATCACCTTCATATTGATTGTTATAACCTTTACGACGGAGATAACCCCAAGCTTCTTCTATCTGAATATTCTTAAGTCGTTCTAGAAGCGCATCTGAAACGTGTGGCCTACCATCATCAAAGCGTTCACCTTCCCATTTTAGTGTTAACTGTTTTATATATTCTGGTGATGCCGCCACCCCTTGAGCTGAAACGGAACCCGCTATTAACATGAAGATTATTCCTAAAAATAGTTTTGTTCTCATTTGTGTTTTTTTTGGTATAATTAAATTAATTGGTGTTGGTGAATACATGTATTTATTATAAGGTTGATTTTTGAAAGTTTGCAATTGCTAATTCTCCTCGATTGAAGTAATCGAGGAGATCAACATTTTCAATTCAACCAACTCAAATAAAATTTTAGTAACCGTATTACTATTGCTTACTTCTTGATAGCTTATAATCAACTATAAGTACGGTCATGAGACATTAAATCGTTCCATTTATCCGTTGGTGCGAAATAGCTCTTATCTTTAGGGTGTATATGCTTTTTCAACACCTCTTCATTAAGTTCAATACCCAATCCTGGAGCGGTTAATGGCACAGTTGCAAAACCCTTATCTATCATTTTAAAACCACCTACAGTAGTAACTAAATCCTCCCACCATGGAAGGTCTACTGAATGATGCTCTAATGCTAAAAAGTTTTGCGAGGCCGCCGCACAATGTACATTTGCCATGAATGACACCGGAGTACCAGCTTGATGCATGGCCATTGCAATACCAAACTCTTCTGCATAATCCGCAATTCGTTTAGTTTCTAACAGCCCACCCGAAGAAGCTAAATCTGGGTGAACGATGTCAACTGCTCTTTCATGAATCAATGGTAGGAAGTCCTTCAACAAATAAATATCTTCACCAGTGGTCGTTGGAGTTTCAATAGAGCGCGTTATCTCTTTCCATTGTTCTGTATACTGCCATGGCACCATATCTTCAAACCATGCCAGACGATATTTCTCAAGCGCCTTTGCCAAACGGATGTTATTGTTCATATCAAAATGCCCGTAATGGTCTGTTGAAATTGGAATCTCATAACCAACCATATTTCTAACGTCCTCCACCACTTGCTGCAAATGTTCTATACCCTTCTCCGTAATCTGGATTTGAGTAAAGGGATGCATGGTGTTACCATACGACATATAGTTCCTTTGGTCTCCCCATTGACTTAAGCTTCCTTTGGAGTCTTCCCAGAATTTACCATTTACGACGGTATCTTTTTTTCCTTTCAACTCACCAATAGACACATCCATTTTTAACCAAGTGTACCCCTGCTCTTTAATTCTAAAATTAATTAAACGTTGCTGTTCTTCTGCAGAATTCGCCTCCGGTGTATCGGCATACAGCCTGACTTTATCCCGGTATCTTCCGCCCATAAGTTGCCAAGCAGGAACGTCATATGCTTTTCCACATAAATCCCACAGTGCCATTTCCACTGCGCAGACCCCACCTGCCTGACGAGAAGGCCCCCCGAACTGTTTGATACTTTTAAAGATTTTTTCTACGTTACAAGGGTTCATTCCCAAAATGCGACTTTTAAGCATTAAGGCATATTTAACATCTGCGGCATCCCTTACTTCGCCAAGACCATGAATACCTTGGTTTGTTTCTATTTTTATTATGGGTGTACCCCCCATTACATTGGTTACCACATAACGCATATCCGTTATCTTCAATTCAGAAGGAGCCGAAGCCTTATTAACTTTAGAAGTAGTCTCCGATATTCTATCTTCAAAAGAATACCCCATAAAACTTGAAAGAGCTATGCCTCCTAAAGCTGTTTTCTTTAAAAAATTTCTCCGATCATCACCCGTCTTTGGATTTTTAATTTCTGATTGAAGGGCATCTGCATAGGCCTTTTCTTCCATTTTATTTTTCGCTATTATATCTTGTAGTACATTTTTCATTTTTATCTTGTTGTTTTAGTTTTATAAATTTTTTATTGGTCCCACCATACTTTAGTTTCCAAATTGTCAGGGCCCATTTGTGACACTGCAGCACTCAAGTTTTCATTATTAGCTGCCAACTCGGAATTAGGATAGGTTAAGCGGTTAACAAAATCAGTACTGATGTCTTGGGCTGGATATGGATTACTCTGTAAATCTGGAAATCCGCTTCTTCGGAAATTAGCAAAGGCTTCAGGTCCGTTTAAAAAACAGGAAACCCAATATTGATTGTTAATTTGTTCAATAGCATTGTTTGCATCGAACGGATTTTCAATCAAATACGCATTTATATCAGCCGTCTCTATCGCTACCGATTCATCATATTCAGCCATTAACTCCATATGAGCCGTTACACCTTCATTATATAGTTCCTCCGGATTTACATTAACCCACCCCCGTATAGCCGCTTCGGCCAATAATAATTGAGTCTGACTATAAGTAATAATGTACATGGGGGCAGTTTGTTTTACAATTCGATAGCGGTCTACTTGAGTAAAATCGTAAAAACTGGCCAATCCCAAATCATTTACAACCGTACCTATTGTGCCATTGTCATACCCCATAGGCATACCTACCTGTTCCGCAGGATCTTTAGAGCCAGATTCTATTACTTGTTCGGGGCCAGAGGTAGCACCAACAAATCGCAACGCGAGTGACATTAATCTAGGGTCATTCGTATCTGATAAAAAATCAACAAAAGTGTCTACCAAATAAAAATTATTAGCTTCGGAAGCGTTTAGAAAGTTTCCTGCTCCATTGGTAAAATTACTATCGTGCCGAACAACATAGTTGTCTTCATTAGATTGCATAAGACCTCCATTATAGGCATCCATTACAGTTTGTTCGGCCAGAGAAGCGTTCACTTCAGTAAGACGCATTCCTAACCTCAACAATAGTGAATTACCAAAACGTTTCCACTTGGATATGTCTCCAGAATATAAAACTTCACCATTTTCAGAAGATTCGCCTTCATCCAAACCATCAACGGCTTCTTTAACTTCTTTTATAAGATCACTGTAAATCACCTCTTGTGTATCGTAACGTGGTAAAACTATTTGCTCCGTTACTCCTTTTCCTGCTTCAAAATAGGGAATATCACCATATTCATCCGTCAATATCATGAAGGTCAACGCCTGAATTAAACGAGTCATGTGCAATAAGTTAGGGCGATCAGGAGCTCCTTCAGCTTCTAATTGACCTATGATATCACCCGTATTCTTAATTACATTTTCGTAATACTTTACCCAATGGTCATCAGTTACAACTCGATTATCTTGATTGTAATTTGCGCCAGTAAGAAACCCTGAATTAGGTGTGACAATCTGCTGAACCAAGCCCATATCATAAACTATTTGGGCATTCGAAAACGAAGTGTTTATAATAGCATTATTCAGTAAAAATATGGGATCTACATTTTCACTTGTTGGATCTACCGTATTGGTATTTATTTCGTCAAAATTTCTATCACATGAGAAGACCGCTAATAGTATAGTCAAACTCAAAAGTCTATATATTATATTTTTCATGATGTTCTCCTTTAAAATTTGCAGTTAAGATTTAAACCTATACTTCGGGTAGTGGGTACACCTGTAGATTCTAAACCGGATACATTATCCGAACTATACCCAAAAGAATCAGGATCAATATTAGGAACCCATTTCTTGATAATAAACAAGTTATTGGCAAACAAACTGACCGTGACACCTCTAAAAAAGGTCTTCTCCGAAAGCATATCTCCAAAATCATAGCCTAGGTTCAATTGTCTAAATTTCCAAAAACCGCTATCATAAACTATAGGCTCTATAAGTTGTTGCGATCTAACTACTTCCCAATAGGTTTGTGCCGGAGTTGCAACTGTATTTACCTCTCCTGCTTGGTTAACCCCATCACCCACAACCCCTCCTTCTCTACCTTCGAGGGTCATTTTGTGAAGACCATGGCGAGTAGCATTGAAATTCGTTCCTGATATCATTTTACCACCCAACTTAAAGTCAATCAAAAATGAGGCGTTGAATTTTTTATACTTAAAAGTATTTGTAACACCTCCAATCCATTTTGGCAATGCGCTTCCAAAAAACACTATATCATCTGAACGTAAGGGCCTACCATCATCTGCAAAAATCTGTCGTCCTTGGTCGTCAAATTTGTAACCAAAACCGGCTAATTGCCCTATTTCCTCACCAACTACTTGGTAAAGAAATCCGTTAAAAGCATGTGTACCTACAACTATACTTTCACCAGGAGTATCTGTCAGTAGGCTAACTACTTTTGTCTTATTGTAAGAAGCATTAAAAGTAACGTCCCATTTAAAATCCTCATTACGTATAGGTATAACTGTCAGCAGCCCTTCTACTCCATCACTTTGACTCTCGCCACTATTAATCAATGTACTCACGAAACCTGAGGAGTTTGAAATTTGAGCTGGTACAATTTGATCAAATGTTGACTTTCTATAAACACTTAAATCTAGATTCACACGTGAATCGAACATTCGTAAATCCAAACCTATCTCGGTTTCCTTCACTCTCATCGGTCTTAGGTCTGGGTTAGGAAGTGTACTTGTGTTCGGTGCGGCAACTGGCTGTAATTGCCCGTCTGAATTAGCAAAAAGATTTGAATTTATATTATAAAAAAGGGCATCTGAATAAGCCGGAACATCCGTATCACTACCAACCTCAGCATAGGCTGCACGTAGTTTTCCAAAGGTTAGCCAACTAGAATCTTCAATAGAGTTTGAAAAAACATAACTAGCCGAAATAGAAGGATACATTATACTTCTGTTATCTGCTGCCAAAGTCGTAAACCAATCATTCCGTAAGGTTCCGGAAACATAATAAGTGTCTTTGTATGATAGGTCTAAGGCTCCGTACACAGAATTTACTCCGCGCTCAGAATAACTATAAATAGGATCTTTTACCCTACCGTTTTGTACAGTATAGAGGTCCCTAATAATAAAGTCGGTTACGTTTACCCTATTTAGCTTAGAAACACGCTTCATTTTGTTACCCCCAAGATTAAGCCCAAGTCCAAAATCATCACCAAAATCTTTGGCAGCAGATATAAGAAAATCTACATTGGTTTCACGAAACCTTCTCACTTCTTGGGTATATGTACCGTTAACAAAACCTTCGGGTGCTGGTGCCCTTGAAGCCTGCCCGGTTGGATAGCCATTATAGTCTTGGTCTCTTGACCAGTAATCTTGACCTACCCTAACTTGACCAAAAAGCCATGGCAAGAAATTGTATTTTAATGATGCATTTCCAAAAACACGGTCTCTTTCTATATTATTAAATTGCTCACTAAGAGTAAAATAAGGATTGGTCCTATTTCTAAAACGGGAATACACAAACTCATTTCCACTTTCGTCAAATTTCTTGTCATCTAACAGACCAAGCGGCATTGAATTGGCCATATTGTACAAAGCAACCGATATGGTATTGTCTTGCTGCCCAACGTTAGGAGGATTGGTGTTTTTTTCATTTGAATAGTTGATGTTGGTGCTGAAGGATAATTTATCGGAAAGTTCATAACTAGCACCCAGACCTACGTTCACCCTTTTAAATTCATTGTTGGGTGTAATACCATCGCTTTCGAGGTTAGAAAGAGACAAGTTGAACCCTCCTTTTTCACCATTACCGGAAAGGCTAATACTATTGGTAATATCAAGTCCACTCCTGTAAAATTTCTTAATTCTATCATAAACCGGCGCATATGGAACCTCTACGCCATCAAACAATATTTGGGTCATACCAGGTTGGAACTTTTCACCAAAAGACCATTGACCAGATGTTGGGTTTATGGTCGTAGGTCTTACTCCATTCTCACCTTGACCGTATTCATACTGATAATCCGTAAAATCTAGAGGAGTGTGATCTGCAATACTCAGGTTATATGTAACTCCAATACCTTGGCCAGTTCCTCTAGTTTTTGTTGTAATCATGATTACACCGTCTTTTGCTCGAGACCCGTACAGAGCTGCACCTGTAGCCCCTTTAAGGATGGTCATGCTTTCAATATCATCAGGGTTAATGCTTGAAAAACCATCACCTCCATCAGAGTATACACCTCCATCACTTGTTCCTAGCTCACCACTCCCGCCGGAACTACCAATATTTGTTCCGAAACTAGAGTTGTCTATGGGTACCCCATTTACAACAATTAACGGGTTGTTTGTACCAGAAATGGAAGACTGACCACGAATACGCACTTTAGAAGATCCGCCCGGGCCAGTTCCTAGAGCAGATACATTTACCCCTGCTACTTTACCTTGTAATGTATTCATGAAGTTAGATGAACGGTTTACATTTACTTCATCTGCATCTACTTTAGCTACTGAATACCCCAACTTTCTAGTTTCTTGTTTAATACCTAAGGCGGTCACCACTACCTCATCTAATGACTCTGAGTCCTCTGCCAATTCCACATTGATTTGTGTTGAAGAGCCTACTGAAACTTCCTTAGACGCGAATCCTAAAGAACTAAAAACTAATATAGGATTGCCGCCCTGAGTAGTAATCACATAATTACCATCAAAATCAGTAGCTGTACCGTTCGTAGTGCCTTTTTCTACAACAGATACACTTGGCAACGGCACTCCATCCGTATCTGTTACAATTCCAGATATTTCCTGCTGCAACACTAAGTTGTTCTTTAATTTTCTCACCTTAGAAGTTGAACGGGTAAGAATAATTTGAGTATCAAGAATCTCAAACGATATTGCTGTTCCTTTAAACAAATCGGTAAGTACGCCTGTAATAGGTGTTCTCACGTAACTTACAGTTACTTTTCTATTGTAATTGACCTGATTGTCATTATACAATACTTTAAAATCAGTTAAAGATTCTATTTCCTGTAAAACTTTCTCCACCGTTACATTCTGTAACTGGATGGTTATTTCCGTATCAGCCGAAGACGGTTTTCCCTGTACTTGGAAAAATAAAATGGCAAAAACGCAAAAGCTGATTTTCATTTTCTGCTGTAGTTTCATTGGATAAGGAGTGTTAGTTCCTATCCAAGTAAATGGGTTTTTCATATCTTTGTTCAAATTTAGATGGTTAACGTAACTGTGGATCACTCTAAATCATAATCGGGAAATGTTGGAGCATTTTCCGATTTTTTTTGATTTGAAAGGTTGGTTTTTTTATTTCATTTCATAGGCATTTTTTATGGTTTTGTTATAGTTATTCGTGAACCTTTAACAGTGAATTTCATAGCATAGTTTTTGCTAAAGGCTTCAAGTACTTGCGAGATAGTTTCCGTATCAAAACTTGCATTAAAACGAACCTCGTTAAGTTGTTCGTAGCTGTTGTTTATGGTTACATTATAATTCCGCTCTAGTTTTTTCACAATTGCTTTAAAGGGCATGTGGCTAAAAATAATTTTTCCATCCATCCATCCGGTATACAAGTCCGTATCCACCTCTTTAAATTTAATTGCATGCCTCTGTTTACCCCATACTGCCATATGCCCTGGTATCAAACGCTTTGATTCTTCATTAAACTTCGTGCTTTCTTCAAAAAAGCCAACAGATCCTTCAACCAATACTGTTTTGATATTTGGGTCTTCTGGATAAGCAGACAGATTAAATTTGGTACCCAGAACTTGGATGTTTAATTTATTAGCAGTAATTATAAAAGGACTTGTCTCATCTTTTGCAACATCAAAATAACCTTCTCCTTGCAAATACACTTTACGTTTCTTCCCTTTCATGAATTCTACCGGATACTTCAAACTGCTTCCTGAGTTTAAGTGGGCCTTGGTCCCATCAGAGAGTATGAGTACAAATCTTTTACCGTATGGCACACTTACAGTATTGAAAACTATTTCCTTTGCTTTACCGCCCTTATGATAAATAATTTGATTGCCTTGTTGCAAACCAACCCTATCTCCTTTTTTATTGTAAACCGATGCGCTACTTGCCTCAGATATTGTTTTGACGGTCCCGTCCGAAAGTTCTAGAGTAATTTGATCGGTATTCTCTATAGCTACCTTACTAGTATTCTGATAAAAATTATGATTCCAATAGAAATACCCTAATCCAAAAAACAATAAAACTGCAGCTGCATATTTTCCAAATTTGTAGAGAGTTAGCATTTTTACCGTGCGCTTATCTTTGCGTATCTTTCTTATTAATTCCTGTTTGGCCTTATTCTTATTATACTGACTCATAATATGCCTTGTGGTGTAATCAATTTGTATTTGGGACCGAAACATCTGTTTGCAGTCCTCATTTTTTAATGCAGAATTCAAATTATCCAGCTCTTTTGAAGAGATAGAATGCGTTAAAAACTTCACTACTAAATTTTCGAAGCCTGAATCTTTCATATTACGATATCTGCTTTTATTACGTAGCCATTTTACATAACCCTAAAATTTTTATCATTTTTTTTCATAATTTTAAACCTAAACACTAGTAAAAATAATTTTCACATAATGATACAAACTGATTTTAGTAATAGCATTCACCTGATTGAACACTTAAAAAATGGAGACGAGCGTGCTTATGAATATTTGGTAGACATATATCATCACAGACTATGTATATACGCCAGTAGTTTGGTAAACGATAAGGACCAAGCAGAAGATATTGTTCAAAATGTATTTATTAAAACATGGGAAAGAAGAGATAACTTAAAAACTGATTTCACTATAAAAAGTTTTCTTTATAAATCCGTTCATAATGAATTCATAGACCAATACCGAAAACAAAAATCTGTTACAGCTTTAGAAAAAAAGTATATAGAGGAGCTGGAAAGGTTTACTGAAAAAGATGAGATATTTTTTGAAAAATTGCTTGGTATTGTTCAACAGGAAATACAGAACTTACCTCCAAAATGTCGGAAAATATTTTTGATGAGTAAGCAAGAAGGATTCAGTAATATAGAAATAGCAGAACAATTAAACCTTTCTAAAAAGACTATAGAATACCATATAACCAAAGCTTTTGCCATTTTAAGGCAAAAAGCGAATAACGACATAGGACCTATTCTTTTCTTGTTATACAGATTTCGAAATATAAAGTAACTAAAAAGCATTATAGTCTTGTAGACTCCATTACTAACGTAACAAAAAAATAGATTGAAAAAAATCCAACCGTCATTTTTTTAAAGTTATTTCCTTAGGTTTCTTTTAGTCATTGTTATGTAAGAATTCTTCTAAAAACGAATAAAAACGCCGTTCAACAAAAAACTACCGGCACTTGGCATTATATTTTTTTATTTGTGTTCTCTGCCAAAACCACTAACATGAAAAACCACCAAAGTGCCAATACCCACATGGTAAGTACACTTACCGAAACCGAACGAGCCATTTTTTATAGAAAAACGTACACTCATTTAGCTGGAGCAGTTTTGCTCTTTGTTGTTGTAGAAACGCTATTTTTTCAAATTCCATTTGTATTGAATTTTGCTCTATCGCTAACGGAAGGGTATAGTTGGTTGATTATGTTAGGTGCATTTCTGTTCATCACTAATTATGCGGAACGTTTAGCTTTAAAAAGTGATGACAATACTATGCACTATTTGGCCCTTCTATTATACATTGTTGCCGAGGCATTTATTTTTATTCCATTAATATTCATAGCACTTTCATTCACGGAAGACGGTTCTTTTAATATTCTGAATCAGGCGGCTATCATGACTCTTTCACTATTTACCGGACTGTCCGCCATTGTTTTGCTTACCAGAAAAGACTTTTCATTTTTAAAATCAATATTGGCCGTTGGTTTCGCAATTGCCCTTGGACTCATAGTAGCCGGTATATTGTTTGGTTTTAACCTTGGACTTTTATTCAGTGCTGTCATGGTTATTTTAGCCTCTGGGTCAATTTTATACCAGACTTCCAACCTTGTGCACAAATACAAATCAAACCAATATGTAGCTGCTTCCTTAGGTCTTTTTGCCAGCCTTATGCTACTGTTCTGGTATATACTTAATATTCATGTAAGTGATTAATTTTTAGTGTTTATATTTTTAAGTTGAAGGCCCCGTCAATTTTTCGGGGCTTTTTTATACCTTAACCTTTCATACCCTAAACCTATTGAATGATGAAAAACAAAACCATACTATTACTCTTGTTCTTTGTATCGCTTGGTTCTTTAACTGCTCAAAACAGTGATGTTGAAATTATAAAAGAAATACTTCACAATCAAGAAACCGCTTGGTCCAATCAAGATTTGGAAGGCTTTATGGAGGGTTATTGGAAATCTGATGAACTAACCTATTATAGTGGCGGTAAGATTACCAAGGGTTGGCAAACGACCTTGGATAATTATAAAAAAGGATATCCTAGCAAAGCCGAAATAGGGACATTAAACTTTAAGATTGATCAGGTCACAAAAATCAACGAAGAGTCTTACTATGTTATGGGACAATATTTTTTGGCACGAGAAGTTGGTGATGCCAATGGTACTTTTATGATAATCTTTAAAAAGATCAATGGGGAGTGGAAAATTATAGCGGATTCTTCCTGCTAACCCATATCTTTATATAGACCACAGGTCATATTACTAAACTACCTTATTTCTTCTCTTCTACCGCAATATTTGCGGCTGCGGAAGGATAGTATTTGATACGTCTTGTAGTGTACGTATTATTTGGTGTTATAATTTCTTTTACCCAGTTGTTCGCTGGGGTACTATCAAACTGATATATATACTGCTGAATTAAATCTCCAAAACGTTTTTTGGTTTTAGTAGACGATAAAAACCCATTTTCATCATACTGATAGCTTTCTTCCTTTTGAGATATCCATTTTTGAGTAGAGCTGTCATAGAAAAATTCACCATGAGCCGTTAATTTACTGTTATCATCAAAAACCTCAACAACTTTTGAAGCAAGATTGCCCTCTATATAATTTTCTGAAACAACTTTTTTTAGTTGCTGACCATTTTCCGTTATTTGAGATGTAGTTATCAGTTTAGACAACATACCATTTACTGTCTGGGTAATTGTAGATACACTATCATTCTGAACGTACTCAAAATCGCTCTCATCTATACCACTGGTATTGGTCCGGACCAGTTTAGTAAGTTTTTGATCCGCATCATAAATATATACATTCTTTTCCAACTGTTGTTTTTCATAGGAAACGATTTTTTCGGTTATCTTCCTTGCTACGGTATCTATTTCATAAAGACTAGCAATAGAAGTGGCGTAATCAAAACTGCCATCCATGTAATTTTCTACTCTGCGTTCCTTAAGGAATCCGTTTAAGTATTTGTAATACGTGGTCTCGTAATCCGTGTCATTAAAACGGGTAATGGACTTTGTTAAAAAGCCTTCTGTGTTAAAATAATATTCTTCCTTACCATAGTCCGTAATGACTAAACAGGATTTTACGTTCCCTTTTAGATTAAAATCGGAAACCTTAAAAATCTCGATGTCTTGAGAAAACATCGTTGAAGATATTCCCCATACCATAATACATACAAGCAAGAATTCTTTTACCATACTGCAAAACTACTTGATATTCTGTCAACTGAAAACAAAACACGTACCAAATCTACAAAACGAAAAGACCCGCTCAGTAAAAACTGAGCGGGTCCTATATTCATAGCGCTAAGCGCTTATACTTATTTTACTTCTTCAAAGTCTACATCTTCTACGTTGTCACCTTCTTTTGGCTCTTCTGCAGAAGCAGTATCGCCTTCAGGAGCTGCACCGTTCTGTTGTGCTTCAGCTTGTGCCTTGTACATTTCCTCAGAAGCAACTTTCCAAGCTTCATTAATCTTATCCAAAGCTGGTGTAATAACCGCTAAGTCTTTAGATTCGTATGCTGCCTTTAATTCGCCTAAAGCATCTTCAATTGGTTTTTTCTTATCATCGGATAATTTTTCACCAAATTCTTTCAGTTGCTTTTCTGTTTGGAAAATCATTCCATCAGCTTCATTCAACTTATCAGCAGTTTCCTTCGCTTTTTTATCAGATTCAGCATTAGCCTCAGCTTCAGCTTTCATTTTCTTGATATCTTCTTCTGTTAAACCTGAAGAAGCTTCAATTCTAATATCTTGCGTTTTGTTCGTTGCTTTATCCGTTGCAGAAACTTTGATAATTCCGTTAGCATCAATATCAAAAGTCACTTCAATTTGAGGTGTACCTCTCTGTGCTGGTGGAATACCATCTAAATGGAAACGACCAATAGTCTTGTTATCCGCTGCCATTGGGCGCTCACCTTGCAATACATGAATCTCAACCGATGGCTGATTATCTGCTGCTGTAGAGAACACTTGAGATTTCTTAGTAGGAATAGTAGTGTTAGCTTCTATCAACTTAGTCATTACACTACCCATAGTCTCAATACCTAGAGATAAAGGAGTAACGTCCAATAACAATACATCTTTAACATCTCCTGTAAGAACACCACCTTGAATTGCTGCACCAATAGCAACAACCTCATCTGGGTTCACACCTTTTGAAGGCTTTTTACCGAAGAACTTCTCAACAGCTTCTTGTACCGCAGGTATTCTTGTTGAACCACCTACTAGGATAATTTCATCAATATCACTTTTAGAAAGACCTGCTGCTTTAAGAGCAGTCTCACATGGAGCTATAGTTCTTTTTACCAAGTCACCGATCAATTGCTCAAACTTAGCTCTTGAAAGTGTACGTACCAAATGCTTAGGTCCTGAAGCGGTAGCAGTAACGTAAGGCAAGTTAATTTCTGTTTGTGCAGAAGAAGACAATTCAATTTTTGCTTTCTCAGCAGCTTCACGCAAACGCTGTAATGCCATGGCATCCTTACGTAAGTCAATGCTCTCGTCTTTGTTAAACTCCTCTGCCAACCAATCAATAATCTCTTGATCAACATCATCACCACCTAAGTGTGTATCACCATCAGTAGACAATACTTCAAAAACACCGTCACCCAACTCTAATATAGATACATCATGCGTACCACCACCAAAGTCAAAAACAACTATTTTTTGATCCGTATCTTTCTTATCCATACCGTAAGCCAAAGAAGCTGCGGTAGGCTCGTTTATAATTCTTTCTACAGTAAGACCAGCTATCTCACCTGCTTCTTTTGTTGCTTGACGCTGTGCATCATTAAAGTAAGCAGGAACAGTAATTACCGCACGGGTAACATCTTGTCCTAAATAATCTTCTGCAGTTTTCTTCATTTTCTGAAGAATCATTGCAGAAAGTTCTTGTGGCGTGTACAAACGACCATCAATATCAACACGTGGCGTGTCATTATCTCCTTTTACAACTTTATAAGGAACTCTTCCGGCCTCTTTACTAGACTCCGAAAATTTATTACCCATAAAACGTTTAATAGAGTAGATAGTATTATGAGGGTTGGTTACCGCCTGTCTCTTTGCCGGATCACCAACTTTAATCTCTCCACCTTCTACAAATGCAATCACAGATGGCGTAGTTCTCTTTCCTTCTGCATTAGGAATCACTACCGGTTCGTTACCTTCCATAACGGAAACACAGGAATTGGTAGTACCTAAGTCAATACCTATAATTTTACTCATGCTATATGTTTTAAATATTAGTGCTGATTTTTATAATCGATTTCTAAATGACAAACAATATGCCAACCGATACCAACCTGACATGATGTCATTTTTGTTTTTATAGACGACCAATAATGCGTCAATAACAACCTTTTTTAGAGCTAAAAGCGACAGCTTCAGACAAATGAACTTAAAAACAAGAACCACTGTCTTGCCACTTTTCCGTTAATAGTGGCTCAACGAGTTTCATTTATCGATTTTCTTATCCCCTACTTTACTTTGCCAAAAGCATGCTTTATCTATCTTTATACCTTACTTAATACAAGTTGCACAATATGGAGTCCATCAGTATTTTTGATATGCTTAAAATTGGCGTAGGTCCTTCAAGTTCTCACACTTTAGGCCCTTGGCGTGCCGCAGAACGATGGATTTCGGAGCTGAAATCCGCTCAGATATTTGATGAAGTTATGAGTGTACGAGTGCACGTATATGGTTCTTTGTCCCTAACGGGTAAAGGCCATGCTACGGACTATGCCATTATGTTGGGACTATCCGGTACGGATCCGGTAGAAATTCCCATAGAGAACATACACTCAATTGTAGCGGACATTCAGGAAACACATCTCTTGAGTTTCGGAAATTCTAAACAGATTCCCTTTGATCCAAAAGCAGATATCTTATTCCATAAGAAGTTTTTGGAATTTCATGCCAACGGACTTCAATTTGAAGCTACTTTAAAATCAGGTAAAATTAAAAAAAATACCTATTACTCTATTGGCGGTGGGTTCGTAGTTGTTAAAGAGCGAAAAAATGCCAAACGTAACATAGCTACTTTTGACAGTTTTCCTTTCCCCATTCAAAAGGGTACGGAGCTACTCGCTTATTGTCAAAAAGAAAATAAAAGTATATCAGAGATTGTTCTTGAGAACGAACTTTCGCTACGTAGCAATGCCGATATAGACAAGCAACTGAAACATGTATGGGAGACCATGCTTGAGTGCATGTACATTGGTTGCCACACAGAAGGTAAACTTCCTGGGGGACTCAACGTTACACGCCGGGCTTTTGAAATAAACAAAAGTCTTCTTGGCGAATCAAAAAATTATGATTCACCAGAGGTTTGGTTAACAACAATACGGAATACCGAGGTCAAATTTCGCCAGATTTTAAAATGGGTGAGCTGTTTTGCTTTGGCAGTAAATGAGGTAAATGCCTCTTTAGGCCGTGTAGTAACCGCCCCTACTAATGGCAGTGCAGGTGTTATACCCGCTGTACTCATGTATTATCTAGTGATAGAAAATCATAAAGCCAGTTTTGAACACATTAAAAAGTTTCTGTTCGTAGCAGGTGAAATTGGCAGTATCTTTAAAAAAGGAGCTACTATTTCTGCCGCTATGGGCGGTTGCCAAGCGGAAATAGGTGTATCTAGTGCTATGGCTGCTGGTGCGCTTACCGAGCTACTGGGCGGTACACCAGAACAAGTTCTAATGGCTGCTGAAATTGCAATGGAGCATCATTTGGGTCTTACCTGCGACCCTATTGGCGGACTTGTACAGATTCCCTGCATAGAACGTAATAGTATGGGAGCGATTAAAGCGATTAATGCCGCTGAGTTAGCATTAGGTTCCGACCCTAAAGACGCTAAGGTACCTCTAGACAAAGTAGTTGAAACCATGTGGGCAACGGCGAAGGATATGAGTTCTAAATATAAGGAGACCTCTGAGGGCGGCTTGGCTATTGGAATTAATATGAGTGATTGTTAAAAAATATACAATTGAAACTTGCATTGCACACAAACTTGATAGTAATACAATTCTTTCATTAAGTATTGATTATTCTTATTTTTATATATTGCATCTAATAAACATATCGTATCCAGCCCCATAGCAATACGAATAAAAAATAACCTATGTATCAAATTGAATTTATTGAAAATGAAATCCGTGATTTAAGAAATCAACTTCAAAATCACCCTCTTTATAAAAACCTGAACAGTATAGATGACATTAAGGTTTTTACTGAAAACCATGTCTTTGCGGTATGGGATTTTATGTCGCTACTAAAATCACTTCAGGTATCCCTCACGAACGTTTCTATTCCTTGGACACCCAGCAGTAACCCAATCCTTTCTAGGTTTATTAATGAAATTGTACATGGTGAAGAAAGTGATATAAATGAACTGGGAGAACCCAAAAGCCATTTTGAAATGTATTTGGATGCTATGCACCAAATAGGTGCGGATACTTCAAAATCAGATAGTTTTATAACCCTTATTGAGCAAGGTGTAACAGTTGATACTGCATTGAAAGAAATAGGCATCGCTCAAAAAGTAGCGGATTTTGTTCGGTTTTCATTTGAGACCATAGCCACCGGAAAGCCACATTTGGTAGCTTCAGCATTTACTTTTGGAAGAGAAGACGTTATACCTGATATGTTTATGGAAGTTCTAAAAAGTGCCGATGCAGAAAACAAACAATACAATAAGTTTGTCTACTACTTAGAAAGACACATTGAATTGGATGGAGATGAACATGGCCCGCTTTCTCTACAAATGGTTTCTGAACTCTGCGGAAATGACGAACAAAAATGGCAAGAAACCCTAGCGGTAGCCAAAGAAGCCCTTAAAAAACGTATAAATCTTTGGGATGCCATTAATGAAGCTATTACAGCAACTAAAACTATTGCCTAATAATAGAACAACCTGTTCATAAGAGTTAATCATAATTAACATAATCTTAAAACTATTCCCAACTGCATTTTGGTATGGTTTAGTCACTTTCGTATGTCTTAAAAAAATAAAAAAATCAACAACAAAGAATTACGATTTATGCCTTTTAATCCAAAATTCCTGCAAACAGATATAAACACGCCACAACTAAACAATAGCGAAGATGCTTTTAAGTTAAATGATTCCGAAGTTATTGACTACATTCACTTTTCACTGGCGCTGCATAGCAGGACAAAGTTTGCTATTTGGGTTGCTTGGAATATAGATGGAAGAAATTTGAAAAGAATTCCCAGAAAAGGCTCTAGTTTTTTTGAAGATTCAAGAATACCATCAGAAAACCAGGCCGGAAACAAATTGTACAAAAGTAATCCGCTAGACCGTGGCCATCTCGCTCGAAGAGTTGATTTAAACTGGGGTAGTTATGCGGAAGCCAAAAAAGCCAATTCTGATTCTTTCGTATTCACTAATATTGCCCCACAGATGGATAGTTTCAACCAAAGTGGAAAAGGTGGTGTTTGGGGCGAATTAGAAAACTCCTTATACGATCAAACAGAAATGGACCAATCTCGTGTGAGCATTATTGGCGGATGTATCTTTCATGAGGACGACCGTGAATATAGAGGTTATAAAATTCCAACCGAGTTTTACAAAACCATTATGTACGAAGAAAAAGGAAAATTAAAAACCAAGTCATTTATACTGACCCAAGACTTAACCCGGTTGTCTTTTCTTGATTTAGAAGCTTTTAAAACGTACGAAGTCGCTCCTTCTGAAATTGAAGCCAAATGCAATTTTACTTTTGACGAGGCCATTCACCAAGCCAATGAATTTGATTTGAATTCTTTCATTCCAACAGAACGTCAACCATTGAATGTCACCTCTGAAATTAACTGGTAGCAAACAAAAACGCCCATTGTTTAAAGACAATAGGCGTTTTTAAAAATTATTGCTGAGCCACTACTCTACTCTTGGCGTAACCTCAAACTTTCTGAACATTATAGGACCATGATCACCTTGAATTAAAAATGGACCTGGTTCTCCTTCTCTACTATCTAAAGCACCGCCAGTAATACCTGGTATATTTTGATCGTTAATTATCGTTTTTCCGTTCGCAACAATAGTCACACGACGACCGATTAATGTAATATCATACGTTTGCCATTCACTTGCATCGTTAGCAGCCATTTCATTTGGTGTTAAAAAACCATAAATACCTCCAAACAATACGTTTGACGGGTCAGAACCTTTATCATCCGTAATCTGGACTTCATAACGCCCCCTTAGGTAAACACCACTATTACTTCCTGGTGGCACTTTAAATTCTACGTGCAGTTTAAAGTCTTTAAACTTTTCCTCAGATACCAGATTGGCACCAGATTTTGGACTGGACAGAATACCGTCTTCTACTACCCATTGGTTATCACCCATAGCTTTCCATCCACTTAAATCCTTACCATTAAAAAGCTCTTTGGTTTTACCCCATTTGGCCTTTGCTACGTAAGTTAACTTTGGTGCTCTAACGGCTGTCCAACTATACGGTTGTCCATCTGTATAAATCATTGTTCCTTTAAGACCTTCGCCATCCACAGCACCGGTAAAAGTCATATCCGTTCCTTCCGGCTCCCATTGTTTAGGTATAACAAAGCTGAAAATATCATTTTTTACCGTCACTTCCGCAATTGGTCTTGCACTTCCAAATGCATATACAAAACGCCCTACCAAAGTGTTCGTTCCAGAGTGTTTAATCTCTAACCACGACGGCAATTGCTCTCCGTCCTTTTCGACAACGATATCCCATGTTCCTTCTAACGACTTTGTTTCTTGAGCGCTTAACGTGTTTCCAGCGCATAGCAATAAGCCCGCTGCCGCTATCATTAATCTTAACTTCATTCTCATTAATTCATTTGTTTTTAATTGGTTAATCATATCGGACAAAAGCCCACTGATTAACTTAGTGGTTAATATCAGGTACTAAATTTATGTATTAATTTTTGTTCTGTAATCGGTTGTCTAAATCAACCTAAATTATTCTCTTTAAAATTTTCATTATAGGGCTCTATATGTATCAATACGTGACCTAGGTTTTGTAAATGCAATTTGAGATAATCCTTTAAATCATGAGCAATTTCATGCCCTTCTTTAACAGAAATATCCGCATTGACCGTGGCATGCAAATCTACATGGTACTTCATTCCAGCTTTTCTTATATAACATTTTTCAGTATCCAACACACCTTCCACTTGAACTGATTTCTCCCTAATTTCCTTTAAGAGGTCGTCATAGAGTTGTTCATCCATTATTTCAGCAAGAGCTGGCCTAAATATTAAAAAACTATTGTACAGAATAAAAGCAGAGGCCAATAACGCCGCCCAATCATCGGCCGTTTCATAACCTTTTCCAAAAATCAGGGCTATTGAAATTCCTATAAATGCCATTATTGAAGTTATGGCGTCGCTCCTATGGTGCCAAGCGTCTGCCTTTAAAGAAGAACTATGAGTATCCTTGCTCTTCTTGATCACAATACGGTATGATACTTCCTTCCACAAAATAATACCCGCTAAAACGATAAGGGTCCATGCTTTTGGAACTTTATGTGGTGTTTGTATGTTCTGTATACTTTCGTAAGCAATAACGGTTGCAGAAATCACTAAAAACGCAACCACACCAAATGTAATTAACGGTTCTATCTTACCATGGCCATAAGGGTGGTTTGAATCTGCAGGCTTTTTCGCGTATTTAAAGCCCACGAGAACCAAAACGGAAGAGAAAATATCAGTTGTAGATTCTATGGCGTCAGCAATCAAGGCATAAGAATTTCCAAAAAAACCGGAAAAACCTTTAATCAGCGCTAGGCCGAGGTTACTCAGAATGCTAAAGTAGGTTGTTCGTATGGCAATCTGTTCGTCGGTCATTGTTCATTTTGAGTTACTGCTAACGAAGTATCAAAGGTAACCAATACCAAACGTTTACTTCGTATTCACTTAGCCAATCATAATACTATTACCCACTTTTAACTTTTCCGTTCTGTTTTTAAATTTTGACTAACTTTAGAGACCATTCACAACTAAAACTAAAACCAAAAATTAATGACACACAAAAAAAACAAATCTTCAACCAATTCTAGAAGATCATTCATTAAAAAGGGAGCGCTAGCTTCCTCTATTTTTATCGTTCCTAGACATGTTCTAGGCGGTCCTGGCTATCTTGCTCCTAGTGACCGCTTAAACCTAGCTGCTATTGGCGCGGGCGGCAAAGGATCTAGTGACATTTTTAACGCTTCCGTAAATGGGCGAGAAAAAGTAGCTGCCCTTTGTGACGTAGATTTTGCCGGTTCTGCCAAGAAATCCGTTGAGAACTTCCCAAAAGCGAAACTGTATGCGGATTATCGTGAAATGTTGGATAAAGAAAAAGGCATTGACGCCGTTACCATATCCACACCAGACCATATTCATGGGCCTGCCGCAGCTTACGCTATGGAGAGGGGTATTCATGTATACGTACAGAAGCCCATGACACATAACATTCGCGAAGCACGTATTCTTACCCAGATGGCTAGAGACCATAAAATCGTTAGCCAGATGGGAAACCAAGGTGGTTCTAACCCACTTTTGGGCATGGTTCAAAAGTGGATCGATGATGACGCTATAGGGGCTGTATCTAAAGTACAGGTATGGACAAATCGTCCCGTTTGGCCGCAAGGCAGTGCTATGCAAGCCGCAGACCCAAGCTTAAAACCAGATAGCCTAGATTGGAATCTTTGGCTAGGGCCAGCACCTGAAAAACCCTACACTCCAAATCTACATCCCTTTAGTTGGAGAGGCTGGTGGGATTACGGAACGGGAGCACTTGGTGATGTAGGGTGTCATTTAATAGACATTCCGTTTCGTACGTTAGGATTAAAATATCCTACGGATGCCGAGGCAAGTGTTGGTTCTGTATATTCTCAAATGTGGAATGCAGATTATCACCCAGAAGGTTGTCCTGCTTCATCTTTCATCACGCTTCATTTTGCAGCTACCGAAAAGTCAAAAACTCCAATTGAAATGACCTGGAACGATGGAGGTATTAGACCTTCTCACCCAGACATTATTCCTGCCAATAATGACATTGGCGGACCCGGAAGTAATAATGGCGTACTTATCATTGGAGAAAAAGGAATTATATCCACGAATATCAACGATAGTAGCCCACTTACCCCAAAATTATATTTAAACGATGGCACAACGGATTTTGGTCCGGAAACCGAACCAAATGACGAACCAGAATATGGTCACCAAAGGAAATGGGTAGACGCCTGTAAAGCCGGGTTTAACAGCGATGAGCACAAAGGTTTAACCTCTTCGTTTGATTATGCCGGTCCTATGACGGAAACTGTTCTTATGGGCAACTTGGCCATACGCAGTTATTTATTGCGAAAAGAGGATAGCAATGGAAAAATGGACTTCTATGCCCGAAAGAAACTATTATGGGACGGAGAAAATATGCGCATTACCAATTTGGAAGATGCGAACCAGTTTGTAGGTAGAACTTACCGTGATGGCTGGAAAGTTTAATCTGGTCTATTAGAGCAATTGGAAAAAGGCGGATTTAAAAATCCGCCTTTTTTATTATAACTAATTACAGTCTTCAGTTCTTCTCGTATCTATGATATAAATGATTTGCCAACCCCTATTAACGTCTTTGATCAATTGAAAGGAATTTACACCACAATGGTGAAAAGTATCATCAATTTTAAAAGTATAAGATGTCCACGCGTTAGCCATAGGCCCATCAATTTGAATAGAATAATTGGTTATGATTTCTTCAAATTTTGTGGTTTCCGGTATTCCAACAATCGACTTTAAAAAACCCTGGAAATCCTGTGTTTTCACTAACGGGTTTCCAGTTTCATCTTTTGAGATGGTTTGCATAACAACATTAGGGGAAACCGTTTTCTTTATAAGGAGTGAATCTTGCTTATGAAACCCTTCAAAAAAAGCCTCTATTGTCTTTTGAACAGCCATTTTTTCTGTTTCTTGAGCCGAAACGCTCATTATAAAAAAGCTAAATAGTATTAAAAAGAGGTTTTTCATCAGTTTCAATTTTATCAAACTTAATGAATATTCCGTTTAGAACGAGCACATTAAAATGAAATCAAGAGCCATAAACTAGATGCTAAACCCCTGGCACCTCTAAACCCAACATTTTCCTTACATTTATCACATCAAAACAAAACTACTATGTCAACGGCAAAGAAAGAATACAAAAGAGTAACGGTTAAGTCTCTAGTAGACATGAAAAAACGTGGAGAGAAAATATCTATGCTTACCGCGTATGATTATTCTATGGCAAAGATTGTAGATTCCGCCAATGTTGATGTTATTCTTGTTGGTGATTCCGCCAGTAACGTTATGGCCGGTCATGAAACCACCTTACCTATAACTTTAGATCAAATGATCTACCACGCTACATCTGTTATTCGTGCAGTAGACAGGGCGCTAGTGGTTGTAGATTTACCTTTTGGAAGCTACCAGAGCGATCCTAAGGAAGCACTTCGTTCGGCAATTCGCATAATGAAAGAAAGTGGTGGCCATGCAGTAAAACTTGAAGGAGGAGAAGAAATAAAAGAATCGGTCAAGAAAATACTGAAAGCAGGTATTCCTGTAATGGGACATTTAGGGCTAACGCCTCAATCTATTTACAAATTCGGTACCTACACCGTTCGTGCCAAAGAGGAAGAAGAAGCTGAAAAATTAATCGCAGATGCTAAACTTCTTGAAAAGCTAGGTTGTTTTGCCATTGTTTTAGAGAAAATACCAGCTGCCTTGACCAAAAAAGTCTCTGAAAGTATTTCCATTCCTACCATTGGTATTGGTGGTGGTAAGCATGCAGACGGACAAGTGCTTGTAATTCATGATTTACTTGGAATGACCCACGAATTTAATCCAAGGTTTTTACGTCGTTATATGAACCTATATGAAGAAATGGGCAGTGCTATTTCTCAATATGTTACCGATGTAAAAAGCATGGACTTTCCTAACGACGAGGAACAATATTAATCACATTTTTCAACTTTAATTCTTTGTTCTAGTGGCCGATAAAGTTATTTCCGACCCAAAAAATCTATTGGTTTTGTTTGAAGACAATCACCTAATCGCCATTAATAAGCGACCCGGTGATATTGTTCAAGGCGACAAGACGGGAGATATGCCTTTAAGCGAGGTGGTTAAACTTTATATTAAGGAAAAATACAACAAACCCGGTAATGTATATTTGGGCGTTGCACATAGGTTAGACCGCCCAACATCTGGTATAGTTATTTTTGCCAAAACCTCAAAAGCACTACCCCGCCTTAATAAACTATTTGCAGAAAAAGAGGCAAAAAAAACGTATTGGGCTATTGTTAAGAATATGCCCAAAGCGAGCGAAGGTACTCTTACACATTGGCTGAAACGCAATAACAAACAGAACAAATCGTACGCGAACATTAAAGAAGTTCCCGATAGTAAAAAAGCCATTCTAGATTATAAGATAATTAAAAAGTTGGACCGCTATTATCTTCTAGAAATTGATTTGCATACCGGGCGCCATCACCAAATAAGGGCGCAGTTAGCAGCTATTGGCTGCCCCATAAAAGGCGACTTAAAGTATGGTTTTGACCGCAGCAACCCTGATGCTAGTATTCATTTACACGCGCGCAAACTAAGATTCGTACATCCTGTAAAAAAGGAACCCTTAGAAATCATAGCCCCACCTCCTATAGATCCAGTTTGGAACGCTTGTTGTTAAAAACAGTATATTTAACTGTATAAACACAAGACCATGATCAGAAGAACACTACTCATTTGCAGTCTGGTACTGCTAGCGTCCTGCAACACCTATAATTCAATAGACACCTTTTATGATGCGCATAAAGAAGACAATCAGGTAACAGCTGTACGAGTGCCCCGGTTCATGCTTTCGCTCATTAGCGGTATATCTCCCGAGATGAAATCTCTTGTAGGCAACACCAAAGATCTCCGCTATATGTCATTCCCTAGTACAACTGCCGAAAAATCCGAGTTTTTAAACAAGCAAATGAACGGTATTACCGGCAATTCTTTTATTGAAGTCTATCGCAAGAACGATGAGCTAAAAAGAAATGTGGTGAGCATACGCGAGAAAAGAGATGCAGTAAAAGAAATCTTGATCTACAACAACAATAATCAAAATGGTTCTTTCTTATATTTCAACGGAAATTTTGACCCCGTAAAGGTTCGTCAAATGGCCCAAAACGAAGAATTTCAAAAGTTGGGCGATGGATTGATCAATCAATACCAAGGAGGGAACTTTACTCCAGGGATTAATCAGGAAGAAAAGAATTAAAAGACCGGACTTAAACAACCCCTAAAATGCTCTCGGAAGAAAATCTATTCTTATTGAGAGTTTTTTTTAATTAATTTGCAAATCATACTAATTAGTATCTTTTATGACCAAAGCATCAAGTACGCGTTTTACCATTCTTGAAAAAGCATTTGAACTCATTTATAAAAAGGGTTATCAAACTACGAGCATTGATGAGATAATAGCAACTACAAAAGTTACTAAAGGTGCTTTCTATTACCATTTTAAAACAAAGGATAAAATGGGAGTAGCTATCATTGATGAAATTGTAAAACCTACCATGCAAAGTGCCTTTCTAACTCCATTAAATAGTGCATTAACACCAGTTGATGCAATCTACATAATGATTGAAACCCTTTTACTGGAAACCCCTTTTCTATTACCCGAATACGGTTGCCCAATAGGTAACTTAACCCAAGAAATGACACCGTGGAATTCCGAATTTTCAAAAGCATTGAATAAACTGGTATTAGAATGGCAAACAGCCCTAGAGAGCAGCATAAAAAAAGGAATTAAAAGTGGTGACCTATCTAGTGAAACCAACCCTGAACAAGTTGCTTATTTTATATTATCTAGTTATTGGGGCATCCGAAATTTTGGTAAAGTATTTAACAGCACAGATTGTTATCACACTTATTTAACGGAACTTAAGACTTATTTAAAGTATTTAAAATAAGTTCTTATTCCGGAACATACTAATTAGTATGTTTTTATTAACTTTGCATTATTATTTAACGAAATACTAATGTATCAATCTCTCCTATTCTCTCACTCCATCGTCCGGTGGCTCGTTCTTATAACGCTTATTTATTCTATTTACAGAGCATTTAGAGGTTACTTTCAAAATCTACAATTCTCAAGATTAGACAATCTTGTTAGGCACTGGACGGCAACAATTGCTCACATTCAACTTATCATTGGCATCATTCTTTACTCACAAAGTCCTATCATAAAATATTTTTGGGCAAATTTTGGTGAAGCTATAAACAATATTGAAACCACATTTTATGGCCTGTTACACATTATCCTAATGCTCTCTGGAATAGTACTAATCACTATTGGTTCCGCTTTGGCAAAACGAAAAGCAACCGACACGGAAAAATTCCGAACTATCTTAATGTGGTTTTTAATTGCCCTATTCATCATATTTATAGCAATTCCATGGCCATTTTCACCATTATCAAACAGACCTTATATTAGATAATTATGAAAAACTTGTTTAAAACTAAAGTCGGGCGTCTACGTATTATTGGCTTTCTAGAAGGTGTCTCGCTCCTAGTTCTTGTTTTTATTGCCGTACCCATGAAACACTACTTTCAGAACCCTAGCCTATCTGAATCATTAGGACCAATACATGGTGCTATATTCTTACTTTTTTTAATTAATACGTTAAGCGTAGGCATTGAACAAAATTGGAAATTCCGAACAACGACTTGGAAAATTATTTTAGCTTGTTTCATTCCATTTGGTACGTTCTATATTGACAATAAAATCCTTAGTAAACTATAACTGATGTATGGTGATTTAGATTTTTATTCTCTGTTCTTTATTATGAATCTATAAGTCTATCAATCTCTATTAAGCAGTAAACCAAATTTTGCGTAACATGATACTCGTCTTTAAAACAAGCGTTCAAACCAAAACTCAAATTAAACGTTTAAAACCACATCTAGACAATCTACTTTCAGAATCCACTTGGAATTTTGACCTTGAAGACTGTGATAACATTTTACGGATAGAGAGTAAAAACACTTTGGAAACAACGGTCATAGAGTTGTTGAAAAACCAGAATTTTGATTGTGAAGAACTCGAATAAAAAATTTTTTTTTAACCAATACGTTATCTTCCAAAAACTTAACGGTACGATCGCACACTCTCTACGATAACAGAGGTTAATATCAAACAGCCGCCCAACACCGTAGACCACGCAGGAATTTCAGAAAGTACTAAAGCTCCTATAAGTATACCATAAACCGGCTGAACACTACTTAGAATACTAATCGTGGTAATGGAGAAGTATTTAAAGCAATTTACGAACATGGTATGTCCGAACACCGTGGTTACAACCGCCAAACCTAACAGTCCGGACCATTGACTAGGGATAGCTTCTAAATCGTAATAAAAAAATGCGGGTGTAAGCATTAGGCAAATTACTCCCATTTGATATACCATTAAAACCGAACCAGGATAAGTATCCACTTGTTTCTTTAATATCAAATTACGGGCCGCATAACAAAGAGCCGAAAACACTCCAAAACCAATAGCTACCGTATAAGTATTTTCGAAACTAAAATCGGGCACTAAAAAATAGATGCCAAAAAGCACCAAAACCCCCAACAACAAATGCATTTTCTGAAATCTTGTTTTAAGAAACAACGGTTCCAAAAAAGCTGTAATTACGGGGTACGTGAATAACGAGAGCATACCTATGGCCACATTGGATTTTTGCAAGGCTACAAAATAAGCCAACCAATGTACCCCCATAAGAACACCACTAATAAGCACGGGCATCCTGTCCTTACTGCTCAAGCCAAAAGAAATTCCTTTTACGCGGCAATAAAAAAACAATAAAGAAAGCGCTATTAAGGACCTAATACCTATGGTTATTGGCACAGGAAGCTCTATAAACCTACCCAAAGGACCAGAGGTACTTAAAAGTACCATGGCCAAGTTAATTTCTAGAAAATTTTTGACGTTGAAGGAAGAATTAGAA
Source organism: Zobellia amurskyensis (assembly GCF_009725985.1). GTDB lineage: Bacteria > Bacteroidota > Bacteroidia > Flavobacteriales > Flavobacteriaceae > Zobellia > Zobellia amurskyensis. The sequence continues at coordinate 115,274 of NZ_RCNR01000007.1, forward strand.
CCCAAATGTTATCTTTTTACGGCCATGGCCTTTTCGCGAATAATGTCTGCCACAGGCCTATTTTCTAGGTGACTTTCTAACCATGAGATAATATCCAAGTACAAGAAAGCTCTTTTCTCATAAGGGTGATCTTCGTACTTTTTAAGCTCCGTATGTAATTTTTGAAACTCTATTTTTAATTCATTAGGGTAAATACTTCCAAGATTTCTTAAAAACTTGATCATTTCCTTTTGAACAGCATGAAGGTCGTTCATTTTCAATAGAAACTTATACGTACTCTTTAATTGAATTTCTAAGTGATAGTCCATACCCGCCTCATAATGTGCCACCAAACTCAAAACCCTGGCAAAGCACATAAGGTCTTCACGCATTTTTAAGTTCTTGTTGTTTATAATTTTCTTGAGGTACTGAATACAGGTCTTATTATCACCAATACCAAAATACAAACAAGCAATTTTATAATAGAGCACCATAATATGATGAGCATCTATACGGTCCTTATGTTTATTGATGCCGTATTCTATAATTTTTACCAGATACAGGCCTTTACTGAAAGTACCCTCTAAAAAATGGAGGTTTAATTTGTTAGCATTTATATATAAAAAGGCTAACGATGAAATATTATCGTTTTTAGGAAAATCCTTGCTTCCTACAACAGTTTCAAACCGTTCTAAGACCTCTCTAAATTGTGAGCTATACTTTACGAAAAAAATAGACTCAAGTAAGTAATTGTTCCCTTTTAAAAAGAAAACAGGGTTTAAATGTACCTGGTCTTCATGCTCATAAAAAAGGTCCACCCATTTTGTGGCATATTTATAAGAGGAAAGAAAATCCTGTACCAAAAAACTATACCATAGATGTGCTTTGTACAACCACAATTTTTCCCTGAAACCTAATTCCTTAAGTTGATATTTAGGTAAATGCTTTTCAAAATAATTTTTGACGCTATTGTAATCCTCATCACTTCTAACATAACCTACTTTAAGCATAATGCCATAAAGTTGTAATGAGAGATTAGATAATTTACTGGTCATTACATTCTGAGCAGAAAGCTCTTTTGCCTGTATGGCAAGCTCATCTGCCCTATCGGGAATACTGCGCGTAATATACTGGGTTTCAATAATTTTCTCCAGCTCCACTATTTCATAGGCAATATTCTTCTCCTCATTCTCTATGGCTGTAGATTTAGCCTTATCAAGAATCTTCAAGCTCTGCTTGTAGAGTCCTTTTTGATATAGAATAGTGGCAAAATCCAATTGCTCCCTAATCTGCACACGAATGTTCTGATTTACCGGATTCAGTCTTAGACTAACCAATATTTGCTTATAAAGATGAGCTTTAAGGTTAGATAATTGCGCTTTCTTAACGATACCACTATCTAAAATTACCTTCTCATCGTACTTTCTAAGTTTATCCATAAGGTTGAACAATGCCAAAAATTTAGCATCGGTATTCACCCCCAAGCGCCCTACATATAACTTAAATTGACGCTTTTCGGATTTTGAAAGAGATTTCACCAGCACGAACAAAGCATCTCTGTGCGCATTTGTCATCGTAAAAAATATTATTTAATTCGCTTTATATCAGTTTATTACACAATCAAAAAACCAGCTTAACGTTGTACTATTTAATACAGGTACTAGGTGGTTCGCCCTATTGGTTATATATTCGTATAGAACTTCATTGCTGTTTTTTGTTTGAAACCTAACATATAGGTTTTTGTATTATAGTCAAACTTTTTTATTAGTAAAAGACAGGGCTAAGATTATCAAAAAATGTTGATATAACAGTACAAAATGTGATATTTGTAGACAAAGAAAAAACTACAAGCAGTTCTTAAGTTAGCTAAACTACAAAATATAATGAGTAAAGATAAGGTACAAATTTTTGACACAACGCTTCGTGACGGTGAACAAGTTCCCGGTTGTAAATTAGATGCAAAACAAAAATTGGTAATCGCTGAACGGTTAGACTATTTGGGAGTAGACGTTATTGAAGCTGGTTTTCCTATTTCAAGTCCAGGTGATTTCAAATCGGTTAGCCAAATATCCGAACTCGTTAAAAATGCCACCGTTTGTGGACTTACCCGTGCAGTAAGAAAAGATATTGAGGTAGCTGCCGAAGCCCTTAAATCTGCTAAAAGGGCACGTATCCATACAGGAATAGGTACTTCTGATTCGCATATAAAATTCAAATTCAACTCTAACAGAGACGCCATAATAGAACGTGCCGTAGATGCCGTTAAATATGCAAAAACCTTTGTTGAAGACGTTGAGTTTTATGCCGAAGATGCCGGCCGTACCGATAATGAATTTTTAGCACGTGTTTGCGAAGCCGTTGTAAAGGCCGGAGCTACCGTTTTAAATATACCTGACACAACAGGCTATTGCTTACCTGATGAGTACGGTGCTAAAATGAAATATCTAAAAGAAAATGTGACCGGTATTCATAAGGCCATACTTTCTTGCCACTGCCATAACGACTTAGGTTTGGCTACTGCAAACTCCATTGCCGGTGTAATTAACGGTGCTCGACAAATAGAGTGTACCATTAATGGTATTGGTGAACGTGCAGGAAACACTTCTTTAGAAGAGGTGGTAATGATTTTAAGGCAACACCCAAGTTTAAACTTGGATACAAATATCAATAGCAAATTACTTTATGATACAAGCCAAATGGTTTCTCAGAAAATGGGAATGATGGTACAGCCTAACAAAGCTATTGTTGGTGCTAATGCCTTTGCCCATAGCTCTGGAATTCATCAGGATGGTGTCATTAAAAACAGGGAGACTTATGAAATTATTGACCCTGCAGATGTTGGCGTAAACGAATCTTCTATTGTACTTACCGCAAGAAGTGGTAGAGCCGCTTTAGCATATAGAGCTAAATTAGTAGGGTTTGAATTAACAAAACTTCAACTAGATGAAGTGTATCAGGAATTCTTGAAGTTCGCAGACGAGCATAAGGAAATTTCTGATCAAGACATCCCAAAAATCATCGCAGCTAGCAATATTACCATCGAAAGTATTTCATAGCAATTACTCTAGGGAATTTATCATTTATATTTTAATGTTTTTTTGGCGATAATGTCATTAAAATTTTTAATCTTAGCCCCCTATGATTTAAGTCACTTTTTTGTAGATTTAATTCAGGTAGCACCCTAAAAATTCTCTAGATGCAGCTAAAAATTGCCCTTCTTGGCGGAGACGGTATTGGTCCTGAAGTATTAGCCCAGTCCGTGAAGTGCCTAAAAGCGATTGAAGAAACGTTCAACCATAGGTTTGAACTTGTTGAAGCTCCTTTTGGGGCAATAGCAATATCCGGTTCCGGCAGACCCTTACCTGACGAAACCCTGGAATTGTGCAGAAAATCTGATGCTATCCTTTTTGGTTCTATTGGTTCTCTAGAATACGATAATAATCCTGAAGCTAAAGTTAGACCAGAACAAGGTCTATTGAGGTTACGTAAGGAGCTTGAGCTTTTTGCCAGCATACGTCCTATAAAAATGTTTCCTGCCTTTTTAGGGAATTCACCTTTAAAGAGAAACATAGTTGAAAACACCGATTTGGTCATTTTCAGGGAGCTTACTGGTGGAATATATTTTGGAGAAAAAACATTAAGCGAAGATGGCACTACGGCATCTGACCTTTGTAGCTACTCCGAAGGCGAAATCAGTCGCATAACACACCTTGCTTTTAAAGCTGCTAAAAAAAGAAGAAAGAAACTTACTCTAGTGGATAAGGCCAATGTGCTTGAATCTTCTAGATTGTGGCGTAAAACGGTAACGGAAATCGCCAAAAGTTATCCTGACGTAGAATTTGAATGCCTTTTTATTGATAATGCAGCAGTACAAATGATGTTGAACCCGCGCCAATTTGATGTGGTCTTAACAGACAATATGTTCGGTGATATTCTATCTGACCAAGGCAGCGTTATTCTTGGTTCTGTTGGGCTGCTACCCTCCGCTTCGGTAGGTGCTGAAAATGCCATGTTCGAGCCTTTTCACGGTTCTTACCCTCAAGCTAAAGGTAAAAATATTGCCAACCCCGTTGCATCAATTTTAAGTACGGCAATGCTGTTACAACATTTTAATCTAAATGAAGAGGCTAACGCCATCGTAGCTGCCGTTCACAAGTCTTTTGTAAAGAAAGTAGTTACTACGGACGTCTTGGGAAGCAGTAAATACGGAACGGATTATGTGGGTGATTTTATTTCTGAAAACATTGTTGAATCAGACGAAAATCCGAGTATAAACGATGAGAACATCGGTTTAGGAAAATCTACAATTATTTAATTTTTATTCGCTCAACAACATTTTTACATAGGCATCAAATTCTTTTTTGAATCGGGTGTATTTTGCGCCAGTAGCAGGACCGTTAAAGCCGGTATGAATCTTTCTTACATTCCCTTTTTTATCAACAAACAAGGTGGTTGGGTAAGACAGAACCTGATTTAGCATAGGTAATTTTTGTTGGGCTTTCTCTTTATCTGATGTGCCATATTGGGCCAGTAGAATTGGATACTCAACACCTATCCGTTGTTTTAAGCGCTCAATACTTTTAAAGGCAAGCTCCTCTGTTTTAGCATATTCAAAAGCCAAACCTACCATCTCCATATCCTCTCCCCTAGTATCTCTTAAATAGTTGACATAGAACTTAGTTTCATCCAAACAATTAGGACACCAAGAACCCATAATCTGCACGAGCACAACTTTATTTTGAAACCTTTTATCAGTTAAAGAAACGAGCTTTCCTTCAGAATCCGGAAATGAAAAAGCAAACTTATCATATCCATCCTTCAAAAAAGTAAGTGAATCTGCTTCCGGAAGCTCAAAACTTTCATTTCTCTTGGCTACAAACGGTTCCTGAAAATGGTTGTCTGAATAAAATATACCATTCAAAGTACTATCAGTTACTTTGGCAGTGAACAAAAATGCGTGGGCGCCATCAAAAGCTGACAGCTTTAACGAGTCTCCTGTAACCACACCTTCTAAATATCTGTAATCGCCAGTGGTGGTTCTAAAGGTTCCGGTTACTTTACCCGCATTTTCTGCAAAAATTCCTTTACCCATATAACTATCCGGAGTGCCTTTGCTAAATTCTGTTTCCCAAATACCCGAAACATTTACACTTGAAGGCTGATCAACAGAAAAACGTTGTTTCTTCCCATAAAAAGCTTCAAAGGGCACTACCCTGTCCAAACTCTCCTTTACAAAACTACCTTTTATACTATTCTGGTTAAACGTACCTAAAATATAACCTTCAAAAACAGGAGTTTGGATGCGTATAGAATCTCCCTTCACCGTAATCTCGTCTACCTTTATAACTTCAGTGGCATTGTATATTTCAATCAGGTATGAACCATTTCCATTCTTCGACAGATTAAAATTAAAAGGAAGCTTTTCACCGTCCATCACTTCCAGTTGTCCCAACCAAGTACCCTCAGAAAGCTGATGTGCCTTTTCCTCTTTACAAGAAACCAATACTACCAGTATCCACAAAAAAATCAATTTCCTCATTATCACTTCTTTTCTTTTAAAATCGTAATTCACCCTAAAAACTTACAATAAAAAAATGAGTAATTCAGTTGCGCTGTGTATTGAATGTCTTAATGCATTGTTTTATCTTTACCGCCACTAAAACTTACCGATGCAAATTTCATACAACTGGTTAAAAGATTATCTTAAAATTGATTGGGATTCCCAGAAAACGGGAGAGCTTTTAACTGATTTAGGTCTCGAAGTAGAAGGTGTTACTCCTTTCGAGTCTATAAAAGGAGGGCTAAAAGGTATTGTAGTAGGACATGTTCTTACTTGCGAAAAACACCCGAATGCCGACAAGCTTAAGGTTACGACTGTAGATATAGGTTCCGGAACTCCGGTAAAAATTGTATGTGGCGCCCCTAATGTTGCACAAGACCAAAAGGTTCCAGTAGCCACGGTGGGCACTGTACTTTACACTCCGGAAGGGAAGGCTTGGAAAATAGGAAAAGGAAAAATTCGCGGTGAAGAAAGTCATGGTATGATTTGCGCCGAAGACGAATTAGGACTTGGCTCTAGTCATGAAGGTATTCTTGTACTAGATTCTAAATTGAAGCCCGGTACGCCTTGTTCCGAAATTTTTGACGTAGATATTGATGAGGTCTTTGAAATTGGACTTACCCCTAACCGTGCAGATGCTATGAGCCATTTTGGCGTAGCAAGAGATTTAAAAGCCGGCCTTAAGCAAAAAGAAATTACCAAAGAGCTGATTACACCTTCTATCAGTCATTTTAATATAGATAACCGTTCGCTTAAACTACAGGTTCAGGTAGATGACAGTAAACTTGTGCCACGTTATGCAGGTATTACGTTAAGCAATCTGGTGGTTAAACCTTCTCCTGCTTGGCTACAGAATAGATTGCGCGCCATAGGCATTAACCCTATGAACAATCTTGTGGATGCAACCAACTACGTGCTACATGATTTAGGACAACCACTACATGCTTTTGATGCGGATCGTATTCACGGTAAAAAGATAATAGTAAAAACACTACCGGCCGGCACCAAATTTATGACGCTGGATGGTGAAGAACGCGAGTTGCATGAGGATGACCTTATGATATGCGATTCTGAAAAGCCTATGTGTATTGCAGGTGTTTTTGGAGGTATAAATACTGGAGTGACGGAAAAAACAACTTCCATCTTTCTTGAAAGCGCCTATTTTAATCCTGTAGCGATTAGAAAAACAGCTAAAAGACACGGATTGAATACCGATGCTTCTTTTAGGTTTGAAAGAGGTATTGACATTGAAAATGTAGAATACGCACTTAAACGCGCTGCTTTATTGATAAAAGAAATTGCCGGAGGTGATATTACTTCTGACATAGTTGATTTTTATCCTAAAAGGTTTGACGAGCACCATGTTTTCTTAACCTTTAAAAAAACATATTCACTTGTTGGAGAAGAAATTCCACAGGACACTATTAAATCAATTTTGGCATCGTTAGACATTAAAGTAAAAAGTGTTACCGAAGCTGGTCTTGGTCTATCTATACCTAGCTACAGGGTTGATGTTCAACGCGAGGTAGACGTTATTGAAGAAATCTTACGTGTTTATGGATATAACAACATCAATTTTGGAACAAAATTAAACGCTTCTACGGCGCTTGTTTCTAAGTTTGATGACTATAAACTTCAGAGCGTAATTGGAGACTTTTTAGCCTCTCAAGGTTTCTATGAAATCATGACCAACAGTTTAACGGCTCCAGGTAATGCTGAATTATTAGATGATAATTCAACTGAGGAAAGTGTAAAAATGTTGAATCCGTTAAGTAACGACCTTTCTGTTTTACGCCGCTCTATGTTGTTTACAGGCCTTGAAACCATTTTGTACAACAACAACCGAAAGAAGCTTAATCTGAAATTATTTGAATTCGGAAAAACGTACACGCAGAAAAAGTCTAAATATATTGAAGATAAACATCTTTGTCTTTATTTAACCGGAAACCGAAACGAAGGCGGTTGGGCCGGAGCTGAAAAAGCAAATGATTTCTTTTACCTAAAATCTACAATAACAAATATTTTAAATCGTCTAGGTATATCTGATTTTACACCAGAACCTACTTCAAACACTTTATTTTCGGAAGGCTTGAGTCTAAATGTGGGAGCAAAAGAATTGGTTTCTTTTGGTATCGTTAAAAAATCGATTCTCAAAAAAATGAACATCAAGCAAGAGGTTCTTTATGCCGATTTTAACTGGGGCAATGTTATTTCTTATGCAGAGAAAAATAGCATCACCTATCGTGAGATACCAAAATACCCTGAAGTAAAACGTGATTTCGCACTACTACTAGATGATTCCGTTACATTCCAAAAGGTGTATGAGCTAGGAAGAAAAACGGAAAAGAAATTACTCAAAAACATCAACCTCTTTGATGTATACACAGGCGATAAACTACCTAAAGGAAAAAAGTCATACGCAGTAAGCTTTACATTGCAGGATAGCCAACGTACATTAACGGACAAGCAAATAGACCGTATTATGGGCAAGCTAGAAAAAACTTACCAAACCGAATTAGGAGCGGAATTAAGATAATCTAAAGATTCAGACAAAGGGGGAGTTTAAGAAAGTCCTTAAATTTTCCCTGGAAGAATAACACTGTCAATTTCATGAATAACACCGTTACGTTGCTTTGAATCTGCTACTACTATAGTTGCGGTATTTCCAAAACTATCGTTAAGAATGATATCTACACCCTTCATTGTAGCAGTTATTATGTCTCCCTGAACGGTGGTAAATGTTGCTTTTCCCTCACCTCTGCACATAGCTTTCAAAATTTTTGATGCAGTTATATGACCGGCTACGATATGATACGTTAATAAATCCTTTAATTCTTTTCTGTTTTCAGGATCTAACAAGTATTCAACAGATTTACCCGCTATTTTTTGAAAAGCCAAATCAGATGGCGCAAAAACTGTAAAAGGACCTGCATGATCTAGTAAGTCTTCCAAATCAGTTGCCTTCATTACCGCCAAAAGTGTTTGGTGATTTTTAGAAGTTGCAGTAGAGTTAACTATTGATTTTTTAGCTTCGGTCTTATTATAAGTTGGACTTGACTTTCTTACACCTTCTTGAGCGGTAAGTGATAAAAAAGCAAAGAATAGAGCACACGAAAGAACTTTAGTAAGATATTTCATATAAATAAGCCAGGGAGTTGTTAAAGCAGTCGATTAACGGTTCAAATACTTCGACAAGTTACAACATATGCTATTTATTGCACTATTTAGACTCATTTAACTGTTAATTTTTAACATATTATTAACAACTAGGTATAGGTTCGAAACTATTCTTCAATCAAAAAAGGCATTCTACTAAGTTGTGGAATGCCTTTCTCGTTATTGTTATGGATGAATTAATTTATAAAAATAGAGGTTGGAACACCCGCCACATCTATACTGTTCAAAAATTTTGGTTCTGGAGCAGGCTTGATTAATAAGAGGCCTCCTTTGTTCTCTCCACTTGTCTTTTTGTACCCTATTAACAAAACATTATTCTCCTCATCATAACTTACCATTGTTGTTTTCTCAACTTCAAACTCAAAATTGAGTTGAGCCTCCGTCATAAAGTTTTCATAGGCGTATAAAACGGTTAAATTCTTACCGAAATCATAAATAGCCGGTATAACCGGGAACACACTATAAGTCGTAGGTGTCATTTCATAATACATTTTACCTATTGTATCAAAGTGCAAAGACGATGACTGGGTAAAATTAGGTTCTTTACCTACACCGTAATTTGTGTAGGATATAGCCATGGTTACACTGTTCATTGTACTATGCAACTCGTCATAACTAATAATTACATTATTCTCTGGATTCGTAAAAATTCGCCTTACATCAAAACCAACTAATTTGCTATGAACAATAGCATTTGCATTGGCATCTATTACCGAAATGGTGTTTTCATCCGTAACATCCTCATCAATACCCAAAACGAATATTCTATTATTCGCATAGGCCAATTCAATAGGTCTTTTATCCATTTCTACATCTACAACAATAGGTTCTGATGTTGAAATGTCCAGCATACGTACATAAAACTCATCTACAGTTGGACTAATATGTAGCTCATATGCGATGTAAAGCTTATTTCCTTTTCGTAAAATTGACTTTGCCGTAAGGTTACATGCTCCTAAATCCGAAAATACTCCGTAGGCTTCACTACTATCCTCATTAAAATCGTGTATTGTAAGCTCACCGCTACAATTGGATTTTTTGTGATATGTTGTCAACACGCTATTTTCTTCAAAAGATAAATCAGGAAGGGACATTGAAGCAAACTTGCTTTTTTCCGGATTAATGGTCAATGCTTCGTCGTCCACACTGAACAAGGTTCCGGTAAGACTTCCCTTGCTGTTAACGATCAAGGTGTAGTCCGCTTGAACACTTTTTTCTTCTTCTTGGTTCTCACCAAGGGTGCCACTATCGGTTTTGCTGCAACCAATAAGGACTAATAACGCCATGCTGGCATAAAATAGATTGTAGGTTTTCATCTGTTGCAATTTAACGTTCCCTATATGACTCATATCAGCATTTTGCCTATTGAGTAAAAAAGGGCCTTTTTTAAATTCAAGTTTGGGTCCTTGAACTTAAAAACGCCCCCTTACATCATTTAAGAAACTGGTTTAACAAAAGCTATACCGTAGCAACGTCATACATTTTATTGCGTTGCTCCCGTAATGTCTTGTCAGACATATATTCATCAAACGATAAATATCTGTCAATGTTGCCTTTTGGGGTCAACTCTACGATTCTATCGGCAACCGTCTCTGCAAAGTGGTGATCATGGGTAGTAAACAAGACAGTTCCCTTAAAATTCTTAAGGCTATTATTGAATGCGGTAATACTCTCTAAATCCAAGTGGTTGGTAGGCTCATCCAACATAACTACATTGGCTCTAAGCATCATCATTCTACTTAACATGCAACGTACTTTTTCTCCTCCGGAAAGTACGGTACATTTTTTTAGGGCTTCTTCGCCACTAAAAAGCATTTTTCCCAGGAATCCGCGGATATAAACTTCTTCTCTTTCTTCTTCCGTTTTTGCCCACTGTCTTAACCAGTCTACCAAACTAATATCCTCTTTAAAAAAGTCTGAGTTATCCGCAGGCAAGTAAGATTGTGTAGTGGTAATCCCCCACTGAAAAGCACCCTTCTCCGCTTTCTTTTGACCATTAATTATTTCATAGAAAGCAGTAGTTGCCCTAGAATCCCGAGAGATAACTGCAACTTTATCTCCTTTGGCCAGATTTAGGTTTACATTCTCAAAAAGAATATCTCCATCATCCGATTTGGCAGAAAGGCCCTCTACATTCAATATTTGATCTCCTGCTTCACGCTCTCTTTCAAAAATAATGGCAGGATACCTTCTACTTGAAGGCTTAATATCTTCTACCTTAAGCTTAGATAACATTTTCTTTCTTGAGGTAGCTTGCTTGCTTTTTGCAACGTTAGCACTAAAACGGGCAATAAACTCTTGTAATTCTTTTGCTTTTTCTTCAGCTTTTTTATTCTGCTGTGCTCTTTGGCGAGAGGCCAATTGGCTACTTTCGTACCAGAAGGTGTAGTTACCGGAATACAGATTCATTTTTCCAAAATCAATATCTGCTATACTTGTACAGATTGAATCTAAAAAGTGTCTATCGTGAGAAACTACAATTACCGTGTTTTCGTAATCAGCAAGGAAATTCTCTAACCAGTTGATTGTTTCATAATCCAAGTCGTTGGTAGGCTCATCCATAATCAACACATCCGGATTTCCAAAAAGGGCCTGTGCCAATAACACACGTACTTTAAGTTTTGAGTCTATATCTGCCATTAAGGTGTAATGAAACTCCTCGGTTATACCTAAATTAGATAATAAGGCTGCTGCATTACTATCGGCATTCCAACCATTCATTTCCTCAAACTGAACTTGAAGCTCACCAATTTTATCGGCATTTTCGTCTGTGTAATCCGCATATAGGGCATCAATTTGCTGCTTTATTGAAAAAAGCGGCTTGTTCCCCATTACAACGGCCTCAAGAACGGTAGATTCATCATAAGCATTATGGTTCTGCTCTAAGATAGACATACGTTTACCTGGCTCAAGATGCACATGACCAGAAGTAGGGTCTATTTGTCCAGATAAGATTTTTAAGAATGTAGATTTTCCCGCTCCATTTGCTCCAATTACCCCATAACAGTTACCCTGAGTAAAGGTTACGTTCACTTCATCGAAAAGGACTCTTTTTCCGAATTGTACGGATAGATTTGATACCGACAGCATAGATTTCTTTTTAAAATTCGTGCAAAAATACAGAATTTTAACGGCCTAAACCAATAAACTTAAAAAGCATTCACTTCATCTTAAACCTTAACGCAACCCCCTTATTTTTAACTCACTATTAACAGCAAACCGCCCAAGGGTTGTTTAATTTTGAGCATTACATAGTTAGCTTTTACCTATATGAATAGAAATCTACTCTATCTTTTTTTTCTTGTTCTAGGAAGTTGTGCTGCAGAAAAAAGCTCTCCTAGTGTCTTTTTTGCTGGAGAAATTGTTAATCCAACAAGCAACCATATTGTTCTTCTTAAAGGAGATGTAGTTATAGATTCTGCCGAATTAGATGACAACAACCGGTTTTCCTTTACTTTTGATTCTATTTCTGAAGGGTTATATCATTTTAACCATGACCCCGAACTTCAGTATGTTTATTTGGAAAAGGGAGATAGCCTTGTGGTTCGATTGAACACCTCGGATTTTGATGAATCCCTCGTTTTTTCCGGAGACGGAGAAGAGCTTAATAATTTCCTTTTAGAAGTTTTCTTGGCCCATGAAGATGAAGCCAGCTCCGTTAGATCTATGTATAGATTAAGCCCTACTGACTTTGAAAGAAATGTAGATTCCCTAAAACAACTCAAATTAGATGTTCTAAACGACATTGACAGTGAAGGTAAACTTTCTAAAAAAGAGCTGAAGATTGCCAATGCCAGTGTTGATTATAACTACAACACCTATAAAGAAGAATACCCTTTTAAGCACAAAAGACTCACAGGAAAAAATATATTGGAGGAGCTACCGTCCAATTTTTACGATTACAGAAAAGATCTAACGTTTGACGATAAAGACTTAACTTACTTAAGGCCCTATTACAACTTTATGATCAACCATGTAGGTAATATGTCCTTTATGACTTGTTCCCATGCCTGTAGTATTAAGAATAATGTTGTTCGCAATCAGCTTCATTTCAACAAACACAAACTCCATATTATAGACAGCCTTGTAAAAGAAAAGGAGTTGAAAGACAACCTTTTTAGATATGTAGCCTTTGATTATTTACTAAAAGTTCATGATTCCGAAGAAAATAATGAAGAGTTTATCAGCGGTTTTAGGGAGCTAAGCAATAACAATAGACATATGCGCGAAATAGACGCGCTATATGAAGGCATCAAAAACATTCAGCCTAAAAAGGAAATACCTAATGTTCCCGTAACCAGTACCGATGGAGATACACTGACGTTACAACAAATTGCTGCAAAAAATAAAAAACGGTATTCTATTTTTGGTCCGCCACGGACAGGATGCACTTTGAAAATATTAAAAGAAGGATTGAACAACTTTCATCCAATAAACCAGAATACTCCTATGTAGGTATTAATATTAAAACTAATGAAGCCAATTGGAAGGCTATGTTAGAAATGTCCGGTTTGGATCAAACTAACCAATACCGCTCATCAGATTTTGAAGAACTTACTAAATCGCTCATCATCTACCCACTTAACAAATGCATTATTACAGACGATAAAGTTATTGTAGATGCGTTTGCAAATGTTTACACTTCTTTCTAAAAAGACTAGAACATAACAAGACATAAAAAAAGGGATGCTTTTCAGCATCCCTTTTTTATATTCCTATTGCGATTGAAAACTACAATAGATCATCTTAGAATAGGATTAATTTCCTTTCTTGTAATCTGCTAAGAATTTCTCCAAACCACTATCCGTTAATGGGTGGTTTAAAAGACCTGTAATAGAAGATAATCCACTAGTCATAACATCTGCTCCAAGTTTTGCACAATCTATAACGTGCATAGTGTGACGTATAGAAGCTGCCAAAATTTGAGTTTCAAAAGCGTAATTATCATAAATGTGTCTTATTTCAGCAATTAAATTAAGACCATCAGTAGAAATATCATCTAATCTTCCAATAAAAGGAGAAACGTAAGTAGCACCGGCTTTAGCCGCCAACAATGCCTGTCCTGCAGAGAAAACCAACGTACAGTTTGTTTTAATTCCTTTATCAGAAAAATACTTTAATGCTTTAACACCATCTTTGATCATTGGTATTTTCACAACGATTTGCTCATGCAATTCAGCTAGCTCTTCGCCTTCCTTTACCATTTCGTCAAACGTAGTGGCAATAACCTCTGCAGACACGTCACCTTCAACAATGTTACAAATATCTACATAGTGCTTTAATATATTATTTCTTCCTGTAATGCCCTCTTTGGCCATTAAAGACGGGTTGGTGGTCACACCATCAAGAACACCTAGTTCTTGTGCTTCCCGTATCTGATCCAAATTAGCGGTGTCTATAAAAAATTTCATTTTCTAGAGTTTATTAGGTTTAATAATTAGATAAATACTACACTTCTGGGAATCAAAAATTCCTTTCAACAAAATTACAACTTATAATGGTTTAGCAAGAGTTTCTCGTATACTTTATCTGGCAAAATACGTTTAAGAACTACCGAAAATTTCTGTAAAGCGGAACCAACATTATAATGTACCTTGGGGTTTGAGCTTTCAATCATTTCAAAAACCTGTTTGGCAACTGCTATAGGATCATCACCATTGGATACATCTTCATTCATCATCCTTAAAGTATTGCCATAAGGTTCTTTATACGGAGAATTTTCTAAAACAGGTGAATGGTAACGGCCCGCTGCAATATTTGTTGCAAAATCTCCAGGAGCCAAGGTTGTAATTTTTATACCAAAATCTTTGGTTTCCATACGTAGCGCCTCAGTAAGAATTGAAAGCGCACCTTTTGTGGCGGAATATATGCCTCGGTATGGCAAGCCCATGTATCCTGCTATTGAGGTAATATTTATGACTACTCCCCCATTCTGTTTACGCATTTGCGGCAAAACGGCCTGAACAACCCTAAGTGGTCCATATACATTGGTATCAAAAGCCTTATGGACTTCTTCAGGAGGTGTCTCTTCTATAGGGCCGGTAATACCTACACCCGCATTATTTACCAATACATCAAGCCGTCCTTCCGTAGCAATGATTTGGTTTACGGCAGAAACAATACTCTCATTATCCCCAACATTGAGTTGAAGAAGGTCAAAAACTTCAAAATCCTCGTGTTTTGCTAAATTTCTGGTGGTACCATAAACTTTAAATCCTCTAGATTTAAGGTATAACCCAATGGATTTTCCAATACCGGAAGAACCTCCGGTAATCAATACTACTTTTTGCTCCATAAGGGTGCAAAATAACAATAATATAATGTAGTAGAAAAGAAATTAAACTCCGAAGAACCAGTGAAATAAAAACTTAAGAAATGCCCTTATTTATTTGAAGAATTTAGAGCAAAAAAAATCGGCAAGCTACCTACATCGCACCGCTACGACCGTATACCCTTGCTGCGTTCCCACCCTGGGGGATTCTACAGGAGCTGGTCGTGTAGGACTTGCCGACTGCAAATATACAACCTTTTGTTTCTTTCGCAATCGTTTTACATTCTATTTTTTATATCAACAATTTGTTTTGAGTTCGTTATTTTTGTGCTATTAAAAACACCTGTTAATCAGGCATAACCAAATTTAATTCTGTGATGACAACTCTAAAGTTTTTTCCGCTCTGTCTTTTTTTAATGCTTTTTATGGCTTGTGGGGGCGACAATTCTCCTTCATCCTTATTCGAAATTCAATTAGAAGGTAACAGTAAAAGCTTTCAGCAAAACCAAAATGTTGCAGTTTCCCTTAAAAATAAAAAAGACAAGACCATAGAAAGTGTTACATACAGTATAGATGGCGAAGAACTAACGGTTAATGATGGTAAAATTGCACTTAACATGCCTCATTTAGGAGATAAAGTCCTTAAAGCTACCGTTGCCTATGAAGATACTTCCGTAGAAGTTACGAAGCATCTAAAGCTTTTAGCTCCAAATGCACCAGAGATTTACACTTATGAAATAATAAAAGAATATCCCCATGATAACAAAGCATACACTCAGGGGCTTGAATTTTACAATGACACTCTTTATGAAAGTACCGGTAAAAAAGGAAGGTCTTCATTAAGGAAAGTCGACTTTAAGTCAGGTAAGGTTTTACAACAGGTTGATTTAGACCAAACATACTTTGGAGAAGGTATCACTATTCTAAACAACAAAATTTATATGCTTACCTGGCGCAGCGGGGTTGGTTTTATCTATGATTTAAAGACATTGGATAAAATTGATAATTTTCAATTTGGAGAAAGCAAAGAAGGCTGGGGACTGACCAACGACGGAAAGAAACTTTTTAAAAGTGACGGTACCGAAAAAATCTGGTTTTTAAATCCAGAAACTTTGGTTGAAGAAGGTCATATAGAAACCGTAACCAACAAATCTATTAATGACAGCGCTAATGAATTGGAATATGTAGATGGGAAAATCTATGCCAATGTATACCAAAAACCTAGCGTAATGATTATTGATGCGAATAGCGGTGCTATTGAAGGTGTTATTAATTTTGGAGGCCTAAGTAGTAAAGTCACCCATCATGATACTTGGAGCGACACGGATAACGTTCTTAACGGAATAGCATATCACCCAGAGAGACAAACTTTCTTTGTTACCGGAAAAGAATGGGACAAAATGTTTGAGGTTAAAATCCAAAAGAAATAAATGCAGAGCTACCAAAAAACGATTACCGTTCAAGAAGACGATCTAGACGAACTTGACCACGTGAACAACGTACGGTATGTACAGTGGATGCAAGACATTTCTAAGGAACATTGGATGAACGCTGCGTCGGAAGAAATGCGCAGCGGAATTATTTGGGTGGTTATGACCCATCATATTACATATAAAAGTGCGGCTGTACTAAACGATGTTATTGAGATGCGCACTTACATTGAAAAAAGTAGAGGTGCCGTTTGCATCCGTATTGTGGAAATGCACAATAAGAAAACCAATGAACTGTTATTAAGGTCAAGTACCGAATGGTGCCTTTTAAATGCAGAAACGTATAGGCCCACACGCATATCCGATGAAATTAAAGAGTTTTTTACTCGCCCGTAGCTATAAGCACGCTTTTCTATATTTAAATTATAAAGTTTTCCCGGCACTAATAAGATTTAGACCTATAGATGAAATAAATGAGGCGATCCCTAATTACAATAGCACTACTTGCCCTAATCATCTCTATAGGCTCATGCCGCAAAGATTTTGAATACTCCCCAAGTAATGGAAATCTTGAATTTTCAAGAGATACGGTTTTCCTAGATACCGTATTTACCAATATTGGTAGTAGCACCTATAGTTTAAAAGTGTACAACCGCAGTAAAGAAGATATTTCAATTCCATTTGTAGGCCTACAGCAAGGCGAAACTAGTTCGTACAGACTTAATGTAGATGGTGTTGCCGGAAAAACATTTTCGGATATTCCTCTGATGGCCAAAGACAGTCTTTATATTTTTATAGAGACAACCGTAAACATTCAAGAAGAGAATACAGATCAATTTTTATATACTGATGTTCTGCAATTTGGTCAGGGTAACAATAGTCAACAAATACCATTGGTTACATTGGTTCAGGATGCTATTTTCTTATTTCCAGATAATAATCCGGATGGACAAAAAGAATCGGTTGTAATAGGGACAGATGCTAACGGTGATGAGGTTCTAACTCCAGGCTTTCAACTTAATAACGACCAATTACAATTTACTAATGAAAAACCTTATGTAATTTACGGGTTTGCCTTAGTCCCTAAAGAGCGACAACTAATCATAGATGCTGGTGCAAGAGTCTATTTTCATGAAAATTCCGGTATTTATGTAGCGCCTGAAGCTTCAATAACCATTAATGGAGCTTTGAGTGCAGATAAAAAGTTGCTAGAAAATGAAGTGATTTTTGAAGGTGACCGCTTAGAGCCAGAATATGAAGATGTAGCTGGACAATGGGAAGGAATTCGTATAGCAGCCGGCAGTATTGATAACATCATAAACCACCTTACTTTAAAAAATGCGACCATAGGTATTTTCGCCCAAGGAGAATCACCTTTATCACCACCAACTTTAACGTTTCAAAACTCACAAATTTACAATAGCTCTAAAATCAATTTATGGGGGAAAACCGCAGTTATTAGTGGTGCAAACCTTGTTTTAGGAAGTGCCGGGAATAGCTCGCTTTATTGTAATTTAGGAGGAAGTTATTCTTTTATACATACAACTATTGCTAATTATTGGACAGAAAGTTACCGACCTAATGCCGCACTAACCATAAACAATTTTGATTCTGGCAACCTTAATGGCTCAATAGGTATGGATTTATTAAAAGCCGATTTTAAGAATTGTATTATAGATGGAAACGGCAATTTTGAAATTTCGCATGGTTCCAATGGGTCTAACACCTATAATTTCCTGTTCAGTTCCTGTCTTATTACCGCTAATCTTGACAATATCCCTTCTGACAATGATGGTATTTACAATTTTGAGGATGATTCTCAATACAAAAATAATATTCTAAACGGGCGTTCGGCATTTGAAAGTACATCAAAAAATGATTATAGATTAATGCCCAATTCCGAAGCCTTAAATGCAGGAAACAAAACTGATGCATTAGCCGTGCCATTGGACATTTTAGGAAAAAATCGGAAGGAAACTCCGGATCTTGGCGCTTATGAGCTTTCCGCTACGGACTAAAAAATCCAGTCTTGAGCACTTAAAAAGCACATTTTTACTTCTTTTCTACACAACATCTCATCCTTCCTTTCAGTTTTCCCCTACAAAAAACAAAAGTAAAAGCGCTGATTATGAGTTAAAATAGGTAATTTTAAATGAAATGATGCCAATACAACATAAAATATGTAGGCTTTTTCCTTCAAACCAGTTAAAAACCAACATTTTACATATAAAAACCCCAATTATTGTGGGGGATATCTTTATAGCTATGTAACTTACTGTCACTAATTTGCATCAAAATAATGTGTCTTGGAATATACTTACACCATAATAGATTCAGATGCGACCTCAAATTTGCAATTACAGCACTATTTGGAGGATTATGGTGATTTCACTTGTGCAGGCCTCGCACAGAACAGTACAGAGGGCACCAACACAATCTTAAAGTATTCCCCAGATGTAATTTTCATAAACCTTAATGAAAGTGCTTACGAGTATTTTCATATGGTAATGGAGCTTCATCAATACTTAAATGAACTTCCTATTATAATAGGTATATCCAAGAGTAAGGATTACGCCTATGAGGCCATTAAGAATGGTTTCTTTGATTACTGGCTGAAACCTTATAATGAATTTGATATAAGGAAATCTATATTACGTCTTAAAAAGCAAGTACCTGCAAAAACAGAACCTCAGACATTGTGTTTAAAATCGTATCGCGATTTTCAATATATCAATACGGACGATATTCTTTACTTACAGGCGGACAATAATTCTACTGAGTTTGTGATGAAAGACGGTACAATAAACAATGCTTACAAAACGTTAAAGACCTTCGAAAATCAACTACCTAAGAATTTTGTAAGGATACACCAGAGTTATATTGTTAACACAAACTTTATTTCTCGTATAAGTTACGGCAAATCATATTGCACTTTAAAGCAGAATAAAATGCAATTGCCTTTCTCTAAATCATACAGAGAAAATATTGATGGTCTCAAGAATTTGCTATCAAAAAACACGATTTCGGCCCTTAATTAGTCAAATCCTCTTGAAACTCACTCGTTTACTCACAAAACTGGTGCTTTTACTACTACATTTTTCAAGCTAGTCAATAAGCTCCTAAACAATAATAGTTTAGCAGTGTAAGAAACAACAATAACCCCCTAAACTAGTTTAATTATGAAAAAAGTAGCAAGCATTTTAGCATTAATCATTATGTCATTTGGAGTAATCTCATGTGAAACAGAAAACGATGCAGCTTATGACGTAAACATTGATGCTTCAACAGACGGTGACGATGTTGAGACTGACAGACGCGACTCTTCAGTGGACGGTGACGATGTTGAGACTGACAGACGTGACTCCTCGGTAGACGGTGACGATGTTGAGACTGACGGACGTGACTCCTCGGTAGACGGTGACGATGTTGAGACTGACGGACGCGACTCCTCGGTAGACGGTGACGATGTTGAGACTGACGGACGTGACTCTTAGTATAAAATCAGAATAGCTTATATTAGCCTTAAATTAATTTTTAAGGCTTTTTTTTTAAACCTGAATTTTTTCACATGTTACCTGTCAAATCTGGACCTCCTAAGTATATACTTTATATAAGTTGTTTCTGGCTGGCTCTATTATTTGTTTCATGTAATAAAAACAACCAACTTAACAGTAAGCAAACCTCTACCCAAGCAGACTCTGTTTTCTCCTTAATAGACAGTGCCTCTAACTCAAAATTTTCTTACAAAAAACATAAAGCCTTTCTTGATAGAGCTGAAGCCAAAGCAGCCAAGATAAAAAACGACTCCTTAAAGGCTAAGTTGTTTTCCAAAATAGCACTAAAATATCTAACCCTTAATGATTCCGCTAACTTTAGAAAAATTAATCTAAAAACGATAGAACTCGCTAAATCCCTAAACGACAGTTTAACACTTGCTGAAGCAAATTGGGATTTAGCGCATTTTTTCAGAGGTGAAGCCAAAACAGATAAGGCTTATTTCCACTTTTCAGAAGCCCAAAATATTTTTGAGGCATTAAAGATGGATTACGAGTCAGCTAGAATGCTATACAATATGGCTGTTACTCAATCCGATATTAAGGACTATACTGGCAGTGAAATCAATACAATTAAAGCCATTGAAATTCTAAAACCGCTGAACCAATATAAAAGACTTTACTATTGTTATAATAATTTAGGCTCAATCACAAAAGAATTAAAAGATTTTGACAGAGCATTAGACTACTACAACACGGCTTTGGAATATCAGAAAAAAATAGAAGCCCCAAACAACTACGCCCTTAGCCTTAAAAATAACATTGGCGTTGTCTATCTAGAACAAGGGAACTATACAGAATCCATTCCTTATTTTGAAACAGTCCTAAATGATGTAAATCTTTCTACAGAACGCCCCTCTCTATATGCTATGGCGCTTAACAATCTAGCCTACAGCAAATCTAAGGTTGACCCTAAATCCGATTTATCCCCTTATTTCAGAAGGGTTATAAAAATTCAGGATAGCATCGGCGAAATTCAAGATATTTCAAGAAGCTACTACTGTTTTGCAGATTATTACTTAGGTAAGCAGGATACAATAGAGGCTATATCACAGGTAAAAAAAGCTTTAGGATATGCAAAAATCGCAAGTAATAATGATAGATATTTACAAAGCTTACAACTATTATCAAAACTAGAACCACAAAAATCCAGTTACTATACGCAAAAATACATCTCCTTAAATGATAGCCTACAACAAGTAGAAAGAAAGGCGCGGAACAAATTTGCCCGTATTCGTTTTGAGACAGATGAATTCATAGCCGAAAACGAAATATTAGAACGAGAAAAGCAATTATGGACAGGTGTTGCCGTTTCTATATTATTATTAGGTCTTATGTCCTATATCATTCTAGATCAAAGGTCAAAAAATCAAAAGCTTCGTTTCCAACAACAGCAACAGGCCGCGAACCAAGAAATTTTCAACTTAATGCTTGCTCAAAAACAGAAGCTGGAGGAAGGCAAAAAAATAGAACAGAAAAGAATCTCAGAAGAACTCCATGATGGGGTACTTGGTAAGATGTTAGGTGCGCGTATGGTACTTACCGGTCTTAACAAGAGAACTGGTGAAGAAGCCGCTACAGAAAGAAAAAGAGCTATAGACGCCTTGCAAGATGTTGAAAAAGAAGTTCGATCAATTTCTCACGAACTTAGTCATGCCGCTTATCAAAATATTCCAAATTTCATCCATTCTCTTAAAGACTTATTGAATACGGTCAAAGCCACAGGAAATTTCGATTATAAGTTCGTCTACAATGAGGTCTTCAATTGGGATTCACTTGATGCCAATATTAAAATTAACGTCTATCGCATGATTCAAGAAAGTTTGCAAAATTGTGTTAAACATGCGGCATGTAAGAATGTAATTGTAGAACTTAGCAAAACAAACATTGGCTTCATGGCCAAAATTACAGATGACGGAAAAGGTTTTAAAAAGAGTTCTAGAAAAAGAGGAATTGGCCTTCGTAATATTTCATCAAGAATAGAAAAAATAAACGGAACGTACAGTATTGACAGCACGCCTGGCAAAGGTACTACCGTAACACTTGAAGTTCCACTAAATACCGAACCTGAACTTACATCTAATTAAGGAACACAAGTAGAATAATTACTGACCAAAAAAGTATGGACAATTTAATTAGAATATTAGCTGTTGATGATCATGAAATGATTGTACTTGGCTATAAATATACTATTGAAGGGTGCGATTTTGAAAAGTACAAAGTAACGGTTAATATAGCCCCCAGTTACCAAGAAGGCAAGGAAGAAATAGAAAGCTCCTCAAACCGTATGCCTTATGACATTATACTATTGGACATCCAGATGTTTCCGGATAGCGCCAAAGAAGAACGCGGCGGTGTTGACCTAGGCCTCCTAGTTAGAAAAATATCCCCAACTTCTAAAGTTGTTTTTCTATCATCGTTCAGTGACAGTTACCACATAAACAATGTTCTAAAAACGGTTAATCCAGATGGATACATGGTGAAATCCGAAGTAGATGAGAAGACGTTGCAAGACATGGTTAAAACAGTTATTGAAAACCCTCCTTACTATACAGCTGCAGCCTTGCAGGCCATACGTAGAAAAATGGCAAACGAAGACCAAATAGATGAACGGGACAAAAAAATATTATATCAATTATCCATTGGAACAAAAACCAAAGACATCTCATCTTTAGTTGCCGCATCAAGCACAACCGTTGAAAACCGAAAAAGACAGTTAAAGGTCATTTTCAATGTTGAAAACGGTAATGATTTCGCCCTCATTGAAGAGGCCAGAAAGCGTGGGTTTATCTAAAAGAACCCCGCAAAATAAACATATAACTAATTATATACAAACACATTACAGTTTGTGTCGGCGTAAATTATAGAAAACCCCCAGTTTTTATGAGGTTTTTCTTTATAGGCCTAACAAAACTGAAAACTATCTTTGGCCCTAAGTGTATAACCACGTCATATGCCACTATATCAAGATAGTTTTAGCGATAACCACTCAAATGGCTATACTCCCAATTCACAAATTGAGGGAATGGAATCTTTTGCGAATAGTTTAGAAAAATTATTCTTTGCAGAAGCAACAATTCTTAATTGCACGAATATTGACTCCAAAACCAATTTAGCCATTGAGCTAAATTGTAATATCTCTCTGGTAGAAATGTTATTTCATTTTAACAAAGGTACTTGGGGAAACTTCAAGCCAGGTAGAACTTCGTTTATGAAATTGCTTGATGAGCTTGTAAACAAAAGTGGAAACGATGTAGATATTGAAGAGTTTACTTTCTTCCTAAAGGATACTGCTATAATCGTAAATAAAATTTATGACAATAGCATTCCCGAGCAGTTAGATGCAATAATAGCTGAAATATGCAAACACTATGTTCACTTCAGCAAGGGTCTAACCGAGACACCTTACGAAATCTATGTTCCCGTTTTTGAAGAGGAAAACAATGAAGAGAATGAAATTCTTATACGAAATATAGAAGCGGATAACAATACGAAGAAAAATTACTTTCAGTATTGGGGTCTTTATTTTGAATCCGAAGATGATGCGGTCATCTATGATTTAAAAAGCTCTACCATAGAACACGGTGACCTATTTATGCTTAACAATTAAATCAAAAACAAGTTTTTGAGGTAAATGACAGTAATATAAACTGCCCATTCCCCAAAATAATCAATTCCCCCATTTGCTACTCAATAAAATTGGGTAGATGGGGGATGGGATTATATTGATTATTTGATATCCTTTCTACGAGCTAGAACTAAACATTAAAAAGTTCTCTTCCGCTCATTAAAGCATTTACTTTTTTCTTTACAGCCGATATTTTAGCTTCGTCTTCTGCATTGGTCAACACTTCATCCACCAAGTCAACGATTACGTTCATATCGGATTCTTTCAAGCCTCTAGTAGTTATAGCCGCCGTACCAAATCTGATACCAGATGTAACAAATGGCGATTTATCATCAAACGGAACCATGTTTTTGTTCGCAGTAATATCAGCTTCTACCAATACTTTTTCAGCATCTTTTCCAGTAATATCCTTATTTCTAAGATCAATAAGCATCATATGGTTATCCGTACCACCAGAAATAATATTATATCCTTTGGCAACAAAAGCAGCGGCCATTGCAGCAGCATTCTTTTTTACCTGAATCATATAGTTAAGAAAATCATCTGTAAGTGCCTCACCAAAAGCAATTGCTTTAGCTGCAATAATATGCTCTAAAGGACCACCTTGATTTCCTGGGAATACAGCTAAATCTAAAAGAGCAGACATCTTACGAAGATTACCGTTCTTTAATTTAATTCCGAATGGATTATCAAAATCCTCTCCCATTAAAATAAGTCCACCACGCGGGCCTCTTAATGTTTTATGGGTTGTAGTCGTCACAATATGACAATGAGGAATTGGATCGTTCAATATACCTTTTGCAATAAGACCGGCAGGGTGAGAAATATCTGCCAACAAAAGTGCCCCTACACTATCGGCAATCGCTCTAAATTTTTTAAAGTCAATGTCACGCGAGTAAGCCGAAGCTCCTGCAATAATCATCTTAGGTTTTTCCTTTGTTGCTATTTCTTGAATAACATCATAGTCAAGTGTACCGGTTTCTTTATCCACACCGTAAAATACAGGATTGTACAATCTACCTGAAAAGTTAACAGGGGAACCGTGGGTTAAATGCCCACCGTGAGAAAGGTCAAAACCTAAAATAGTATCGCCAGGCTGTAAACACGCATGGTAAACCGAAGCGTTTGCCTGAGACCCGGAATGAGGTTGAACATTTGCGTATGCCGCACCAAACAATTCCTTTGCTCTATCTATAGCCAGTTGCTCTATTTTATCAACAACCTCACACCCACCATAATAACGTTTCCCAGGATAACCCTCGGCATATTTATTGGTTAGTACTGATCCCGCAGCTTCCATAACTTGTGGGCTTGTAAAATTCTCAGAGGCAATAAGCTCTATACCGCTTATTTG
Source organism: Zobellia amurskyensis (assembly GCF_009725985.1). Taxonomy (GTDB): domain Bacteria; phylum Bacteroidota; class Bacteroidia; order Flavobacteriales; family Flavobacteriaceae; genus Zobellia; species Zobellia amurskyensis. Next base: position 140,227 of record NZ_RCNR01000007.1, read on the forward strand.
GCGTTCTCTTTCCTCTGCTATTAGTTCAAAAATCTGATTGTCTCGTTGCATAAGCAAATATTCTGTTAAATTGAGCTGCAAAAATACGAATTGCCCATTGTTAAAACTCATAAAACGATATATTTGATCAAGAATTTATCAAATACAAATTAACAATCTTGCTATGCCCATATATGCCAATGACCCCTCAAGACGAACATGGCTTCCCGTGTCCGAACAATCAGATTTCCCTATCCAAAATATTCCTTTTGGTGTTTTCCTTACTCGTGATGACATCATTACCATAGGAACACGTATAGGTGACTATGCCATTGACCTTGGAGCTTTACACCAGCTCGGTTATTTTCAGGATATACCTTTAACAGACGATATTTTTCTTCAAGATACTTTGAACGATTTCATATCTGACGGTCAAAAAACGTGGCGTCTAGTTCGCAATCGTATCAGTGAAATATTTGAGGTTTCCAACGAAACCCTTAAAAATAATGAAGACCATAAAAATGTTGTCCTATTTTCTATGGATGAAATTGAGATGCAATTACCTGTGCAAGTAGGTGATTATACAGATTTCTACTCCAGCAAAGAACACGCTACCAACGTAGGTACCATGTTTAGAGATCCAGACAACGCTTTGTTGCCAAACTGGCTTCACATACCGGTAGGTTACCATGGCAGAAGCTCCACCATTGTTCCAAGTGGCACACCCATTCGTAGACCTATGGGCCAAACTTTACCCAAAGGAGAGGAATCACCAGTTTTTGGCCCCTCACGCCTGGTAGATTTTGAATTAGAAATGGCTTTCATTACTACTGATGCAAACGTTTTAGGAGAACCTGTTTCCGTAGATGAAGCAGAAGAATATATTTTTGGAATGGTGCTTTTTAATGATTGGAGTGCTCGTGATATTCAAAAATGGGAATACGTGCCCCTAGGACCGTTTTTAGCCAAGAATTTTGCCTCATCAATCTCACCATGGATTGTTACACTAGACGCACTTCAACCTTTTAAAGTTGAAAGTCCTGAGCAAGAGCCCACACCACTACCCTATTTACAGCAGAAAGAGAGACATAGTTACGACATTAATCTCCAAGTAGACATCGCAACTGAAAATGGCAGCGAAACTACTATTTCCGAGTCTAATTTTAAATATATGTACTGGACTATGGCCCAACAGCTGGCACACCACACCATTAATGGTTGTAAAGTGAATAGCGGCGATATGATGGGAAGTGGAACAATATCAGGCCCCACTCCGGATTCCTATGGCTCTATGCTAGAACTATCTTGGCAAGGTACTAAACCTGTAAAGTTGAACGATGGTTCGGAACGTAAGTTTATTCAAGACAACGACACCGTTATTATGAAAGGTTACTGTTCTAATAGCGATATACGCATTGGTTTTGGTGAAGTTAGAACTACACTCTTACCTCCGTTTGAAGCTAAAAAGAAAGGTTAAAACCTTAAAAATTCAACTTTAAAAATACCTTTAAACTGTTTCTTAGTATCGAAATAGTTTAAAGGTATTTTTGTAAATTGATATCTGTGATAGCTCCATGAGAATCGTGGACCACTACCCCTCCATTTTTTATTACCAACAATTGTGGTGATTGGTGCATAACCTGAAATTTATATCCTGTTTCATCAGAAACTTGTCGATAACTGTGTAAATCCAGAAAATAGAAATCCATTTGCCCATCTTCAAAAGCGTAGTTTTGGGTAAACATATTTAACACCATCCGGCTAATGCCGCAGGTTGTGGAGTGTTTAAATATCACCTGTGGTGTTGTTAAAGATTTTCGTTCAATTTCATCTAATTGCTCTATAGAAGTAAGCGCTATCCAAGGAATTTTCGTTTCCTTTTTTTCTTCACCTTCATTTTTACTTCCAAACAAATTATTAAAGAGTCCCATTTCGTATTTTTATAGTATCAGTCTAACGATTTCAAAAAACTTACAACTGACTAAATGTCTTACGTTTCATCGTTTTTAACGACATTTTGTCTTGTGTTTTATCTTGGTAAGATTGTTGACTTATTCAAATCAAAAATAAACAATAACAACAGATAACAATATACATATGAACTTTAATAATTACACCACAAAATCTCAGGAGGCCATTCAGCAAGCCCAGCAACTTGCGCAGAGTCTGGGCCACCAACAGATAGAAAATGAACATTTGTTTAAAGCAATTTGGGAGGTAGACGAGAACGTGCTTCCTTTCATTTTAAAGAAATTGAATATAAATATTGCTTTACTTCAGCAAATCTTAGACAAGGAACTAGAAAGTTTCCCCAAAGTTTCTGGAGGAGATATTATATTGTCTAGAGAAGCAGGAAAATCACTGAACGAAGCCAGTACTATTGCTAAAAAGATGGATGATGAATTTGTCTCCATAGAGCATCTTTTACTGGCCATTTTAAAATCCAGCAGCAAAATTGCTCAAATATTAAAAGATCAAGGAGCTACTGAAAAAGATTTAAAATCAGCTATAGATGAACTGCGCAAAGGCGGTAGAGTAACTTCGCAAAGTGCGGAAGACACATACAACACCCTTGACAAGTATGCGCGCAACCTTAATGAATTGGCAGATAGTGGCAAGTTAGACCCTGTCATTGGACGCGATGAAGAAATTCGCCGTATTCTCCAGATTTTATCTAGAAGAACTAAAAACAACCCTATGTTGGTTGGTGAACCGGGTACGGGTAAAACAGCTATTGCAGAAGGGTTGGCACATCGTATCATACAAGGAGATGTTCCTGAAAATTTAAAGGATAAAATCATTTATTCTTTGGATATGGGTGCGCTTATTGCAGGTGCTAAATATAAAGGTGAATTTGAAGAACGATTAAAATCTGTCATCAAAGAAGTTACTTCTTCAGATGGTGATATTGTATTGTTCATTGATGAAATTCACACCCTGGTCGGTGCTGGGGGTGGCCAGGGAGCTATGGATGCGGCAAATATCTTAAAACCGGCATTGGCCCGTGGAGAACTCAGAGCTATAGGCGCCACTACTTTAGACGAATATCAAAAATATTTTGAGAAAGATAAGGCGCTAGAAAGACGTTTTCAAAAAGTAGTAGTTAACGAACCGGATACGGAAAGTGCTATTTCTATTCTTCGTGGTATCAAAGAAAAATACGAAGCCCACCACAAAGTCCGTATTAAAGATGAGGCGGTAATAGCAGCAGTTGAATTATCTCAGCGCTACATTACCAATCGGTTTTTACCGGACAAAGCCATTGATTTAATGGATGAAGCCGCGGCTAAATTACGAATGGAAATCAACTCCAAACCAGAGGAACTAGATGTTCTTGATCGTAAAATTATGCAGCTCGAGATTGAAATCGAGGCCATAAAACGTGAAAACGATAAGGCGAAGCTAAAATTACTGAACGTTGATTTGGCAAATCTTAAAGAAGAGCGAAATGAACTCTTTGCCAAGTGGGAAAGTGAGAAATCGGTTGTGGATGAGATTCAAAAGACGAAACATGATATAGAAGAGTTTAAGGTTGAAGCTGAACGTGCCGAACGCAACGGTGATTACGGAAAAGTAGCCGAACTTCGTTACGGTAAAATTAAAGAAGCTCAAGAAAAATTGGAAGGTCTCCAAAAAGTATTGGATGAACAACAATTAGGAGATACTTTGATCAAGGAGGAGGTTACTAGCGAAGATATTGCCGAGGTCGTGGCAAAATGGACCGGAATACCGGTAACCAAAATGCTACAGAGCGAACGCGAAAAGTTATTGAAACTAGAAAATGTCCTGCATAAAAGAGTTGTTGGACAGAACGAAGCCATTGAAGCCGTCTCGGATGCTATTAGAAGAAGCCGTGCCGGACTACAAGATGCAAATAGGCCCGTTGGTTCCTTCTTGTTTTTAGGCACCACTGGTGTTGGTAAAACCGAGTTGGCAAAAACCTTGGCGTCATACCTTTTTGATGATGAGAGTGCGATGACCCGTATTGACATGAGCGAATACCAAGAACGCCATTCAGTGAGCAGATTGGTTGGAGCACCTCCAGGGTATGTAGGATATGACGAAGGCGGACAGTTAACAGAAGCCGTTCGTAGAAGACCTTATTCCGTGGTTTTACTTGACGAAATAGAAAAAGCGCATCCTGATACTTTTAACATCTTATTACAGGTGCTGGATGAGGGTCGGTTAACGGATAACAAGGGTCGTGTTGCAGATTTCAAGAATACGATTATTATTATGACCAGTAATATGGGGAGTAGTATTATTCAAGAAAAATTTGAAAACAGCAAAGATCCATATAGCGCAACCGAATCTGCACGAGTTGAAATTTTAGGATTGTTACGCAAAACGATACGTCCTGAGTTTCTTAACCGTATAGATGATATTATCATGTTTACACCGCTTAGCCGTGAAGACATTACCAAGATTGTTAGATTACAGTTAAATAGTTTAAAGAAGACTATTGCTAAGCAACATATTACTATTGACGCTACAGAAGAAGCCATTAGTTATCTAGCAAAAAAAGGGTATGACCCACAATACGGAGCTCGCCCTATAAAAAGGGTTATACAACGAGAGGTTTTAAACAATCTTTCTAAAGAACTCTTGAGCGGTAACATAAAAGCAGATAGTATTGTTCTCATTGATTCATTTGATGATGCACTAGTATTCAGAAACCAAGACGAATTAGTACAATAAATACTTCAATTTTAATTAAAACTAGAGTTTTAAAAAGCATCCTAAAAAAGGGATGCTTTTTTTCTTTAGTATATACCATGCAGTATATAATTTTTTTATCTTCGTATAAAACTGCATCACTATGTCTACCAAAGCCGAAAGAACTACAGCCTTTATTATTGAAACTGTTGCCTCCGTTTTCAACAAACACGGATATATCGGGACGAGCATGAGCGATCTTACTGAAGCCACAGGGTTAACCAAAGGTGCTATTTATGGTAATTTTGAAAATAAAGAAGCCTTAGCATTATCTGCCTACCAATACAATAGTAACCTACTCTTATCAAAAATAGACGGAGTTCTAGCCGAGGAAAGTAATGCTTTGGACAAAATTTTTAAACTTACAGACTTCTATAAGAATTACGATGCCTTCACCTTAAGTATGGGTGGTTGCCCAATTCTAAATACAGGGGTTGATGCCCAATACAACAACAGATTACTTGTTGCCGCAAACAAAGAGGTTATTAAGGAAATGGAAGGTAAAATTGCATTAGTACTTGAGAACGGTGTTAAGAACAACGAGATAAAGCTTCCGGTTACGCCTTTACAGTTTGCAAAACAGCTTTTTACAATGATACAAGGTGCAATTGCCATGGCTACCATGACCAGCGATAAAAAGTACCTTCTCAATACTATCGCTTACTTAGAGGTCCTAGTAAAGATGGAGCTTAAAAAGTAAAGAAGATTAGATTAACAGGTTTCGGACATTACATTACCAATACGTAGTACATTAACATAATTAACCGTCAAAGCAGTACTTGCTTTACCTCTTATTCATTACTCACCTACTACTCTAAAAATCCAAGTATTTCCGGTAAACTTGCCATCAAAATTACCATCTCTGGCCTGTCTGGCTTGCCCCATGGTATTATAACGACCTAGGTATACATAATTGAACTTGTTCTTGCTACGCAAGAATGATTTAGGCTGAATCCCTTTCCTCTTCATATCGGCCATAAAAGCATCAAAATACTTTTTGGTACCGAACACATTAGCTATTAAATAATATCCTGGTTCTAGTCCGTCTTCTGTTTTAACTTCCTCGTATTTCTCTCCTTTTTTAGGTACAACCACCTCTTTTTGCTGTGCCAACTTAGCTTTCTCAGCAGCTTGCTCTTCTTCGAGTTTTTGTTGGTCCAATTTTTCTCGAGCAGCTTTTGCTACCGCAGCTTCTGTTTTACGTTTTTCTCTTTCTATATTCTCTGATGCAGCAAGGGCCTCTTTTTGTTTCGCCTCACTGATAGAATCTAGTTTTCTTTTTCGCTCTTCTTGTTCGTTTTTAACGATTTCAGTTGCTTTGGCTTTTTCAGCCAAAATTTCCTTCTGGCGTTGAGCTTCTTTTTCCGTAGCCTCCACAAGGGCTTCCTCTTCTTTTATTTTCTCCTCGGCCTCCTTCTTAAGTCGTTTCTCTTCTTTTCTTAAAGCCAATGCTTCTTCTTTTTCAACTTTAGCAACGGAGTCTTTTGCCATTTTTTCCAATTTACGACGCTCTTTCTCCTCTTTCTTGGCTAGCTTTTCTTCTGATTTGGATTCTTCCGCTAACTCCTCTCCTTTTTCAAGCTCATTAGCTATAGCTTCGGTTTTCTTTTTCTCCTCCGCTTCAGTTTCAGCAACTGCTGCAGATTCAATTAGATCCAATTCATTTTCTTCCGAAGCAACATAACCAACCATTTTATGACGCTCTTCCGGCTTACCGAAGAAATAGGCGGCCATCAACTCAAAAGAAGCTTCAGAACTTACTGACGAATCTGCTCCAAATTCTACCAATGCCCCTAAGGACACATGATTAAAGAATGTACCACCTACACCTACACCATATCCATAGAAATTATTGAAACCTAATTGACCCCAATATTTATTGGTGTTCAAAAGGGCATTAAAACCAATTTGATTAGCCTGCCCCGGAATAGTTCGCAAGTACATAGATGGGCGCACAAAGGCATTCATTGCAGCTCCTAGTGTTACCGGAAAATCATAGGAAACAAGGCCCATGTATACTTTGTCTTCTTTTTCCGTGTTAACTTCTTTTTCCGTAAAATTAAAATCGAATAAATTTTCAGAAGCAAAACCCAACGTAAGCCTTTCCACGCTTAAACTAACTCCTGGTGCCATCTGTAAAATAAAATCATTAACAGATGAAGACTGCGGTAACGGAAAATCCGGGTCAACCACAAAACGATCATCTGCCAGCGACTGTTGAAACCCAAAAATATTTGCTCCTACCGACAGCTTCACACTTTCATTAAGATCAAAGCTATGTGCATAATTAATCACTCCACCCGTATCAAAATAGACACCTGTATTTTGTTGAAAAAAAGCAATACCAACAGCAGACTCATTATTCAATTTTCTAGTATAGTTTAAAAACTGGGTTGTTGGGTTACCATCAATCGTCTGCCACTGCCAACGCACCCAATACGCCAAAGAGTTGGCATTGTTCCTATCTATAGAAAAAGCCGGATTAAACAAACTGGCATTATAGGTGGTTAAGTTATGCTGCCTCATATCGGCAGGTAAACGAGACTCTTGACTCCGTAGAACCAAAACAAACAATAAAAGTAGAAATGTGAATTTAGTTCTGAGCATGATTACAAAAAAACAAAAACCAGTATTCTTACATACTTTTTTTGTCTAAATTTAGTTAACAATTATGCAAGAGTTTTCAACCAAAAACTATCACCTATATGCAACGGATCAAATCCTTTTATATTATTCTATTTATCTCGTTAATTTTTGCCAGTTGCAAAGAAGACCAAAAAGTTACGCAAGAAACGGACACAAAGGGTGTTGTTTCTACTTTTTATTTTATTCGTCATGCGGAGAAAGACCGTTCGGACCCTGAAAATACAGACCCTGAATTGAATCAGCGTGGTCTAGGCAGAGCCATGCATTGGGCCGAAATTTTGAAAGACATAGAACTTGATGTGATCTACACCACAGACTATGAAAGAACTTCTATGACCGCAGCACCTACAGCTGTTAAAAAAGAGCTTGATGTAAAATACTACGAGCCACAGAATGTAAACCTAGAGCAATTTAAAGCTGATAATCTAGGCAAGAAAGTTCTTGTTGTAGGGCATAGCAACACCACCCCGGATTTTGTGAATCAAATGATAGGTGAAGATTTATACTATGAAATGGACGATAGTGACAATGGAAGCCTGTTTATTGTCCAACTCATTGACAACCATTCAACTTCACAGAGAATCCACATTAACTGCAACTGTCCAAAAGAACGGTAACCATTTTTTCTTTTAGCGGAGGAGTTCATGCGGTATCAATTTAAAATATACCCTAATCACTTTTCTATACCTTTTAGTTAGTAAATAATCTAGGGAACTTCACTATTTTTGTCCTATGGTTCAAAAGAACATCAACATAAAGAACAAAAAGGCCAAGTTTGAATACGAGTTCATAGATACCTTTGTAACAGGAATTGTCTTGGCGGGAACTGAGATAAAATCCGTTAGGGAAGGAAAAGCTTCTATAACACAGAGTTTTTGTGAATTTAATGAACGTGGAGAGCTTTTTGTCATCAACATGCAAATTGATGAATACTCTCATGCCTCTCACTTCAACCACAAACCAAAAGCCGAGCGTAAGTTGCTCATGAACAAACGCGAGCTAACAAAACTACGTAAAGAGGTAACCACTTCGGGTTTTACCATTGTACCAATCAACCTTTTCATTAATGACAGAGGGTTAGCAAAATTGAAAATTGCTTTGGCCAAGGGTAAGAAACTGTATGACAAGCGCGAAACCTTAAAAGACCGTGATAATCAACGTGATCTTTCAAGAATAAAGAAAAGCTTCAACAATTAAATAAGTTATTTAATTCTTATTCTCAAGAAGTGGCACAAAACGGAAAGAACCGTATTCCTTCTTTTCGAATTCTTTTTCAGATTTCCGAATAAACAAAGTCATAATCTGGTCATTTGTTCCAACTGGTATGACCAGTCTCCCGCCAATTTTCAATTGACTCATGAGAGCCTTTGGCACTTCGGGAGCTCCTGCAGTTACTATAATTCCATCATAAGGCGCTTCTTCCGGCAAACCTTTATAACCATCTCCAAAAATAAGTTTCTTTGGACGGTAACCCATTTTTCTAAAGAAAATCTTAGTCTTCTTAAAAAGTTCCAATTGGCGTTCTATTGTATAAACTTTAGACCTAAGTAATAACAGAACCGCTGTTTGGTACCCGCTACCCGTACCTATTTCAAGAATCTTCTGGTTGGGTTTTACCTCTAACAACTCAGATTGAAAAGCTACTGTATAGGGCTGAGAAATAGTCTGTTCCGCACCTATTGGAAAAGCTTTGTCTTGATAGGCATGGCCTTCAAAACTACTGTCCATAAATAAGTGTCTAGGTATGGTACGGATGGCTTCCAATACATTTTTATCGGTAATGCCTTTATCTACCAATATCTCGGCCAGCTTATTACGCATTCCCCTATGTTTTAAAGTATCTCTCAATGGTTTGGTTTTGGAAGGTAAAGTTAACTTGTAAAACTTCAATTCACAAGTCTAGCGACTAAATGTCAGCCTTCATTTTTAATTTTTATCCCAAACTTGAATCTTAGTAAATCAAACCCGAAAACTCCGAAACTATCCTTATTTTTGATATAAATTGAAATTTATGCTTAGAGTTGGCGTATTGGGCGCAGGTCATTTAGGAAAAATACATTTACGTCTGTTAAACGAATCCAAGAAATATGAATTGGTCGGTTTTTATGATGCAGATGCCATAAACGGGAAAAAAGTAGCGGATGAATTCGGATACCAATATTTTGACAATATAAACAAGCTCATTGAGGCCGTAGACGTAGTAGATATTGTAACCCCTACCCTTTCTCATTTTGATTGCGCTAAAAAAGCCATAGAAAAAGGAAAACATATTTTTATAGAAAAACCTATAACAAATACCTACGAAGAAGCCGATGAATTGCTTGAACTTGAAAAAAAGTACAATGTAAAAGGCCAAGTAGGGCATGTGGAGCGTTTTAACCCAGCTTTTTCTGCGGTAAAACACCAAATCAATACTCCCATGTTTATTGAAAGTCATCGTTTGGCAGAATTCAACCCTCGCGGAACGGATGTACCAGTGGTCCTTGACCTTATGATTCATGATATTGATGCTATTCTTAGCGTAGTAAATTCCGAGGTGAAACAAATTAATGCCAGCGGTGTCTCGGTAATCAGTAAATCTCCCGATATTGCCAATGCACGAATAGAGTTCGAAAACGGCTGTGTCGCAAATTTGACAGCCAGTAGAATCTCTTTGAAGAACATGCGTAAGTCTCGTTTCTTTCAGAAAGACGCCTATATTTCCGTAGATTTTTTAGAAAAGAAAGTTGAAGTAGTAAAAATGAAAGACGCTCCGGAAAAAGTGGGCGATTTTGATATGGTGCTCCAGAATGCGGAAGGCGAAAAGAAGCAGATTTATTTTGAAAATCCTGAAGTAGGCACTAACAATGCCATTCTAGATGAATTAGAAAGCTTTGCAGATGCTATTGCTAACGATACCACGCCAATTGTTAGTTTAAAACAAGGGACGCAAGCATTAAAGGTAGCCTTGCAGATCATTGCTTCATTTTAGAATACTAAAATATAACATATGCAACATATAGCGGTTATAGGTGCAGGTACCATGGGTAATGGAATTGCCCACGTTTTTGCTCAAAACGGACATAAAGTAAACTTAATAGATCTTTCTGAAGATTCGCTATCCAACGGGCTGGCGACCATCACTAAAAATCTTGACAGAATGCTAGCCAAAGAAAAAATAACCGAGAGCGAGAAAACGTCAACATTAAAAAACATATCAACATTCACTGTTTTAAAAGAAGGTGTTGCAAATGTAGATTTAGTAGTTGAAGCTGCTTCAGAAAACCTGACCGTAAAACTGAGCATTTTTAAAGAATTAGATGCTATTTGTCCTAAGAATACAATTCTTGCAACAAATACATCTTCCATATCAATTACGCAAATTGCAGCGGCTACAAACCGCCCACAGAAAGTAATTGGCATGCACTTTATGAACCCCGTGCCCATAATGCAATTAGTGGAGATTATTAGAGGTTACAGTACTTCTAACGAAACTACGGAAGAAATCATGAAATTATCTACAGAATTAGGTAAAACCCCTACCGAAGTGAATGATTACCCTGGTTTTGTTGCTAATAGGATTCTAATGCCAATGATCAACGAGGCTATTGAAACGTTGTACAATGGTGTGGCTGGTGTTTCTGAAATAGATACCGTAATGAAATTAGGCATGGCCCACCCAATGGGACCGCTTCAATTAGCAGATTTTATTGGTCTAGATGTATGCTTGTCAATTTTGAATGTCATGTATGACGGTTTTAAAAACCCTAAATATGCACCTTGCCCACTATTGGTGAATATGGTGATGGCTAAAAAATTAGGTGTAAAATCCGGAGAAGGTTTCTATGATTATGCAGAATCCAGAAAAGCAGAAAAAGTTTCCGATCAATTTTCATAAGTGTCGAAAACATTGCCTTTAAAACTCCCAATCTATAAACAAAAAATGATAAAGGATTACCTTTTAGATATTAAAAATACCCTTCCTGAACATGTAACTCTTGTAGCCGTTTCTAAAACGAAACCAGATGAGGATGTTATGGAGGCCTATGCTGCCGGCCAACGTATCTTTGGAGAAAACAAAGTACAAGAAATGGTAGGCAAATGGGAACGATTGCCCAAGGATATTAAATGGCACATGATCGGACATTTACAGCGTAACAAAGTTAAGTATATGGCTGAATTTGTGGATTTGGTTCATGGAGTTGATAGTTTCCGATTGCTAACGGAAATAAATAAAAGAGCAGAGCAGAACAATCGTATTATCGACTGCCTTCTCCAGATTCATATTGCCGAAGAGGATACCAAATTTGGATTAGATAAAGAAGAACTTGAGGCCATTCTTAAATCAGATGAGTACCATCAACTTAAAAACATAAACGTTGTAGGGTTAATGGGCATGGCAACCTTTACTGATGACAAAACCCAGGTAAGAAGAGAATTCAAGCAATTAAAATCAATCTTTGACGCCAGTAAGATCTATAACCCTCAGATGTCAGTCTTATCTATGGGAATGAGCGGAGATTATCAAATGGCGATTGAAGAAGGTAGTACCATGGTACGCATTGGAAGTAGTATCTTTGGTAAGCGGAACTATTAATATTCCGTTTTTCACCATAGCAGACCATCACCACAGTACAAAAACGCATACATGTATTCCATTTTAGATATAGAGACCACAGGCGGAAAATTTAATGAAGAGGGCATTACTGAAATTGCCATCCATAAATTTGACGGACATAAGGTGGTAGATCAGTTTATTAGTTTGGTAAACCCCGAAAAGGACATTCAACCTTTTGTTGTAAAACTCACGGGCATCAACAATAAAATGTTGCAGACCGCTCCAAAATTTCATGAGATTGCAAAGCGCATTGTTGAAATTACCGAAGACACCGTTCTTATAGCACATAACGCTCAGTTCGATTACCGAATCTTACGTACGGAATTTAGAAGATTAGGGTATAATTTTGAGCGAAAGACTTTATGTACCGTAGAGCTTTCCAAAAAATTGATTCCCGAAGCAGAATCGCATAGTCTTGGAAAGCTAGTAAGGTCATTGGGGATTGCGGTAAGCGACCGCCATAGAGCAAACGGTGATGCTCTGGCAACCTTACAACTCTTTAAAATATTACTCTCAAAAGACCTAGACAAGACCATTCTAAAAAGCGTCATTCGAAAAGAAACCGAAGGGGAACTTTCTGATCGCCAGCTAGATATTGTAGATTCTTTACCTTCAGAAACAGGCGTATATTACATGCATGACAAAGATGGTGAGATATTATATTTAGGAAAGAGCACCAACATTAAAAAAAGGGTCAATCAACATTTTACCAAAGGTGGCGGGCGTGCTAGACAATTACAAAAGGCAACAAAAAAAGTGACTTTTGAAAGAACCGGAAACGAACTGGTAGCCCTCCTAAAAGAGAACGAAGAACTCAAAAGAAATCGTCCAAAATACAACCATAGACCTAAAGCTGTCATGTTTAGTCACGGCGTATATGCTGTAAAAAATGAAGCGGGCTATGAGACCTTGAAAATTAAAAAAATAACCGAACGAAACGGTTCATTCGCTACATTTAATAGCCAAGTGGGCGCTTCAAATTTCATCTATAAATTAACTAGGGAATTTAATCTCTGTGATAAATTAAACGGTATCTCAGAAGCCAAAAAGAATTGTTCCAATTACGAGACCGGCGAGTGTTTGGGTGCCTGTATTACCAAAGAACCTACAGAGGAATACAACCAAAGAGTTAATGATGCCATTCAACAATATTCATTGAACCAGAAAAATGTGGTTATTGTAGATAAAGGTAGAGAAATTGGCGAATACAGTGCCGTGTTGATAAAAGAAGGTGATTTTAAAGGTATTGGGTATTACAACCTTAATCATCAAATCAATAATATTCATATCTTAGAATCTATAATTGCCCCTATGAAGGGCAATGACAATACGGGGCACATTATTGAAAACTATATGCGTAAAAAAAATGGTCTAAAAATTCTTGAATTAAGCAATCAATAAAAATTGAGAGAGCACAAACCCGATAAAGGCTGGAAGTATAAGGTTCATGAAATTATTTATGAAGCGGATACTCCTTTGGGTAAATGGTTTGATATTCTTTTATTTATCTTGATTGTCATAAGTGTGCTTTTGGTAATGCTGGAAAGCGTAAAGTGGATAGATGCCGAGTACCATGAAATACTTTTTATACTGGAATGGGTAGTTACCATTCTATTTACCATAGAGTATATTGCAAGAATCGTTAGTATAAACCAACCAAAAAAGTACATTTTTAGCTTCTACGGTGTGATTGATTTACTATCAACCATTCCGTTATACCTCTCTTATATTTTTGCAGGATCCCAGGTGCTTTTAGCCATCCGTTCCCTGCGTCTATTAAGAGTTTTTAGAATTCTAAAACTGGTTAGGTTTCTTGGTGAAGCTTCTCAACTAAAAAACGCCTTAAAAGCCAGTAGAGCCAAAATAACAGTTTTTCTTTTTGCCGTACTCATACTTTCGGTTATTCTGGGTACCCTAATGTACCTTATAGAAGGAGATGAAGCTGGTTTCACGAGTATTCCTACGAGTATATATTGGACTATTGTAACCTTAACAACTGTTGGGTATGGAGATATTGCGCCCATAACACCGCAAGGACAGTTTATTGCAACTCTGATTATGTTGGTTGGTTATGGTGTAATTGCCGTTCCCACGGGAATTGTAACCGTAGAATTTGGAAAAAAGAGCCAAGAGCAGAAAAAAATAGGCGACAATCATTTTGTGCATGTCAATACGCAGGCTTGCAGAAATTGTGCAAAAGAAGGCCATAGAGATGATGCCAGCCATTGTTATAATTGTGGAAGCGAGCTGTAATGAAAAAAATACTTTTATCCGTTGTAGGCCCTACCGCGATTGGAAAGACCAAACTTGCCATTTCGCTGGCCCAACATTATAAGACCGAAATTATATCTGCCGATTCCAGACAATTTTTCAAAGAAATGAGAATTGGCACCGCTGTACCATCGGAAGAGGAATTAAAGCAAGCTCAGCATCATTTCATACAACACATCAGTATATTTGACTCCTATTCCGTAGGGGATTTTGAACGCGATGCACTTCAGTTATTAAACGAGCTTTTTGAAAAAAATGATGTTGTCATTATGGTAGGTGGCAGCGGACTTTACACCAAAGCTATAACGGAGGGATTAGACGATTTTCCAAAAGTAGATTCAAAACTACGCGAACAACTTAATGAGGAATTCGCCGAAAAAGGAATTGAATACCTGCAAAATGAACTAAAAAAGAGAGACCTTGATTATTATAAATCAGTAGACTTAAATAATCCGCACAGACTTATACGAGCATTAGAAATATGCATAGGAACTGGTGCTCCCTACTCTTCTTTTCTTTCAAAAAACACAAAGAAACGCCCTTTTATAACAGTTACCGTAGGCATTGAGGCAGATCGTACACTCATTTACGATCGCATCAACCAACGTGTAGATATTATGGTTCAGGAAGGCCTTATTGAAGAAGTTAAGCAATTAGAAAAGCATAAAGAACTTAATGCATTACAAACTGTTGGCTATCGCGAGCTTTTTACTTATTTTGAAAAGACCGAGGGCCATGAGGCTACAAATATTGAAAGTGACCTTAATTTCGCTTTAGAAGAAATAAAGAAAAATACACGCAGATTTGCAAAAAGACAATTAACTTGGTTTAAACGAAATGAAGAAACCATATGGGTTCCATATGACGTAGACCTAAATGAGTTGGTTGAAACGTTAAAAAGTAGCATTCCAAATGAAAAGTAAAAAACCCATAATTTTCGTAATGGGCGTATCTGGCTCAGGCAAAAGTACCATTGGTAAACTTTTAGCCGAAGAGTTAAATTTAAGTTTCTACGACGGAGATGATTACCACCCAGAAGCGAACGTAAAAAAAATGGCCCAAGGCACCCCTTTGGATGACAACGACCGTCAAGGTTGGCTAGAGAGGCTAAATCTCTTGGCCATTGAAAATACTGCAACCGGAGCTATAATAGCTTGTTCTGCACTTAAGACCAAATACCGTACTATTCTACAAAAGGATATAGAAAAAGAGCTTTGCTTTGTATATCTAAAAGGAACCTTTGAAGAAATCATGGCACGTCTTTCCGAACGTAAAAACCATTTCATGCCACCAGAATTACTTCAATCACAATTCAACACCTTAGAAGTGCCCGAAAACGCTATTACCGTTTCCATAATGCACACACCCCAAGAAATTGTCTCCAAAATAATTACAGCATTGTAATAACTAAAAAAGCCCTACCATTTAATATAGTAGGGCTTTTTTATTGAGAGATTCAGTTTTAAACGTCCTCTTTAACTACCAAACGAAAACCTTCGCCGTGAATGTTCAAGATTTCTACTGTATCATCCAATTTTAGATACTTTCTTAGTTTAGCTATATAAACATCCATACTTCTAGATGTAAAATAGTTATCATCTCTCCATATTTTTGTCAAAGCCAACTCTCTAGGCATTAAATCATTTTCATGAAGTGCTAAAAGTCTTAAAAGCTCATTCTCTTTAGGAGAAAGTTTGATAGCTTCTTCTTCTCTATATTTCAAAAACCTTAGTTTAGAGTTGAGATGGAAGTTACCTATCTTAAATTCAAATTTCTTACTGTCAGCTAATGTATTAGAAGCTTTTCTTTGAAGAATAGCTCTCAATTTCATTAAAAGGACTTCAGAATCAAAAGGCTTGTTCAAATAATCATCGGCTCCAGCCTTATATCCTTTTAACACATCTTCCTTCATGGTTTTAGCGGTCAGAAAAACGATAGGAACATTCTCGTTCTTTTCACGTATCTCCTTTGCCAAGGTAAAACCATCTTTATATGGCATCATAACATCTAAAATACAGATATCATAATTATCCTTTTTGAATTTCTCGAATCCCTCCATACCATTTTTGGCTAAAGTGACATCAAAATCGTTCATCGATAAATAGTCTTTCAGCACAATTCCAAAATTGGGATCATCCTCTACTAAGAGTATTTTTTTATTTACTGTTTCCATAACTTGTTGAGTTAGATTAAAGGCAATTTTATATAGAAAGTACTTCCCTTTCCTTTTTCACTTTCTGCGTAAACTTCACCTTGGTGATCATCTACTATTTTTTTCACATAAGCCAATCCGAGTCCATGCCCTTTAACATTATGCAAATCTCCCGTGTGCTCACGGTAGAATTTTTCAAATACTTTTTTGACCACGGCTTTACTCATTCCAGCACCTTGATCTTTAATTTCTATTACAATATAATTTTTTGCGACTTCGGTAAATATATCTATCCTTGGCGCCTTTTCTGAATACTTTATAGCATTATCAAGGATATTTACGATTACGTTCGTAAAGTGCATTTCACTTGCCAGAACCTCTGTTCTTTTTGCATTTAAATGCGTTTCAACATATCCGCCTCGATCATCTACAATAAGTTCAACATGAGCTATTGCATCTTCTATTATGTCGTGTACATCTACCCTATCCTTACTAATATCTAACTGGTTCTTTTCCAATTTGGATATACGCAACACATTTTCTACTTGAGCATGCATCCTTTTATTCTCCTCACGAATCATTGTTAGATACCGTTCCACCTTTTCCTGATCTCCTATTATTTTTGGGTTCCGAATAGCTTCTACAGCAAGGTTAATGGTCGCAATAGGTGTTTTGAACTCATGCGTCATGTTATTAATAAAGTCAGATTTTATTTCTGAAATCTGTTTTTGACGTATAAGTTGATAAATTGCTCCAGAATAGGCTATTACAATAACCAAGGTAAAAAGTAGCGACAAAAGCGCCATTTTTATGATTGACTGAATCAAAAACTTCTTTTTCTTTGGAAAAGCAATTAACAAAGAAAAGTTACTTGCCCCTTCGCTATCCTTAAAAATAGGAGTTTCATAGAGCATGTCTTTAGCAAATTTGAATTTCCTAGACTTTACTTTCGTAGGAAGCCCCCTGCTATACACCCCATATTCATAATCAATATTAAGGTTCCTGTTTTTCAGCTCACGATTAAGAAGCAGTTTAATTTCTTGATTAGAAACTCTTTTATGAATTGGCACTTGTTTGGCATATTCACTAAAAACATCTTCAAACTGGGCTTTCTCTATAGAAGATAGTCCACCAATTTTTTCAAGTTTTTGTACTGCATTAAGCTTATACTCTTTACCATCCAACCCAAAGTCTTCCTTAAAGATTGTTTTGGTTCGTTTGCTCGTATAACCCTTAATCGTTGTCATGGTATCACTACCAGTACCATTATCAAAGAACGTAGATGCTATATTATAATCTTCTTCTAATATACCGTGGGAATAAAACCGAATCTCGTTGGAGTTTATATCACGATCTATAAAAAAGATATTTCTTAAGTGAGAACTTTTAGGCTCACCCACACTATCTTTTATGTCGATGTAACGTTCAAAATAATCCTTTGTTTCCCGCTCCTCTATCTTATCCGATACTTCGTTCAATACTTCGGATACCGTGTTAGAAAACTGTTCTTCCTTGTCTTCCACGGACTGCTTTATCCACAAGAACTGAACAGAAATAATTCCTATCAGGGAGAGACTCATCAACGCCACCAAAAGGATAAATAACCTCTTATTCATTTAAAAGCAAAATTAAAGATTTAACAACTAGCAGATAGTAGGTTTAACCAAACCTTAACAAAAATGTTAAAACTGCGTGAAGCCTATATTTTATTAAGTAAATCGCGATGAATATCTAGGACTTGAACCTTGGTTTGTTCGATTTTCTCGTTTTGGATAACATAGTCCGAAGCCTCTATTTTTTTGTCATCGCTTAGCTGGTTTTTCATTCTTGCTTCTATGCTCTCAAACGTACTTGACGTATCTCTTTTCATTACCCGGTCAATTCTAGTTTCCTTAGGAGCAGTCACCAAAATAATACAATCATAAAAGTCTTGCGACCCTATTTCAAAGATAATAGCCGCTTCTTGAATTACATAATCAGCACTTTGTTCTTTGCTCCATTCCAAAAAGTCTTTGCGAACTGCAGGATGAACTATTGCATTCAAACTTGCCAAAAGCTCTTTATTATTGAATACCTGCTTTGACACATACCCCCTATCCAATCTACTATTTTTGTAGGCATCTTCACCAAGAAGTTCTTTTATTTCCAAAATTAATTCCGGTGACTTTTGCATCAAGTTTTTGGCTCGATCGTCCGAATTATAAACCGGAACCCCCAAATCTTGAAACATTTTAGCGACAGTGGTCTTACCACTACCTATACCTCCGGTTAAGCCTACAACTATCATTTTTTGTTCAATATGTATTCTACACTGCTCTGTTGTAATTTTACACTATGCAGGCCACTTGGTTTTTTTCTTAATTCTAATTCCAAGACATCCGTATTACCATCTTTCAATTGCCCATAGTCTGCAATAACCTCAAAATCTGAAACTTCCAGCTTCTTTAGTCGATCCAATTTGGCCTTACACACTACACCCACTTTATCTGGAAATGTTTTTACATCAATACCGTTCGGAAAATGAACCGTCTTTATGGTCACTTCAAACACCTTCTCGGAAAAACGAGCAATTTTTGCCGCAAGCTCCACTTCACTGGCCGAGTACATGGTATTTTTAAGTTCTTTGGGTTTAAAAATTTCAACAGTTTCAGAAAAGTTCGTATCCAAATCAGGTAGCTTCATTTTATTGGTTCGCACCTTTTCAATACTGTCAATTTCCTTGGAAGGTCCCGTAATGGTAATAGAGTCTGGCTGCACCTCCATTTTTCCGTCCAACAAATAGTTCCTTGCCATATTTACCTCTACATTGGGTATTACCGGCACTTTCTTAGAAATGACCGCCAACATACCCACAAAAAGGGTATCTGTTTCAATATCCACTAATGACATAGAGGCACTCAATTGTCTTTCTACTTGTTTTCTATATACTTTTTGGGGAATATAAAATATAGAGTCTTTTTGTTTGGCATCAGCAAGATCAATAGCTATTTTGGCATGCCTAAAATTAAAGCCTAGAAACTGAAATCCACCGGCCTTGAGCTTAACTTTCAGCTCATTATCTGTGGCTCCTTTAAACAAATAGCCCTCAGGAACGTTCACGTATTCCAAATCAAAATTTGCTGTACTCACATAACTCCGGGAAAGGTTATTGATGAGCCATATTAAGGTTGAAAAAAATAAAAACACTAAAAATATTTTTACTTTTCTCTTCTTAAGTGCCTTTTTTATAAAATCTACTACCTTGTTTATCAATTATTTGAAAAATAAATGTGGAAACAATGTTTCCGGTTCCTTTTTGCTAAAGTTAAGGAAGATGGTGGATTTTAAAAAACCATATCCATATCCTATAAATTGAATGCTTACGGCAACTAGAGAAAGTAGCGCCACCGCCAAATTTCTATTCTTTAAAAACGAATCTATAAAAATGAGCGAAAAATAAACACCATATAAATAGATAGGCAAGCTAATACCTATTGCCATCAACACAAGTGACGCTATAAACCCCAGACAAAATAATGTTGGAAACCAATAGGTCATTTTTGCGGTTCCCGGGTGCCACTTATTCAGAATTGGACGGACACTACCAAATTTCTTCACCTGTATAAAAAACTTATTCCAATCTATACGCCTTTTGTGATATACAAAAGCCTCCGGTATCAACTTTGTATCATACCCATTGTTCCATATACGAAACGTAAAATCCGGGTCTTCGCCTGGGTGAATTTTACCAAACCCTCCCACAGTTTCAAATGCTGTTTTAGAGATTCCCATATTAAAACTTCGTGGCTGAAACTTGTCCAATGCTTTTTTATTCCCACGAATACCTCCCGTAGTAAGCACTGAGGTCATTGCATAGTTAATTGCCTTTTGTAAAAGTCCAAAAGATTCATGAGCTCCATCCGGCCCTCCAAAACAATGAACAAATTCCTTTTTTAAAGCACTGAAAACCGCATCTAAATACTGCGGCGGAATCATACAATCAGAATCTACAATAATAAAGTAATTACCCTTGGCACGGGCCATACCGTAATTTCTTGAATCACCTGGTCCTGAATTAGGTTTTTTGTAATATGAAATTGAAAGCCTGTTCCTATACTTCTCCACAACTTCCTCCGAAGAAAGTGTTGAACCATCCTCCACAATCAGCACCTCAAAATCCTCCGAGTACGTCTGCTGCGTTAGGCTTTCCAACAGCTCCGTTATTTCATCGGGTCTATTGTAAACAGGGACTATAAATGAAAAAGATAAATCCATGAGCTTTTATACGGAAATTCTAAAGGCATTTTACATTACTCCTATTCATAATGTAAAATGCCCAAAATATATGCCGAAATCAAATACTTCGCCAGAATTCAATCTATCAAAAAGTATTTTACTCTTCGGTAAAGCGTTCTATAACCTCTTGGCTAACACCTGTGTTGGAGAAACCACCGTCATGAAACAAGTTTTGCATTGTAACTTTTTTAGTAAGATCGGAGAAAAGAGTTACGGTATAATCCGCACACTCCAATGCCGTTGCATTTCCTAAAGGCGACATTTTCTCAGCATAGCTAATAAAACCGCCAAAACCTTTAACGCCTTGCCCAGCAGTAGTTGGTGTAGGAGACTGTGATATTGTATTTACACGAACATTTTTTTCCTTTCCAAAGAAGTATCCGAAGCTACGTGCTACAGACTCTAAATACGCTTTATTGTCCGCCATATCATTGTAATCAGGAAAAACACGTTGTGCTGCCATATAGGTCAAAGCAACAATGCTTCCCCATTCCTGCATGGCATCTGCTTTGTATAGGCTCTGCAATACTTTATGAAAAGATAAAGCAGAAACATCCCACCCTTTAGCAGTAAAGTCATATTTTTCATCAGTATAAGAACGACCTTTTCTAACGTTAACGGACATACCGATAGCATGCAATACAAAATCGATTTTTCCGCCAAGAATCTCTACAGACTGGGCTACCAAGTTTGCTAAATCTTCTTCGCTAGTTGCATCGGCAGGAATAACCTGAGAACCTGTTTTTTCAGCCAAATCTTTGATTTGTCCCAAACGCATGGCCACAGGTGCATTGGTCAAAACAAAAGTACCGCCTTCTTCATGAATGCGCTCTGCTGTTTTCCATGCTATTGAATTTTCATCCAAAGCTCCAAAAATAATTCCTCTCTTACCTTTTAATAAATTATACGACATTGTGTTAGATTCTGTTGGTTGTTCTTAAAGCTTCAAAGATATTTAAAAAGTTGGCAACAAATAGTTGCCTTGTGAAGAAAAACGCATTTATAAGTCCAAAATCGGCCTTAAAATGGAAATATAACCTCTAGTTGCATGCACCAAGCTAAATTTCTAATTTAAAAGCTGTCTAGCATGAGCCATAGCCGAATCAGATAGCTCCTTACCTCCCAACATTTCCGCCAACTCCACTACCCTTTCCTCACTACTTAATTGTTTCATGTTCGTTTTAGTAACCGCACCTTCTTCCTGTTTATATACCTTAAAATGATGGTCACCTTTTGAAGCTACCTGAGGTAAGTGTGTAATAGAGAACACCTGCATGCTCTTGCTCATTGCCTGCATAATATCACCCATTTTACCAGAAATCTCGCCAGAAACCCCAGTATCGATCTCATCGAACATGATGGTAGGCAAGTTTTCATATTTGGCCAAGATTGATTTGATAGTAAGCATAATTCTGGAAAGCTCCCCTCCTGAAGCTACTTTCTTCAACTCCCCATAATCGCCTCCTTTATTGGCTGAAAAAAGAAAGGTGAGTCCGTCTGCGCCATTCACTTTAAAATCATTTGCCTTAAAAAGTTCTATTTTAAAAGTAGCACTAGGCATACCCAATGCTTTTAAAGAATCTTCTAATTGCTTTTTAAGGTCAGGCACTACTTTTTTTCGCTTGGCAGTCAAAACATCTGCAGCCTGTTGTAAAGCGACTTTCTGCACTGCAAGTTCTTTTTCTTTTCGCTCTATATCTGCCTCTAAATTTTCGGTGACATTTACTTTTTCAGAAAGCTCTTCCCTAATTTGAAGTAATTCTGAAACTTCTTGAACACCATGTTTTTTCTGTAAATCATAAAGCTGTTGTAGCTTGGTATTGATTTCTTCCAATAACTGGGGATTTGCTTCAGTTCCTTCTTGGTAATTCTGAAGTTCAGAAGCTATATCATCTACTTCAATAAAGACTGATTGTATGCGCTGGTTCAAATCGGCATATTGACTACCAAAACCGGATAACCTATTAGCTACTTGCTTTAACTCGGTAAGCAAACTTACAATTCCTACCTGCTCATCATTAAGAAGTTGATGTCCCGAAGAAATCAGCTCTAAAATATTCTCTACATTGTTCAGCTGCTCATACTGCTCTTCCAACTCTTCTTGTACACCTAATTTCAAAGGAGCGGCTTGAAGCTCTTCTAACAAGAAACTATTATAGTCATGTTCCTTATTCGCTTCCTTTTGAAAATCAATTAGTTCCAACAACTCTTTTGAAGTTGCTTTGTATAAACGAAGTTTTGAAGCGTAGTCCGCCAATTGGGTTTTGTTATCCGCTAGGGCATCTATAACCTTCAGCTGAAAATCATTATCCGTTAACTGTAATGTTTGGTGTTGAGAATGCACATCTATAAGACCACTACCCAAGCGAGTTAGAATATCTAAAGTAACAGGTGAATCATTGATAAAAGCTCGAGATTTTCCACTGGGTTGAATCTCTCTTCTTATGATAGTTCTATCTTCATAATCCAAATCATTATCCTTAAAGAAAGGCTTCAAATTATATGTATCAATCTGAAATTCAGCTTCTATGACACATTTTTTATCCTTATCTCTTAAAGAGGATAAATCGGCACGTTTACCCAAAACTAGGGACAAACCACCTAACAAAATAGACTTTCCTGCACCAGTTTCACCCGTAATACAGGTAAACCCATTAGTGAAGGCTACATTGAGGTTATCTATTAATGCGTAATTTTTTATGGAAAGATGTACAAGCACAGTTTTCTATTCGATTTGTGCTGTAAAGATAAATGATAATTTGGTACTGAAAGAACTAGTACTTAATATCGTTCCAAGTACTGGAATATAAGGGAGCAATACTGTTTAAAGTCTCCTTTAATTGAACAATATCTA
The DNA here is from genome assembly GCF_009725985.1 of Zobellia amurskyensis. GTDB lineage: Bacteria > Bacteroidota > Bacteroidia > Flavobacteriales > Flavobacteriaceae > Zobellia > Zobellia amurskyensis. Next base: position 163,717 of record NZ_RCNR01000007.1, read on the forward strand.
CTTTTGGCCCGTCTGAAAAGATGTTTTGAATCTCATCTGACTTAGCATCAAAGAAAGTCTGAATCAAAAATGCGTTAGGTCTACGCTTTATCATCGTTTCAAAAAGCTTCATGGTACCGGCAATAACTTGTTTACCCGTACTATTGTTATCCCCAAGAATATCAAGACCCTTGCGATGATAATTATACATGGCTATCCGGTATTCGCGATAGGTATTGGACAAAAGATTGTCTACCAACTCAAACCTGCTACGATCACTATTCTGGTCCCAACCTGCATAATTACTACTTTGTGCCTGTGTTGTAATTTGTTGTGCCTTTCTAAAATACTCCGTGCCGCCCTCTAAGGAAAAAGTGTCCGCATCAAGACCTAACATGGTATACACATAAAACGCAACTACACTTACCAAATTGGATTCAAAAACATTCTCATTGAATACCAACGGTTGAAATTCAATATATTCAAAATTGAGTTGATTGTCTTTATAATTAAAAATAGGAGTTTCGTAGGATGTATTAAAAACGGGGCGCGAAGACTGAATTTGAATATTACCTTCAAAACGATTAGACTCGTAATTGGTAATTGTAATAAACATCTGGCTGCTTATACGCTCATTTTCCTTGAACGTACGATTCGTCCACTTATTCTTATTAATGAAATCATTTAATGAACGCTCTAAGGTTTTAAATATCTGCTGATTAGTTTGTGAAACTTGATCTGCATTTATAGTAACCACACAATTCATTTCCTGCGCCGATACGGACACCATAAAAAATGAAAAAACAAGTATAAGAATGAAGTTACGCATGGTATCTGTTCAAGATTTCGTCAAAAATGTCTTTGGCCACCTCTGCCTTTGTCTTTAGTTCAAACGGCTTAATTGAGGAATTCTTATCTATAAATGTAATTTTGTTGGTTGGTTTTCCAAAACCAGCTCCTTTATCATTCAAAGAGTTAAGAACAATAGCGTCTAAATTTTTCTTCTTTAGCTTAATTTTGGCATTTTCGAGTTCGTTTTCCGTCTCTAGAGCAAAACCGACTAAAAACTGATTTTCTTTCTGATCACCCAGTGAGAGCAAAATATCTTTGGTCTTCACCAATTCAATCGAAAATTCAGCTTCTTTCTTCTTTATCTTTTGATCTGCCACCGTTTTTGGCCTATAATCCGCTACTGCTGCGGCACAAATGGCAATATCTATATGTTTATAATGCGAATGAACCTCATTGTACATTTCTTCAGCAGAGGTTACTTTTCTTAAATCGATAAGATCATGGGAAACGGAAAAATGAGATGGCCCAGAAACTAAAGTTACCTGTGCACCCAAATTTGCAGCTACTTTAGCCAATTCATACCCCATTTGACCTGAAGCATGATTTCCTATAAAACGAACGGGATCTATAGCTTCATAGGTTGGACCAGCGGTAATCAATACTTTTTTTCCACTAAGTGGAAGCCCTTTTTGCAAATAGTCCTTAATAAACCTAACAATGTCTTCGGGTTCCGCCATGCGCCCCTCTCCATGCAGACCACTTGCAAGTTCACCGGAAGTAGCAGGAATCATTACATTCCCAAACGACTGTAATTTTTCAAAGGAGTTTTTAGAGGACGGATGCTTGTACATATCCAAATCCATTGCAGGAGCAAAGAAAACCGGGCACTTTGCTGATAAATAAGTTGCAAGCAACAAATTATCACATGTACCAGTGGCCATTTTAGATAACGTATTTGCCGTTGCCGGAGCAACTAACATTAAATCTGCCCACAGACCTAGCTCCACATGATTGTTCCATTCCGTCGTTCCCTCTTCCTCCTTTACAAATGAAGAAAGCACAGGGTTTTTAGAAAGAGTTGACAAGGTAAGTGGGGAAACAAAAGAGCTGGCGCTCTCCGTCAAAATAATTTTGACATTGGCGCCAGCTTTAATCAGTAAACGTACGAGAAAAGTAGTTTTATAAGCGGCAATCCCTCCGGTAATGCCTAAAAGGATGTTCTTTCCGCCTAACATATACTACTGGTCTTTCTCCGTATTCCTGTGATATATCTTATCGTTCAACCACTCTTCAACTGCCAAAGCATGTGGCTTAGGCAATTTTTCGTAGAATTTAGATACCTCTATCTGCTCTTTATTCTCAAAAACCTCTTCAAGGCTGTCGCTATAAGTAGCAAACTCCTCTAATTTTTCCAGAAGTTCCTTTTTAATTTCGGAATTGATCTGTACTGCTCTTTTAGCTGCAATTGAAATTGCCTCATAAATGTTATCCGTTGGACGGTCAAACTCATTTTTGTTGATCGTTACAGTGGAAACTGGAGCATTCGAATTCTTAAGATCGTTCATATTCATAGTCAAACTAATTTATTTTGCTTCTTTCTCTTGGGTAAAACCCTGTAATTGTGAATTTACTTTTTCAAGTATCTTATCGGCCTCATCGGCGTGTTTTGTGTTCGGAAACTGTTTTTTCAAAGCATTGTAATCATCAATAGCTTCTTTTAAACGCTCTTCTTGTAATCTTTCAAAACTATTTATCGCAAATCTGGAAGCAGATTCAAATCTATAAAACATAGCATCCTCCCTATAAATAGAACCAGGAAAATCGGAAACAAAATTATCGAATGCCGCTACTGCTGGTGTTAGGAAAGTATAATCAAACTGGCCCAATTTATTGAACTGTTTGGCTATCTCATATGCTTTATGTTCCTTTTTGGTGGTCAATTCTTTCGCCATTGCATTAGCTTCATCAAAATATTCTGAATCTGGATGAGAGTTAATAAACAATTGCAACTTTGACAACGCTTTATCCGTATCTGTCTGATCTAAAGAATATACCGGTGAAAGCTTAAAGTAACTTTTGGCCCCTAAAAAGAAAGCCTCTGCAGCTTTATCGCTTTTAGGATATGATTTAACAAAACGCTCGAACTGATAGCCCGCCATATTGTAATCTTTTCTCTGAAAATAGGTGTCCGCTAAAAAGAACATGACACGCTCACCCTGAGGTTTACCCACATATTTAGGTGCTATTTGCTCAAAAAGACGATTGGCCCTCTTCATATCTCCTTTCTCATAAAATTTCTGAGCTAGATCATATTTAGGCTTAACATCTTCATTTTTAAGCACCTTTTGATATTCGCTACATGATTGAAACATTATAGCGAGTAGTAAGATAGGGACTAATAACCTCATTTTAAAAAGCATTTTGCAAAATTACGGATTCCGAATGGATATAAAAAACAAAAAATAAAGTAGCTAAAATAGCATTCTAGAACCCTTGCACCAATGCTTTTGGGGAAGATTTAACATCACTTAAGCAAAAACCTTAAAGGGCTTTACAAAGTCTGCGATGCTCTTTTTTAGATTATCGGAGGCCTCTATAAGCGGAAGTCTAACACTTGCTCCTGCAAGACCCAAAACTTCAAAAATAGCCTTAATTCCCGCAGGGTTACCCTCCTGAAAAATCAATCCCATACCATCTTGAAGTTCATAATGCAGTCTGTATGCTTCGTCTACATTTCGACCCAGTCCTGAACGAATCATATTAGAAAACTCTACAGGCAGTCCTTGACCTATTACAGAAATAACACCGGAACCACCAGCAAGAACCGTAGCCAACGCTGTAGCATCATCTCCGGAAATTACATGGAATCCTTTTGGACATCCTTTAATTAACTCCTGTACCTGCATTAAATTTCCAGACGCTTCTTTGATGGCTACAATATTATCTACCTCATTAGCTAAACGTACAACGGTTTCAGGAAGCATGTTACTGCCCGTTCTTCCCGGTACGTTATATAGGATAATCGGTTTTGGGGACACTTGGGCTATAGCCTTAAAGTGCTGAAAAATTCCTTCTTGTGTAGGTCTGTTATAATATGGAGATACAGATAGAACGGCATCAAAATTTGTGAGGTCAAGTTTCTGCAATTCTTCAATTACAGCAACTGTGTTATTACCTCCTACACCTACTACCAAAGGCAATCTACCTGCATTGGCAATAGTAACAGTATCTATAACCAACTGTTTTTCGGCCTTAGTAAGTGTTACGGATTCACCAGTGGTACCCAATACCACCAAATAATCCACACCACCGTCCACACAGTAATTAACGATGTTATGCAAGGCATCTACATCTACTGAAAAATCTGTTTTGAACGGAGTGATCAACGCCACACCTGTACCAATTAATTCCTTCATTATTCAATTTCGTTTAATACACCAAGGTATTTTTTAAGCTCTGATTTAAAGGTCTTAAAATCTTTCAATGGTGAATCCATTATCAAATCATTATATATGAGATCCACATCTTTAAAACCTACACGAAATCGGGCTCTAGTTTTTACGCTCATTAACTGTAGCAATAAATTATCACTGGTATAATAGTTTACGAGCAAATCATACTCCCTACTTAAAAATTCAAGTGCATAGCTATTTTCTATAGCTCCGTTCCACCCAAGGTCCTTATCGGAAAAAACTGGGGTTGAATATGGCGAATTTTTGTCGTAATAACTTTTGTAACCAATAATTTTTACCGCATTCGGTCGTAAATTATAATCTTCTACGAACGCATAAAACTGGTTCGCATCATCAAAACTGTCCAGATCTACAATGCAACCAATTGAAGTAATACCTTTACTTCTTTCAATTACCGGCGGATCTTTAGCCAGTTCTTGTTTCAGAAATTTAACGCTCGATTTGTATTTGAACTTATCTTTTATTCCCTTAAACATGTACTTTTACATTTTGAACCATTCTGGTATGCAAAATCTGGAATGGGTTCTACAAATGTAAAGAATCTCCACGCATAATATGGCGCTAAGATAAAACGAAATATGGTTTTAAAAATAAAACACTTTGTTATATTTACAACAATTTCAATTTTATGTTCTTGTAACGAACAGCATCCTACCCTTAAAACTATAGATGCCAAACAAATAAGCGTCGATAGTTCTCTTGCCAGCACAGAGACTATAGAAACTTTGGTAAAACCCTATAGAGAAAGGATAAACCACGTTCTTGATAGTACATTGACTTACGCCCCCTATCCTATCTCTAAAACGGATGGACTCCTCAATACCACTGCAGGAAACCTCATGGCCGATATTGTATTCTCTGAAGCCAACCCTATATTTAAATCCAGAACCGGTCATTCTATTGACCTTGTTTTATTGAATCACGGAGGTATTCGGTCTTTAATTTCAAAAGGAAATGTGTCTTCAAGAACCGCATACGAAGTAATGCCTTTTGAAAATTCTATTGTTGTAGCAGAACTTAAAGGTAACTCTATTTTAAAATTAGCGGCCTATTTAAGAGATTCCGGACGCGCCCACCCTATTTCTGGATTGCAATTGACATTAGACGCAGAAAACAAAATAAAATCGATTTCCATACAAGGCAAACCTTTGGATGAAAACAAAATATACTACGTTGCCACATCTAACTATTTAGTAAACGGAGGGGATAGCATGGTGTTCTTTAAGGATGCCCAAAAAATTACAAATACCGATTACTTGATCAGAAATGCTATGATCGACTACTTTAAAAAAGTAGATACCCTTAAGCCCGTTATTGACAATAGGTTCATTAAACTACAGAAGTAAAAAAAGACAAGCTTTTATGAACAGAAGGAAATTCATCAAAAATACTACAGCCTCCAGTGCCCTTGTTGGGCTGGGCGGACTTTCTCTAAGCTCTTGTTTTGGCGAGGTAAAAAAACATATTACAATTTTACACACCAATGACGTTCACAGTCATATAGACCCTTTTCCTACTGACCATTCCGAGTTTCCTAATTTAGGAGGATTGGCAAGAAGAGCTAGCTTGGTTGATGCAATTAGAAAGGAAAACCCAAATACATTACTTTTTGATGCAGGTGATATTTTTCAGGGTACACCATACTTTAATTTTTATGGTGGTGAACTGGAATTTAAGTTGATGAGCATGCTCAATTATGATGCAGCAACTATTGGAAACCATGATTTTGACAATGGTATTGATGGTTTATTGGCCCAGATGCCCAATGCCAATTTTGAGATGATCAATGCCAATTATGATTTCAGAAACACGGTCATGGACGGACAAGTGAAGCCTTACAAAACCTATACTGTTGACGGTATCAAAATAGGAGTTTATGGTTTAGGTATTGAGTTGAACGGTCTGGTTACCAAAAAACTATATAAAGAAACCCAATATTTAGAGCCTTTGGAAATAGCGCAGGACACGGAGCGTGCTTTGAAGAACGAGGAAAATTGCGATTTAATAGTATGTTTGTCCCATTTAGGTTATGAATATAAGAACAAACAAAAACCTCAGGATGTAACCATGGCCGCTGCACTAGAACATACTGATTTGATTATTGGAGGCCACACACATACCTTCCTAGACAAGCCCACCATTATAGAAAACAAATTGGGAAGAAACGTTTTAGTCAACCAAGTGGGTTGCTTTGGCATTAATCTAGGTAGAATCGATTTTTATTTTGATGGTTCAAAAAACAGCAACGCCTCAGGAGTGTCAATAAATGTTTAATTATGGTAAGAATTGAGCGAACTACATACCAAAATGAAGATTTCCCTAATCTAGTTGCTAAACTAGATGCTTATTTAAGTGACACTGATGGTGATGAACACGACTTTTACCATCAGTACAATGGAATAGAAAACTTAAATCAGGTTGTAGTAGCGTATTTGAACGAAGTCCCCGTAGGCTGCGGTGCCATAAAAGAATTCAACCCCACTGCTGTGGAAGTGAAACGCATGTATGTTTCACCTGAAACACGTGGCCAAGGTATTGCTACACGTATATTAACAGAACTAGAAAAATGGGCTGAAGAATCAGGATATAAAAGCTGTATCCTAGAAACAGGAAAACGTCAACCGGAGGCTATCGCCCTTTACCAAAAAAGCAACTATCAAGTAATTCCCAATTACGGTCAATATGTGGGAATGGAAAATAGTGTCTGTTTTAAGAAAGACCTGACCTAACTACCTTTCCAACAAATTTTTTGTGATTTCTTGAAGCTCTTGCTCCAGTGATATTTTCGGAAATGATTTTCCTGCTTTACGATACCAATACCCCGCATTAAACTTATCGCCTTCCACCCGGTGCAGGTAGGCATGAATCCAGCTCCCGGTTTCATTGAACATATCTTGCGCAATATCGTGTGAAGCTTCCCAATTATCCGTAGCTGCAAACCACATTGCTTTTAATGCTTCCGGCCAATCCTTAGGTGGCGTTGAATCGGTTAGTGTTCTATTAAAATCGTCGTAACTAGTTGGTGTCGCCATCAATTTATAGTGTCATTTGTTTTTTCCTACACAAAAATACCTAATTTCGATTGAAATTAACCGTATGCTTTAATGGTTCACCTATCACGAAGCTTACTCCTCTGGAGACCACTGCCCTATGTTCTAGCACTACTCTGCTCGGTTATCATATTGGGCATTCATATGTTGCCGAGCGTGGACAGTATGCTCAACGAAAACAATACACGCATATCCCATGTTTTTCTAAAATCACAAATCAATTACCACAAAGAGATAGCTCCTTTTGCCCGAAGACCGTTAACCACACTTTTAATTGAATCCTCGCAAAAAATATTTGGTTTTAAGACTGGCTATGCCTTTATATTGGTGAATTTTTTGTTGCTGGGCTGTAGTGGTGTTTTAGTGTACAAGCTTTCCCGGGTTTTGAAGGCTAGCAAAACGTACGGGTTGGTGAATATGATGGTGTTTTTCACTTCATTTTCGGTGTTATTCGCATTTTTCCCTCCTGTATTCACCTATGATGAACCTTTACAATATTGTTTTCTCCTTCTAGCACTAATTGCCTTTGTACGCCATAAGTGGCTTTGGTATGTTATCTTATTTACCCTGGCACTCGTGGCTCGTGAGACCAGTATGCTGCTTCTCCCGGCGTTGATTTTATTTCTTCCAAGCACCGAAAATTACCCTGGAAAAAATATTTTTTCGAACTTTAAGAAATACGCCCCGCTCATTCTGCTACCCATTTTTTTCTATGGATGTTACGTGGTCTTTTTTATTTACCATCAAAAGTTGCTACACGCAACCCATATTGAGATGGCCAGCAGATATTCCTGTTTTCTCGAGAATATTGAAAGTGTAAAGAATGGTGTAGAATCAGTTGTGTCCATTTTTATCACCTTAGGGCCGCTTCTTTACTTTTCTTATTTCTATTTAAAAAGAAAGAATAAGCATCAATGGCAAAATAAGTTCGTTTTCGCTTTTCTTTTAACGGTGGCTATCAATACACCTATTGTCATCCTAACTGCATTTGCAAGAGAATCACGCTTATTTGCCTTACCCCTACTTTTTGTTTGGCCCATGTTTATGCAACTTTTTGGAAGCGACCTAACCTATTTAAGGAACAAAAACGGCTACAACAACTTTTTGAAAAACTGGCGTATAATCCTCGTATTTATAGGCATTACATTCGCTAACATTTTGTTCTGTTTTATCTATTACCCACAACTTGGACTAGGAGAAAACACGTACTTTGCTGCATACCTGTTCAGTACAATTTTATTACTGACCACGCATTACTGTCTTTATAAATCTACGAGTAAAGACCAATTGTTATAAAATTGTCCGATTGTAAACTAGCTACTTTACCATTTCCAGAAACTCTCCTTCGGTAACAATGAGCACATTTAAGGATTCTGCTTTGGTACGTTTACTCGGCCCCATTTTGTCTCCTGCTACCAAATACGCTGTTTTTGAAGATATACTGGAACCTACTTTACCTCCATTACTTTCAATTATTTTTTTAAGCTCATCACGACTTACCGTCTCAAAAACTCCAGAAACCACAATGGTGAGTCCTTTTAGTGTATCCGTTTGATTTTCCAATTGCTCCTCAGAAAGAGAAAACTGTAATCCATAGGTCTTTAAACGAGCTATAATTTCACGGTTGGTATCATTATTAAAAAACTCCACTACGGAACTGGCAATTCGTCCACCAATTTCATCAACGGCAATGAGGCTTTCTTCCGATGCAGCCATCAAGGCATCAATATTCTTATAGGCCCTTGCCAGTTTTTTGGCTACAGTCTCACCAACAAAACGAATGCCTAAAGCAAAAAGCACGCGCTCAAAAGGAATCTTTACCGACTCGGCAACGCCCTGAACCAAATTTTCGGCGGACTTCTCAGCCATTCGCTCCAAAGGCAGTACTTGCTCTTTTGTTAATGTATATAAATCGGCATAGTTGTTTATAAGATTTTCTTTGTAGAGCAATTCTACGGTCTCACTTCCCAAGCCTTCAATATCCATGGCCTTGCGGGAAATAAAATGCTGGATTCGTCCTGTAATTTGAGGCGGGCAGCCATAAAAATTTACACAGTAATGCTTGGCATCACCTTCGGTACGGACCAGTTCCTCATGACATTCGGGACAATGTGTAATATATTGGGTAGGTTCTGAATCCTGAGGACGTTTAGTAAAATCAACACCCACTATTTTTGGTATGATTTCACCTCCTTTTTCAACAAATACGGTATCGCCTTCACGAATATCAAACTTTGCAATCTGATCGGCATTGTGCAGCGAAGCCCTTTTTACCGTGGTTCCCGCCAAAAGAACAGGTACCAAATTAGCTACGGGAGTTATAGATCCCGTACGCCCTACTTGATAGGTGATTTCGTTCAAAAGCGTAGAAACTTGTTCCGCCTTAAACTTATAGGCCATGGCCCACCGGGGTGATTTTGAAGTGAAACCTAGTTCGTCCTGATGCTGCAGACTATTAATTTTTACCACCACCCCATCGGTTTCGTAAGGAAGGTTGTGCCTTCCTGAATCCCATTCGTTTACAAATGCCATAACTTCACTCGTGGATTTACAAAGTTTTGCCACTTCAGGGACTTTAAAACCCCACTCCCTAGCTTTTTCAAGCATTTGCCATTGAGAGCTTATTCCCGTATCCTTTCCTATAATACTATACAACAGACAATCTAACGGCCTTTGTGCCACTGCGGAGCTATCCTGTAGTTTTAAACTTCCCGAGGCCGTATTTCTAGGGTTCATATAAGGTTCTTCACCATTTTCAACCCGCTCTGCATTCATTTGCGCAAAACCTTCAAATGGCAATACAATTTCACCACGGATGTCAAATTTTGGCGGATAATCACCTTTTAGCTGCAACGGTACGGACTTTATGGTTTTTACATTGGTAGTTACATCATCGCCCTGAAAACCGTCTCCCCTTGTAACCGCTCTCACCAATTTTCCATCCTCATAAGTAATGCTGATAGACGCTCCATCGTATTTTAGCTCACAAACAAATTCTACTTGAGCATCACCCAGTATACGCTGCATGCGCTTTTCCCAATCCTCTAAATCTTCTTTGGAATAAGAATTATCCAAGGAATACATCCGTTCATTGTGAACAACCGTTTCAAAATTTTTGGTAACACCACCGCCCACGCGCAAAGTTGGAGAGCTGGCATCATATAATTCCGGATGCTTAGCTTCAAGCGTTTGCAGCTCCTTTAGTTTTACATCAAACTCATAATCGGATATGGTGGCATTATCAAGCACATAATAATTATGGTTATGCTCTCGCAATTCTTGACGAAGGGATTCTATTTGTTCTTTTATCTGCATTTCCTGTTCAGTGTTACTCTAATTTAATGTCTGTTTGAAGTTTTTGTTCAAGGCGAATTACCCCAAAACTCCCTTTGTCATTCGGTCATTACCAAATATATCTTTTCGGACCTCAATTTCTGAAAAATTATATTCTCGTAAAAGTGCTTCGGTTTCTTTTGCCAAATACTGGTTGATTTCAAAAAAGAGCATCCCTTTTGTCGAAAGACTTTCTTTGGCCAGTTTTGTTATGGTCTTATAAAATAGTAATGGATTTTCATCTGAAACGAAAAGCGCCATATCCGGTTCATGCTCCAAAACGTTTTTGTGCATCTCCCGCTTTTCAAGTTCGCGCACATATGGCGGATTGGAAACAATGATGTCAAAATCCGAAGCAAATCCATTAAAATTCAAAATATCGGTCTGAATGAAGTCAACCTTAACCGAATTCAGTTCCGCATTCTTTTTTGCTGTTTGCAATGCTTTTTCTGAAATATCCAAAGCGGAAACTTTAGCCTGTGGTAACAGCTTTGCCAACAAAATAGCAATACAACCGCTGCCGGTCCCGATATCCAAAATCCGTATACTTTCACCTTTTAAAGTACTATTCTCAACCTCCTCAAAGATCCAACGGACCAAATCTTCAGTTTCCGGTCTTGGGATAAGTACGTTTTCATTCACCTTAAAATCAAGGTCCATAAAAGTTGTACTCCCCATAATATATTGAACCGGACGGTGTAATTTTAAACCGGCCAGAGCCTCAAAAAGCGGTTGCTCTTCTTCTTTTGTCAACATTAAATTGGGTTGCAAAGCCAATACGAACCGTTCCAATTGCAGATAATGGTCTATAAGTAAATAGAAGAAACTATCTACTTCTTCCTTTGGGTACAGGGCATCCAATTCTTTGTGATAAATATTCTTTATTTCTCTTAAAACCATTGGTTATTGGGACTATACATTACAATTTAGCGAGCATATACACCGGGCAGGAATAGTGCCCCGTATCGCCTAGCGGTTTACCTATATATTCAAATCCCATTTTCGCATAAAGTTTTTGGGCAGCCTTCATATAGGGCATGGTTTCCAGATAGACACTATCAAAATTGAATTCTTTTGCTTTCTCCAAACATTTTTGCAACATTTCAGCGCCAATCCCACGTCCGCGGGCTTCTTCCAAAAAATACATCTTTTGGAGTTCACAAATGTTATCCTTGCAGTTATCCAGTTGTGCTATTCCGGCGCAGCCCAAAATAGTATTGTTTTCTTCCACTACAAAATATGTGGCACGCGGTTTATCATAATTTTCGAACATGCTGTCAAGAGTTACATCGGCGTAAGCCGTGCCTACCTTTGGCGCCCCTAAATCCACTAAGACCTTGCGAATCAATGCCGCTACTTGGACATTATCCTCTTTTCTAATAGCACGAATGTTTACTACACCCATTTCCAATAAATAAAATTCTATTTTTACAGTGTGAAGATACGTAGAAATGTGCGCATGCTACGTATCTAAAACATCGCAAACTAAAGTTTATGTCCGCCAACAAATCCAAATCAAAAACCATAGTATCCAAAGACGAAGCCTACATGCTTCGCTGTTTGGAAATTGCGAAAAACGGATTAGGAACCACAGCTCCTAATCCCATGGTAGGTGCCGTACTCGTTCATAACGACACCATTATTGGAGAAGGTTTTACCAGTCCGTACGGTGGACCACATGCCGAGGTGAACGCCATAAATTCGGTGGTAGATCAATCGCTTTTGAAAGAAGCCACTATTTACGTAACCTTGGAACCCTGCTCCCATTATGGAAAAACACCACCTTGTGCAGATTTGATTGCCAAGCATGGCATACCCAGAGTGGTCATTGGGTTAATAGACCCACATACAAAAGTAGCCGGCAAAGGCATTGAGAAACTCAAAAATGCCGGAAGCGAAGTATTAACCGGTTGCTTGGAAGATGAATGCCGCAAACACCACCAACGGTTTCTAACTTTTCAAGAAAAAAAACGTCCTTACGTTATTCTAAAATGGGCGGAGACCGCAGATGGTTTTATCGCTCCGAAAAAAGAAGAGCGGGCTTCCGACCCTGAGCCCTTTTGGATTACGAACCCGTATTCCAGACAACTGGTGCACCAATGGCGTAGTGAGGAGCAAAGTATCCTGGTAGGTACAAATACGGTTCTTGAGGACAATCCCAAGTTGGATGTTCGCCTGCACACGGGTAAGAACCCCATTCGGGTTATATTGGACCGAAAACTAAAAATAAGTAGCGATTACCATGTTTTGGAGGGAAGCGTGCATACTTTAGTTTTAACCGAAGTGGGCAAAACCACCCAACCCAATGCAAGTGTAACTTATCATCAAATTAATTTTGATAAGGACCTAGCGCAGCAAATATGTGATGTCCTTTACCAAGAAAATATAAGCAGTGTTCTCATAGAAGGAGGAAGCCAGACCTTGCAAACCTTTATTGATTCGGGCCTATGGGATGAAGCAAGGGTCTTTACGGGCAGAAGTCACTTCAAAACAGGAGTATCTGCCCCCAAATTTAAAGGAAGACTCAATAATATCAAGTCTATTGAAACGGACACCTTAAAAATATACAGCAATGATTAAGAATATTATTTTCGATTTTGGCGATGTATTCATCAATTTAGACAAAGGGATCATCTTCCGAGAAATGGAAAAATTTGGTGGCTCCCTAGATTTAACACCGGAACTAGTAGAACTGAACGGGGTTTATGAAGTAGGCGGCATGACTTCTGAAGCGTTTGTTGCCCAACTTCAAAACCAATATCCCAAAGCAAATGCCGTAGAAATTGAAAATATATGGAATTCCATGTTATTGGATTTTCCTGAAGAGCGCCTTGAGTTTATTGAAAACCTTGCTTCAGAAAGCGATTACAGGCTTTTTCTACTCAGCAATACTAACGACCTACATATTACCCATGTAGAACAAAAAATGGGTGCAGAGCGCTATGCCCGTTTTAAAAAGCCTTTTGAGAAATTTTACCTCTCACACGAAATCAACCTAAGAAAACCCGATGCGGAAATCTATCAGTTTGTTCTGGACGAAAACGGACTCAAAGCCGAAGAAACCTTCTTTATAGACGACACCAAGGAAAATACGGATGCCGCCGAAAAACTAGGAATTACCTGCTGGAACATACAAGTAGGCAAAGAAGATATCATTCAATTGAAATCAAAATTATAAGATGGCATCACTTGCGTTAAGCATATTGGCTTCCAGCCTCATCTTTATAATTTTTAAGCTCTATACCCGCTTTAAGGTCAATACGCTTTTCGCCATCGTCACCAACTATTTTGTAGCCTGTAGCGTAGGTCTTATGCGTTACCAAGGTGAAACAAGAATTGCCGAAGTACCGGAAAAGCCTTGGTTCTTAGGCACCTTTATTCTAGGCATACTCTTTATTGTTGTTTTTAACCTAATGGCCATGGCTTCGCAAAAAGTGGGCGTAGCGGTTACCTCCGTAGCCACAAAAATGTCGTTCGTGATTCCGGTTGTTTTCGGTCTGGTATTGTATAACGAAGAACTGGGAACCCTGAAAGTTATTGGTATTTTACTGGCCCTAGCAGCAGTGTATTTTGCATCTTTAAAAGCGTCGTCCATAAAATTTAAAAAATCCTCACTCATCCTCCCTTCCCTCGTGTTTTTGGGTTCCGGTATAATTGATGCCAGTTTAAAATACATTCAGGAAATACATATTAAAGAAGAGGATTACCCTATATTTTCTGCAACCGTGTTTGGTTCAGCCGCATGCATCGGGCTTTTGATTACCATTTTTAAAATGGCCGATCTACGGTCTAAATTCAATCTGAACACCTTATTAGGTGGAATAGCCCTTGGAGTCGTCAATTACTTTTCTATCTATTTTCTTTTAAAAGCGTTGCAGAACGAGGCTCTGAACAGTGCCTCCGTATTTACCATAAATAATGTTGCCATAGTCATGTTCACTACACTTTTAGGTATTCTGTTGTTCAAGGAAAAGATAAGTTCAAAAAACTGGGGCGGTATTGCTTTGGCCATAACCAGTATAATTTTAGTTGCTTTTGGCTGATGGATGAATTAACGGACACATACAAGACGATAGCCAAACCCTCAGAAGATATTTTGTTCAAAGAAAAAAAGAGCAAATTCTTTGGATATGCATTTCCCGTTAAAAACGAAGATGAGATTAAAACCATAATTGAAACATTAAAAAAGAAACACCCCAGCGCCAACCACGTGTGCTATGCGTGGCAAATGGGCATTGACCAACTTAATTACCGCGCCAACGATGATGGTGAACCCAATAATTCCGCCGGGATGCCTATTTACGGACAAATTCAATCTTTTGAAGTTACAAATGTATTGGTAGCCGTTGCCCGTGTTTTTGGCGGAACAAAACTAGGTGTGGGCGGGTTGATAAGCGCCTATAAAATGGCAGCCAAATTAGCCTTGGAAAATTCAAAAATCGTAGAAAAAATTGTTCAAAAACAGTTTAAACTTAACTTTGAATATGCTCAAATGGATGTGGTCATGCGCGTCATTAAACAAAAAAATCTCCTGATTATTTCACAAAAAATGGAAATGGATTGTGAGCTAATTATTGCCGTAAGAAAACGAGATGCCGAGCAAATCAAAACCCTTTTTGTAGGAATTTACGGAGTAGAGATCAATTAATACTATACTCCTGCTATTTAACAGGCAAGCCTCAAATTCAACCAATGCCAAAATCTGCTTTTTTTGACAAAAAAATCCAAAAAAATGCTTACTTTTTGTCTCGGTTTTCTATTAAATCCAAGAGGTATTTTGGACACCTAATAGGTCGTTTATTTTTCATATCTACAAACACCAAAACCGTATTTGCCTCTACAAGAATTTCTCTATTTTCATTATAAATAACATAGTCAAATTCTATCTTAACAGAAGGTGTTTTTTTGAGCCTAGTTTCAACGCTGATCAGGTCATCATAAAAGGCCGATTTCTTGTAGTTCAAGGACAAAGAAACAACTGGTAGCATAATTCCGTTTTCTTCCAGTTTTTTGTAAGAAATACCTGTACTTCGTAACCACTCAACCCTTCCCATCTCCAAGTACTGCGCATAATTGCCGTGATAGACCACTCCCATCTGGTCTGTTTCTGAATATCGTACTCTAAAAGAAATATTGTTAAAACTCATATATTATCATGTAAAAATTATATCTTTAAAAGATTTCGTTTTTTGGTCGCTGAGCATGCAAAAAAAAAAGGGTAAATTCAATAGAGTTTGATTTTTTTTTAGTTTTTTTGTTCACATATTTGCCTCCCAAGAAAGTAAGGATTATCCTGTATACTTTCGGCCGACTCACAGAATCACTAACCAACAAAAATAAGATAAACTTTCACATGGGTGTCACTGCTATTTCCGTATGGAACAATTGTTTAACTTTTATCAAAGACAATATTCAACCGCAGGCATTCAAAACTTGGTTTGAACCTATCAAACCGGTTAAGTTATCTGACAACGCGTTGAGCATTCAAGTTCCCAGTAAATTCTTTTATGAATGGTTAGAGGAACACTACGTAAAGTTACTAAAAGTTGCCCTTACCAAAGAATTAGGTGAGACCGCAAAATTGGTGTACATCATTAGAATGGAAAACACCTATGGCAACAAAGAACCTTTTACGGAAAAGATTCCAAGTTCCAACAGGGCAACCATGAGTCCACAGGAAATGGATGTTCCTATTAAATCAAAAAATCCCGAGCTTAAGAATCCTTTTGTGATTCCTGGTATCCGAAACATAAAAATTGAATCCCAACTTAATCCAAACTATAATTTTGATAACTTTTTAGAAGGAGACTCCAACCGTTTGGCTAGATCTGCCGGTATGGCCGTTGCTAACAAACCTGGTGGCACTTCTTTTAATCCTTTATTGGTATTTGGTGGTGTTGGCTTAGGAAAGACCCACTTAGCTCATGCTATTGGGGTAGAAATCAAGGACAAATATCCAGAGCGTACCGTTCTTTATATTTCAGCAGAGAAATTTACACAACAATATATAGAGTCCGTAAAGAAGAATACACGGAACGATTTTATTCATTTCTACCAATTGATAGATGTGCTTATTATTGATGACGTACAATTCTTGAGCGGAAAGTCAGGAACACAAGATGTTTTCTTTCACATTTTCAACCATTTGCACCAGAACGGAAAGCAGGTTATCTTAACTTCGGACAAAGCCCCTGTAGACATGCAGGATATTGAGCAACGCTTATTATCCCGTTTTAAATGGGGGTTGTCGGCAGAATTGCAGAACCCTGATTATGAAACCCGAATTTCCATCCTTAAGAACAAGTTATATAGAGATGGCGTTGAAATGCCGGACGATATTATAGATTATGTTGCCAAGCACATTAAAAGCAATATACGCGAGTTAGAAGGCGCTATTATATCTTTAATTGCCCAATCTTCTTTCAATAAAAAGGAAGTTACTCTAGAACTGGCTCAACAAGTAGTTGAGAAGTTCGTAAAAAATACCAAACGAGAAGTTTCCATAGACTACATTCAAAAAGTAGTTTCGGATTATTTCGAAATGGATGTAGCAACCCTTCAATCCAAAACCAGAAAGCGTCATATTGTACAAGCTAGACAGTTGGCTATGTTCTTTGCGAAAAAATTTACCAAAGCTTCCTTGGCCAGCATTGGTTCTCAAATAGGAAAAAGAGATCACGCTACTGTACTACACGCTTGTAAAACGGTTGATAATTTGGCCGAAACTGACAAGCAGTTCAGAAAATATATAGAGGACCTTACCAAGAAATTTTCTTAAACCCATATGAAAACCAAAGTCTTAATGGTCTGCCTTGGCAATATTTGCAGGTCGCCATTGGCGGAAGGTATCCTACAGGACAAAGTTGACCCGGAAAACGTATTTGTAGATTCTGCCGGAACCGGAGGTTACCATATTGGCAATGCACCGGACCCTAGGTCTATTGCAGTTGCCAAAAAACATGGTCTGAATATAGAAAACCAGCAATGTCGTCAATTTGAAAAGTCGGATTTTAAAAAATTTGATGTAATTTATGCTATGGACCGTAGCAACCTCAATAACATTTTAAATTTGGCCGATACTGAGGAAGACGCTAACAAAGTGAAATTGTTGCTTACGGAAGTAGAATTACCCGTTATTGAAGTACCGGACCCATATTGGGACGACAACGGATTTGAAAAGGTATTTCAACTTATAGACACCGCTTGTACGTCTATTGCTAAAAAACTCTAATAGAACCAAATCGTATGGCCAACAGAATTGAAAATCAGGGAAAATTATACCTAATACCCACCACGCTTGGCGATAATGAGCCATTGGAAGTATTACCTATTTCAATTAAACAGGCCATTGAACAGATTGACCATTACATTGTTGAAAACGAAAAAACGGCAAGACGGTTCATTAAAAAAATAAGCCCAAGAAAGTCGCAACCCGGGCTTTATTTATCTGTACTTAACAAGTATACAGAGCCAGAAGAAATACCTACATTCTTGAAATCCTGCCTAGACGGTTTCAATACTGGAATCTTATCTGAGGCCGGTTGTCCCGGTATAGCAGACCCAGGCGCTGAAGTCGTAAAGATTGCCCACGAAAAAAACATTCAAGTGGTACCGCTAGTCGGACCATCCTCTATTGTGCTAGCCCTTATGGCCAGTGGCATGAACGGACAGAGCTTTGCTTTTAACGGATACCTACCTATAGACGGTCCAGAGCGTAAAGGTGCCATCAAAAGATTGGAAAAACTTTCCAAGGATTACGGACAATCGCAACTGTTTATTGAAACTCCGTACAGAAACGATAAACTATTTGCAGAGTTGCTCAAAACCCTACACCCTAACACAAGAATATGTGTAGCTTGTGATGTAACCCTTCCCACGGAATATATACTTACCAAAACTATTGCCGACTGGAAGCGCACCAAAGCAGAATCGCTTCATAAGCGACCCGCCATCTTTATTATTCAAGGGTAATTCTCAGTTTTAGATGCCCTATTTACGATGACATAACTTCCCAAACTTCAAATTATTTTTCCGTTTTATTAACCTATTTTTAATAGCAGGTTTAAAAAAACTAGTATTTTTAGTATACCTATAAATTGTATAAGGCAACTAGTTGCTTTATTCGGTTGTTGTGATGCATTTTAGAAAAACATAAAAAACGAAAATATTAGTGCAAGCAGAAATAATTAATCAACCATATTCTGGCCAATACAAGGAACGTATTTATGACGTAAAAAGCCCTTGGAATGGACGCGAATGGACTTGGATAATGTTTACTGACGAATTAGAGGTTAAAACAGTTGGGCAGTTTCGTGGCTCACCTATAACTGTAAGAGTTTCCGAGAAAAAAGAAGAAATAGTAGTTTTAACATCTTATCACACTTATCGCCTAAATATAAAATTGGACATAATAGAAACGGCAGACCATCCAGAATTTAAAGGACTTGAAGTTTCATCTTGTGGAACTTTTATTTTTCACAATTCCTATGAAATTGAAATAATGGAAAATTCGCTTTTGGAAATGACTTTGCTAGAAAGCCCTTTTAAAATGGATTTAATAGAATTCAGAGGTTGGGATGATGAAAAGCTAGTGTTTGAATGCAATGAATTTGCTAATTACGCTAGGAAGGCGATTATGGTATTAGATTCAACAGACTGGAAAATCAGAACGCAAAAAAACGCATCACAACAAAACCTATAAACAATACGGGCTTAGGTCTTAATCGCTGGGTTTGCTTATTTTTATAAAGTCCGCAAAATCTTTGGGATTTTGCTTTAAACAAAGAAAAGAAAAAACAAAACAAAAAGATTTCGCTATGTGCGTGGCGGAAAGCAAACGCTAGTTTGCTCCCGTACTGTTCATAGCTAAACCGTTGGCAGTAATACAAGAGAACCGATAAAACCAGAATATTAATGAAAAAAATGTCGGATTTCAAAAAGAAATACTTTCAGCATTTGATTGATGAAGAAAAACAGAAACTTGCAGAAAATAAAGATACTATTGAATCTTTTAAAAAATTTGTTTCCCAATATAATATTGAATTAAAAGACGAGAATTTTAGATATTTTAATAATATTGGAATTGTTGCGACTTACCCAAACCTGATAACAAACTTTAATGATTTACTAATTCCCGATAAAGAAGGTTTAATGGACTTTGACTTATTGTGCGAAAATTTTGAAAAAAGAAGATTTGCTAAAGGCTATTTGTATGGGCAGAACTTTATGTTAATGGCTAATTCTTATTTCAGAAGAGGCTTTAATTATCCAAACTCTTTTGAACCAAGATTCATAGAGCTATATTGGAATTTAAACTTGGAAAATTCTAAATTGTTTATTTCTCTTGACCTTAACCGAGTCAGAATCAATGTAGATAATTCTATGGTTTTAGAATATGATACTTGGTATGGTGCAAGTTTTAATAAGGAGATTGGAAAAATTAAGGATGATGTTGTAAAATTAAGACCACCTTTGGATTTAGATGATTTCGATATTTCATTTTTTTTCGCTGACTCTTACGCTTTAGATTTAAAATGGTACACTAAAGACAGAATTAAGACATTCCAAGCAGAAGAATTTAAAACGGACAAAATAAAAATAGAAAAGGATGGTGTGGAATATTTTCCTGTAAGATATGTTCACGCCGAATTTGATTTAGATAAAAATCATTTCAGACATTTTGATGGTGCAATTCATTTTTATACAGAAAGTGAATATTATAGAAGACGAGATTCCGATTTTAATTATAATTCTAAATCAAGATCCCATATTAAAACAAAATCAGAAAAATTATTTAAAATAAATGGAGAAATAAGTGTTGAAGCTTGGATTGAGTATACAAGTCACTTTTTTTCAAAAAACTCGTTAGTATTTGAATATTTTGAAGGTAAATACCCAAAACATATAATTGAATTTTTGGAAAAGACTAAAGAATTGAAAAACAAAGAATAAAAAGTACTACTGCCAATCGAGTAGACGGGTCCGCCCCTAGTTAGGAACGGACTGCGCCTCTCACACCACCGTACAAACGGGTCTCGTATACGGCGGTTCGCAATCCATCTTTTCAATCGCTCTTTACACCAATCAAAACTATTCCGTACTTTTTCAAAAGGCTACATATTTTCTTGGGAATCGGTCACCCAATTAGCGAAAATCAATGCTCCCATTGTAATTTCCAGAAGGACTGCGTTCAGTCCTTCCCCACTTGTGAGACCTATACAGTTTTCTGTAACTCGTATCCTGTGGGTACTATGACCTCGGCTGACTTCTCTACCTAACCAACTCGTAGTTGTAGATGTAGCCTTCCCTAAAAAT
>NZ_RCNR01000008.1 GCF_009725985.1 Zobellia amurskyensis
GCTCAATAGCGTTTCCTTCTTCATCAACGATAAGTGCACCAGAAGTACCATCTTCTAAAGAAACTTCCAATTTGTACTGATCAGCTTCATTTTTGTGTGCAGCGTTTATTGTAGCGCCAGGATAGTTAGTTTCAACCATTGCAGTTACTGCTTCCGGAACTTCTTCTAATGCAACCTCAGTAAAAGCATCTTGTGCTACAGCTTCAGTTGCTGCTGCGTCAACAGCTTCAGTAGCTTGCTCTTCTTGAGCGAATGCAGTTAAACTTCCTAATGCGAATACAGATGTGATAAATAATTTTTTCATGATATTAAGGTGTTATGTTTATTAATAATTGATTTCCCTTAGTATATAGAAAAGATGATACCAAGAATTTAAAAAACCATAAATTGTTATTAATCAACGTTTTATGATTTTAGTTGATTTTAAGAAGTGTGTATTATTGTAAAATTCTGTTTCATTTGGGTAATAATTCCACAGTATACACATTGTCTATATTTGAATTATTCTGCTACTGCAGTCTGATTTTGACACTTTTCAACTCTAATTCATCATACTTTCGTAATATTTTAGGATACTTACAAAAAAGAGAGCATTGGCCTAAAATAAAAATCCGGTCGAATATGTTCGCCGGAGGTTTTTCTTAAATAACAATAATAGGTTCTGCTGTATTGCAATTTTGCCTTAAGAAGTCATCAATAATTAGCAGTTTTACCCTCTCCTATAGATATAGAACGATGAGCTCTTTACCCATCAGAAACAACATAAACTATTCCTTTAGTCCAATAATAAAAGTCATTGTCTCTCCACTTTTTACCTCGCTCTTAAAAGCACCTTCCAAACATTGAAAAATATGTTCTTTTCACATCAATGGCCTGCAAAGTAATTCTTAGCGTACTCAACCACCCGAATACGTAATCCATTATATTGAGTTGTTTTCAGTATGCCATACCTGATTCACCAAAACGTTCAGTTTTTGAAATCTTCGTCCAGTAAATTGATTGGAAAACGATATTTCCTGTAGCCATGTTATTTCTCGGTTTTCCGTTTTCAGATATACCAACTTATACCAAATAGAAAGGGGCTGCAAATGCAACCCCTTTCTGACCAAACCAACTTGATACAAAACAAATAACTCAAGTTATTTACATTTCAATCCAGTTACCATTTTCGTCAGCATATAAAGTACCAGCAGTACCATCCTCTAGAGACACCTCTAGCTTGTACTGGTTAGCTTCATTAGCGTATGCTTTATCTATAGATGCAGTTGGGTAATTTTTAGAAACTGCTGCAGTTACCGCCTCCGGTAATTCATCTGCTGCTACTTCAGAAAAATCATCCTGAGTGGCTGCAGCCTCTTTAGCTGTTGCTTCTACTGCCGTTGCTTCTTCTTGAGCAAAAGCTGAAAGACTACCTATTGCAAAAACTGCTGTGATAAATATTTTTTTCATGATCGTATGTGTTTTTATTAATATTCTGATTAGTGTAAAGAAATAATGATACCAAAAATCAAAATTATATTCAAATATCTGATTTACAGATTAATACGATAATTTAGACAAACAAGAAGTGTGTAATTGTGTGTATTTTTAAGAAAGTACTGTATAAAATATACACGACTACCAAGTCGGTAACGGAACAGTCATTCAAACCTACCCTATGTACAGAAAGAAACCTATTTCACTCCCTCGTGTGCTAAACGCATACAAATACAGAACAACTTTACGGTTTTGAAAAAACAGAGACAAAACAAAAAGTCCCGTCTTCATATGAAGACGGGACTTTTCTACTAACTTTTTTAACTATACAGTTAAATAAGAATACTCTTATTTTTCAATCCAGTTACCTTCAGCGTCAGCATATAATTCAGCTGTTTCGCCATCTTCTTTAGCAACTTCTAATTTGTACTCAGCTTCTTCGCTTAAGTAAGCTTTAGAAATAGTTGCACCAGGATGAGCAGCCTCTAGAGCTTCAGTAATAGCAGCAGGAACTTCTTCTACAGCTACTTCAGCATAAGCATCTTGAGCTTCAACAACCTCAGTTGCTACTTCTTCAACTACTGTTTCTTCTTCTTGAGCAAAAGCAGTCATTGTACCTAAAGACAATACTGCAGCAAACATTAAATTTTTCATTTTGTGTGTGTTTAAATTTTTATTTGTTTTGATAATCGATTAGTATAGAGAGAAAATGATGCCAACCACTACAACAACACCTAAAATAACCAAAACAAACTGACTTTCAATAAGTTAACATCAAACCATTCACAAAGCCGTATGTATATAGGTGTGTAAAAACCAAAAAAAGTGTGTAATAAATACACACTTTATGGGTAAACTAATTATTTGAGTTTAAGTTACGACACCTATTTTACTTGATGAGCCGGTCGTAATAAATCATTTACGGTCTTAACAGGGTTAAATGTGGAAGAAGGTACTTCAACAAAAATAGTATTCCAGAAAGCCATGGCACCGTTCCATAAACCAGGTAGTTCTAATGCTTTTAACTCCCTACCTTCTTTTGTCTTTCCTGTAATGAAACCTTGTTTCACATCAACAAAATTCATGAGGTTGTACTTTTCTCCCTTATAGTTCCTAACCGCACAAACTAAATCCACAGGATTAAAGTGCGTAGAATTTTTAAGGATATTGGCCTGTTGATCTTTATCCATATCTATTTGAGCCGACTCTATTATCTGAAGTGATATATTACCTTTTCTATCATTAATCCAGAAAGGACCACCACCTGGCTCTCCTTCATTTTTAACCATACCACATATGCGTATAGGCCTATTGATTTTATCTTTCAATACCTCAATCTGCTCACCTATACTGAAACTTGAAAAACTATCCGAAAAACGAACGTTAAGATCATTCTCTAAAAAGCTTTTTATATCATCTAACTGCTGTGCCGTTAATTCATCATTATCCAAACTTTTGGCGTAAGCAAATGCTTTTTCTTGTACGGTTATAAGAACACCGGCCAACACCTTTTTACTATCGGCAACCTCTGTTGCAAATTTAGGCACGGTAACATTGTCTATGTTCTTTATGAAGATAATGTCCGCATCTTGCTCGTTCAGGTTCTCTATTAATGCACCATGACCACCTGGTCTAAACAGAACAGAACCATCACTATTTCTAAAAGGTTCATTTTGCATGTCTACCGCAATAGTATCGGTAGATGTCTTTTGGTTAGAGTAGCTCACCTTAAATGAAGTCTTGGTAGCTGCGGAAACACGCTCTTTAACGGTATTGAATTCCGTGTTAAACATATCTCCATGTTGTTCGCTGATGGTAAAATGCAACTCTGCCGTATCATCTGTTTTAGCATAAACAGCTGCTTCCTTTAAATGTTCTTCAAAAGGCGTAGCAGTGTGATCTCCGTAATTATGGAAAGGCAACAATCCCTTTGGATAAAAACCATAATTTAAAGCTTCTTCTGACATCATCTCTTTTACAAAAAGATATACCTCTTCATCCTTAGACGAAGTTTTGCCCGCAATACGTTGTTTTACCAGATCATAGAAGACAAAATTGGTCATTCCTTCAGAAAAAGCCTTTAGGGCCTTATCATTAGTACGCTCAAAATAACCATCTAATGTTTCGTTTGCCGGATTGTACGCATCCAAGAAATTGAACAAAGCTTTGAACATACGTGATGCAGCACCAGATGCCGGAACAAACTTTAACAAAGACAAATTACTTTGGGAAGCATCAAATTTTTGTATCAATTCACTTTCCTCCGCTTCGGTAAACTTAGAAAGGCCTTCACCTACCGTAGCAGCTTTCTCCAATTGCACGAACGGAATACCTTCTTTAAAAGTCTCTATTTGATCGTGTACCTTTTTTTCTGAAATCCCTTTTTCGGCCAATAGGGCCAAATCATTTTCTGTTAGTGTCATCTAATCTTTTCTTCAATAGTTTATCAATATGTTCTACGGCGGTTTCCAAACGCTCCTTTCTATTGCCCTTCAATATAATGAAATTACGATTATATTTCTCCAAGGTTTCTTTAAAGTAAAGGAACATACGCTCCCTTTCATTGGGCTTATCCCTTAAATCATCGCCTACCCACGGTACGTCTATATAAGTAAGCAAATACAAATCATAATGATTATTTAATGCATGCTGCTCCAAAACCGGATCGCAATAGCCAAGATAATAAGCTTCTGAATATACTTTGGTCTCCAGCAAATCGGTATCGCAAATAAGAAGACCTGAAGCTTTTTTAGCCAATTGGTTCTCAAGTTTCATCTGACCTTCCGCAATGGGCAAAAGATCCTTGGGTTCACAAGTCTTTCGTTCATTATTCCACTTATCCTGCAGATATTCCCTTGCATACTCAGCTACCCAAACCGTGTTATAATACCGCGCCAACTGATCGGAAAGCGTTGTTTTTCCGGTGGATTCCGGTCCGAACAGTACTACTTTAACAATGTCTGAGGGCTCTTGTTCAAACTTTTTTTCCATGCGAGATAACCGTAAACTGCAATAATGGTAAATAAGAAGTATTGCAGGGAAGTAAATATAAGACCTTTGTACCAATAAAGAGGAACGCTAATGACGTCTCCAATAATCCAGTATACCCAATTTTCTAATTTCTTTTTAGCCATTAACCACATACCTACAAAGAATATAGCAGTAGTAAGGGTATCTACATAAGCTGTCCAATTATTGAATTTATCAAAATACAGATAAATCATACACACAAAAACAACCGTAATTGCAAATAGTAGTACCGACCATTTCTTTTCACTGTCCGTAGTCCGTGTAATAGGTATAAAGTGAGTATCGTCTACTTTTCGTGTCCATATATACCAGCCATATACACTCATCGAAAAATAATAGGCGTTAATAAGCATATCTCCCAAAAGGCCAAAAACCAAAAGGATATAGACAAAAATAGCCGTGCTTATAATCCCGGTAGGAAAAACCAGTATATTCTCCTTTTTCGAAAACCAGACACTAAGAAAACCGAAGACTACCCCAATTATCTCTAAGACTACCAAATGTACAGGTGTGCCTTCGTACTGTGCAAAAATCCAATCAAAAATGGGGTTCATACGAGCTTCGGTCAGACTTTACCACTTTCATGTACAACAAACCTCTATCCATCAATTCAAAAGCTTCCTTTATATCGCTTTTTAAAATATCCATCACCTGATCGTACTCTCCGTAAACTTGTGTACTTAAAGGGTTTTCCAAAACCATAAGTCCTGAAGCACGTAGTTTTTTTATAAAATTGATAATATGCTCCTCAAAATCATCTTGAAGAGGAGAAAAGGTAAGCTCTACCGATATGTTCATTTTCTTGGACTATTATATGTAAGTGGCCACATTTATTGTAACCTTAAATTGAAAATTGGATTTTAGCTCTTTAAAGCATAGACACAGGTAAAGCCTTCAAACTCCAAAAAGCGAATTTGGTAGTTAGATAAATCACCATGAAATAAAATTTCGGCAGTGGTAGCGGCACTATCAAAAGTAAAATCCATTACATCTATATGATGTATAAAACTCAAACCTTGCTGGGCGTAAATTTTATAAAGAGCCTCTTTGCAGCCCCAGACAATCGTAAGTTTACGTATCAAGGCATCGGTATTGGCTATAGTTCGGTATTCTTCAATGGGAGTAAATTTATGGGCTATACGCAATATTTTTTCGCGCTGCATTTCAATATCTATACCCACCTCTTTCTTGCTGCTTATGATAATACCCGTGAAGTGATTTGAATGGGTGATGCTTATCTTATTCCCATCTTTTAAATGAGGTTTTCCAAATTCATCATAGTACAAATCCGCGTCAACATAACCGGCTTCCGCCATTAAATGCCTGATACTTAGAAACCCTCTACGATGTAGTTCAGATTTCATACCATCCATTCGGTTTTGACAATGTTGGGTCAGGTCTATACCTTTAGAAAGCTCCTGTTCTGTTTCGGTAACCTTCCAAATGTACACCTTGGTGTCCTTATTTACCTTTACTATCTTATAAAGAGGCATATGGTTCTATACGTTTTTCTTAACTTTGCAACCACAAATAGCTGTTTAGCTAATATAACGAAAGTAAAAAATAAAAAGAATATGGATACCAAAACTGTTTCTTATGTGCCTTATAAGGTAAAAGATATTTCTTTGGCGGACTGGGGAAGAAAGGAAATTGAACTTGCAGAAGCCGAAATGCCAGGCCTTATGGCATTACGTGAAGAGTACGGAGAAGAGCAACCTTTAAAAGGTTCGCGAATTGCCGGATGCCTTCACATGACTATTCAAACAGCCGTACTTATAGAGACTTTGGTAGCCTTGGGCGCCGATGTTACATGGAGTTCTTGCAACATTTTCTCTACACAAGACCATGCCGCTGCTGCCATTGCCGCTGCCGGTGTGCCTGTTTATGCTTGGAAAGGAATGACCGAAGAGGAGTTTAACTGGTGTATTGAACAAACTTTGTTCTTTGGTGAAGAGCGCAAGCCCTTAAATATGATTTTAGATGATGGTGGCGACCTTACCAATATGGTTTTGGATGACTACCCAGAATTGGCAAATGCCATTAAAGGTCTTTCTGAAGAGACTACTACTGGTGTTCACCGTTTGTACGAGCGTATGAAAAAGGGAACTCTACCCATGCCAGCAATAAATGTAAACGATTCGGTTACTAAATCGAAGTTTGATAACAAATACGGATGTCGCGAAAGTGCCGTTGATGCTATCCGTCGTGCTACAGATACCATGCTTGCAGGTAAAAAAGTTGTAGTGGCCGGTTACGGTGATGTTGGTAAAGGTACTGCTGCTTCTTTTAGAGGTGCCGGATCAATTGTTACTGTTACCGAAATTGACCCAATATGTGCGCTTCAAGCATGTATGGACGGATTTGAAGTGAAAAAACTGGAAACTGTTGTTGGCAAGGCTGATATTGTTATTACCACTACTGGTAATAAAGACATCATTCGCCCAGAGCATTTTGAAGCAATGAAAGACAAGGTTATTGTTTGTAACATTGGTCATTTTGACAACGAGATCGACATGACTTGGTTGAACAAGACCCATGGCGCTTCTAAAGATACGATTAAACCTCAGGTAGATAAATATACTATTGATGGTAAAGATATTATTGTATTGGCCGAAGGTCGCTTAGTGAACCTTGGTTGCGCTACAGGCCACCCAAGTTTTGTAATGAGTAACTCGTTCACAAACCAAACTTTAGCACAGATAGAGCTTTGGAAAAACAGCGCTAATTACAAGAACGAAGTATACATGCTACCAAAACATTTAGATGAGAAAGTAGCTGCTTTACACCTATCTCGTTTAGGAGCGGAGCTTACGGAACTTAAGCAGGAACAAGCTGAATATATTGGTGTAACCGTAGAAGGTCCATTTAAGCCAGAGTACTACAGGTACTAGACCTTTGACTGTTCTCAGTCATAATATATAATACGAAAACCCCTTACAGTAATGTGAGGGGTTTTTGTTTTTTCCATTAAATGAGGAGACACTATTTCCTTAAAAATCAATTAACGTACAAACACAAAAAACCCTGTCCAAAAATTGGAAAGGGCTTTTTTATTCGATAAAAGAAAGACTTCTTAAGCCTCAAAAGGCTCAATGGAAACATAAGATTTTCCACCAACTTTCTTTTCAAACTTTACTAGTCCGTCTACACGGGCATGTAATGTATGATCTTTACCAGCATACACATTCTCACCTGGATTGTGTCTTGTACCACGTTGTCTAACGATGATATTCCCGGCAATAGCAGCTTGGCCACCAAAAATCTTAACGCCTAAACGTTTCGATTCCGATTCCCTACCGTTTTTAGAACTACCTACACCTTTTTTGTGTGCCATGATATTAGGTTTTAAAAAGTGCTACCGTTAGCAAACTTCAGGTTGCACAATATTGATTATACTTTAAGGGGTTAGCAATTATGCTTTACCACCGTCTAATTCGTCTTGCCATTTCTTCAACTCATCCCATTTTCCTTCAGCAGCTAATTTAGCTTGTGCAGGCCATGTATCAGTTACGTGGTTACCACGTACATCTGCGATGATTTCAGAAATCTTAGCAGAATCAGCTTTCGCTAATTCAGCAAATGTAGAAATCCCAGCAGCGATTAAAGTCTCGGCAATTTTTGGTCCGATTCCTTCAACTTTTTTCAAGTCGTCCGCTTTTCCAGATTTCTTAGGAGCTGCCGCTTTTGGTGCAGCTTCTTTTTTAGCAGGCTTCTCCTCTTTCTTAGGAGCAGCAGCTTTCTTACCACCTTTCGCAACGATACTCTCGATTACGATTTCAGTCAAAGCTTGACGGTGACCATTTTTCTTCTGGTACCCTTTACGTCTCTTTTTCTTAAAGACGATTACTTTGTCACCTCTTAGGTGTTTCACGACTTTTGCCTCAACAGTGGCTCCATCTATAGCCGGGGCGCCTACAGTAATGTCCGATCCGTCTGCTAAAAGAAGTACATTGTCAAAAGTTACCTTTTTACCTTCTTCTGTCTGTAAACGGTGAACATACACTTTTTGGTCTTTCGCAACTTTAAATTGCTGCCCTGCCATCTCTACGATTGCGTACATAATTGTGTATATATTAGTTTATTGTTTTCGCCCATTTTTTCAATAAGCGGATGCAAATATACGTCTAAATCGTTAACCCACAAGTGTTTTTTATATATTTTACCGTCCTGTTTTAGGGTGAAAGCACAAAAATAAAGCCGCAAGAGATTTTTGCAGCTTTCAATTCATTTCAATTTTGATACTCATCAATGATGATTTACCAATTTTTTCTTAAGATTACGACTTGTTTTGAAAAGTTGCATGAATGACAATGTCAATACAACAGAGGTAGCAAAACCCATAATAGCAACGGTAAAGAAAACAATACCTTCAAAACTTTTGTAGTCCTTAAACCAAGCTGTGGAAAGTTGTTCTAAAAACAAACCGTTAAGTTCTGTACTGTAAAGGGCAAAAAATATGGTAAATACCAATGTAGCCACAAAACCGGTTACAAGTCCCGCGGTAAATCCCTTTCCATAATCAAAACTGTCCGGGTTCTTCAATTTAAAATATTTGATAGCTTCGTAAATCCCGAAGCCTGTAATAACACCATTAAAGAGACTGAAGAAAATATTGGTGTGTAAATTAAACAAAGAGAGTATTAAAAAATAAGCAATCAAGCAACCGCTGGTGGCGATTCCAAATCTGATGGGTTGAGCAAATTGTTTCATTTTCTAAGTTTTTGAAGTTCAATTCTTTAAGATAATAATTATTTTAAAACGATACCACAAAAGCGTGTTAAAGGATTCTATTACAGGTTATTTTTCTTACAAAACAAATATATTCGTGTAACAATCTTAAACAGCCAACTACTAATAAAATATCTAAACACTATATAATGAAGAACAAACTACTTACCGGAGGTTTTCTTCTTCTGGCCGGGCTTTGCATTCGGGCACAAGAAGTTACGTATGAAGAATACAAGCTTAACAATGGCCTTCATGTCATCCTCCATCAAGACAATACGGCACCTATAGTCACAACCTCGGTTATGTACCATGTAGGCGGAAAGGACCGTACCGAGAACCGTACCGGTTTTGCCCACTTTTTTGAACATTTGCTTTTTGAGGGCACCAAGAACATAGAGCGCGGCAAATGGCTTGAAATCGTTTCGTCTAATGGCGGCAAGAACAACGCCAATACATCTCAAGACCGCACCTATTATTATGAAGTCTTTCCTTCTAACAACCTAAAACTAGGGCTTTGGCTAGAATCCGAGCGTATGCTGCACCCGGTCATTGACCAAAAGGGCATAGACACACAGCAAGAAGTAGTCAAGGAAGAAAAACGACTTCGTTATGACAATAGACCTTACGGCCAGCTCATTCCGGTTGTAGGTGAAAATCTGTTCAAAAAGCACCCTTACAAAGACCCGAATATTGGCTATATGAAGGATTTGGATGCTGCAACCCTAGATGATGTTATTGCGTATAACCACAAATACTACGTACCTAACAATGCGGTATTGGTGGTTGCCGGTGACATTGATATAGCCGACACCAAAAAAATGGTGGAAGACTATTTTGGTTCTATACCAAAAGGTGAAGATATAACTCGCAACTATCCCAAAGAAGACCCAATTCTTAAAGAGGTTAGAACCAAGGCCTATGACCCCAACATACAGATTCCCGCCTCTGTTATATCATATAGGACCCCAGGTTTTAAAGAAAGAGATGCCTATGTACTGGATATGATATCTACTTATTTAAGTGATGGGCGTAGTTCCAAGTTATACAAGAAAATGGTAGACGACCAAAAACAGGCCCTGCAAGTTGGTGCTTTTAACGTAGGACAGGAAGAC
The DNA here is from genome assembly GCF_009725985.1 of Zobellia amurskyensis. Taxonomy (GTDB): domain Bacteria; phylum Bacteroidota; class Bacteroidia; order Flavobacteriales; family Flavobacteriaceae; genus Zobellia; species Zobellia amurskyensis. The sequence goes on from NZ_RCNR01000008.1 coordinate 10,347, forward strand.
TACGGCATGTACTTGGTATATGCGCTTCCCGTAGGAGAAACCAGTCTTGAGACCCTAATTACGGAAATGGAGGAGGAAATTGCAAAAGTTAGGGATAGCCTAATTTCAGAAAAAGACCATCAAAAACTACTGAACAAGTTTGAGAACCAATTCGTAAACTCAAATTCTAGCGTAGAAGGTATAGCAAACTCATTAGCGCGTAATTATTTGTTGTATGGCGATACAGAGCTTATTAATAAAGAAATAGACATCTTTAGATCCATTACCCGCGAAGAAATCATGGAAGTAGCGAACAAGTACCTGAGACCTGAACAACGGGTAATTATAGATTATCTTCCTGAAGAATCACAATCCAATTAAAAATTATCCAGAGTGGGATTTAAGAAACCGCTGTTCTATTTTTATTATTTCGCTAAAAGAAAAAACACTATTCATGAAAAATATATTTACAACCCTATTCCTTCTTGCCTTTGTCCTCGTAGGACAGGCTCAGATAGATCGTAGTCAAATGCCGGAAGCTGGTCCGGCTCCGGAAATAAACCTGAAAGACCCGCAAACTTTTGAACTCAGAAACGGACTAAAGGTCCTAGTAGTAGAGAATCATAAACTCCCACGGGTTTCCATTCAACTGAGTATTGACAACCCACCTGTTCTAGAAGGAGCTAAGGCAGGTGTTTCCGTATTAACGGGTAGTTTATTGGGTAAAGGTTCTAAAAACATCAAAAAAGACGACTTTAACGAGGAGGTGGATTTTCTGGGAGCACGTATTAATTTTGGTTCCCAAAGTGCATTTGCCAGCTCGCTTTCCAAATATTTTCCTAGAGTATTGGAGCTTATGGCAGATGCCGGTTTAAACCCAAACTTTACTCAAGATGAATTTGATAAGGAGAAGCAGAAAATCATAACGAGCCTAAAATCCGAAGAAAAGAGCGTTTCCGCTATTTCAGGCAGGGTTGGTTTGGCTCTAGCCTACACTAAAAAGCACCCTTACGGAGAATTCATGACCGAAGAAAGTGTCAACAAAGTAACTCTTACGGACGTTATTCAATTTTACGAAGACTACTTTGTTCCTGCCAATGCCTATTTGGTAATTGTGGGAGATATAAAGTTTAATGACGTAAAGACTTTGGTAGAGGAACAATTTACACCTTGGACCAAAGCGGTACCGCCTTCTTTTGGTTTCTCAAAACCTGCGGACGTGCAGTACACACAAATCAATTTTGTAGACGTTCCCAATGCCGTTCAATCTGAAATTACGGTAGAGAACTTGGTGAGCCTACAGAAAAAAGATCCGGATTTCCTATCTGCACTAATGGCCAATGAAATCTTGGGCGGTGGCGGAGAAGGACGTTTGTTCCTAAATCTACGTGAGGACAAGGCCTATACTTACGGTTCATACTCCCGTTTGGGCAATGACAAATATGTACCTGCTCGTTTTAGGGCTACTGCTAGTGTCCGTAATGCCGTAACGGATAGTTCCGTTGTTGAAATTTTAAAGGAAATTGAACGCATTCGTACCGAACCGGTTACCAAGGAGGAATTGGAAAATACAAAAGCTAAATACACTGGCCGTTTTGTAATGGCATTGGAAGACCCTTCTACCATTGCAGATTATGCCTTGGATATTGAAACTGAAGGCCTGCCCAAAGATTTTTACAAGACTTATCTTGAGAGAATAAATGCGATTACCATAGAAGACGTACAGCAAGCGGCAGAGAAATACTTAAAGCCGAACAACATTCGTATCGTTGTAGCCGGTAAGGGCAGTGAAATACTTGAAAATCTAGAGAATGTAACCTTCAAGGGCAAAAAGATTCCGGTCAAATATTTTGACAAGTATGCCAATGCTACCGAAAAACCAGACTACAACGCTAGTCCGCCGGCAGATTTTAACGCGCAAACGGTTCTGAACAACTACATTAAAGCTATAGGAGGAAAAGAAAAACTTGCCGGAGTTAAGTCCTATTTTCTTTTGGCCGAAGCGGAAATGCAAGGCATGAAACTAAACCTTGAAGTTAAAAAAACGGCCAAAGACCAGTTTATGCAAGATGTAAAAGTTGCCGGCAACTCCATGAGCAAACAAGTCTTTAACGGAGATAAAGGTTATATGGTGATGCAAGGACAGCGAAAAGATATGGGTCCGGAAGAAATTGTAAAAGTAAAGGATGAAGCCGCTCCTTTTCCTGAATTGAATTACCTAAACAGTGATATTTCTTTAGAAGGTGTGGAAAGTATTGATGGCAAAAAAGCTTATAAACTTAAAATATCCGCAGAAAAAACGGTCTTCTACGATGCAGAAAGCGGACTTAAAGTTCAAGAAACTACAACAGCCGAAATGGGTGGCCAAACTATGACCAGTACCATAAACTACATGGATTACAAAGAGGTTTCTGGCATACAGTTCCCGTTTATCATGGCACAGACCGTAGGACCTCAACGTTTTGAATTTATCGTTTCGGAAATAAAAGTGAACGAAGGAGTTTCTGAAACCGATTTTGAGTAAGCACCATAGGTAAACACAACTATTTATACGGCCATAGCAATAGGGAATCGACCCTGTTCTTTGGTCGTATTTTATTAAAGAGGTGGTTGCTTTGCAAATGACCCAACTGCAACCAAGTTTTTATAAATAAAATGGCTAGTGAAGCAAAACCACAAGTCTTAATCCCCGTCGTTATCATTAAAGGCAACCACTATACTGGCAGCGCTGGAATAATCATTTTTTAACAAAGCGATAATTTCTGCAACTTACTTCTTTCAATATCATAATTGCATCGGAACAACTTGCACAAAGAATCTTATTTTTTTCTGTTGACCATCCAGACACCCAACAAAATCACAACCCCACCTATCAATTGATAGGCTTTAAGTGATTCTCCGTCAAGAACCGCCCAAAATATGGCCACTAAGGGGATGGTGTACGTTACTGAAGCAGCAAAAACAGGACTAGACAGTTTTATAAGCTTATTGAAGAAAATATTGGCAATGGAAGTACCAATAATAGCCAATGCCAGAAGATACCATAACGAAGTTTGCATTTCTACATTTGCGCCAACTTCATCAAAAAAGCCCGAATAAAAGACCAGGGCCAGTGCCGGAAGAAAGGCTATTGCAAAACTAGAAGTTGTAACCGCCAAAGGTCTTAAGTGTGACAAATGTTTCTTTATAATATTAATATTCAAGGCATAACCTAGAGCGGAAAGCAGTATAAATATGGCATACCAATAATTTTGATCGGGATTGAAATCCATTCCCGCAACAATCAAGGCAATTGTACCCGCCAAGCCCACGAATACCCCAGCCACTTGTCGCTTAGTAATGATTGCCCCAAAAAGAAGTACTCCTACAATCGTAGTCAATAAGGGTACAACAGAATTAAATATAGAAGTCACCCCACTATCTATCTGCGTTTGTGCCAAAGCGAACAAAAAAGGTGGAAAAAAAGAACTTAATAAACCTGCCCACGTTATCCATTTCCAATCTTTGAGGCTTAAGGCACGAACACTCCTAAATCCAAATACGAATAATACGATAGATGCAAATACAATTCGCAGCCCGCCCAACTGCATGGGCGTAAGCCCAACCAATGCCTTTTTTATAAGAATAAATGAAGACCCCCAAACTAAAGATAATAGAATTAGGTAAAGCCACTTTTTATTGTAATCGATCAAGTTGTTGTTGGGTTAGATTGATTAAAAAAAACGAGAAGTAAAGATGCGGTTTTTTTTTAGAAAATATACTGAATAGACCCCTAGTATAATTGTTCATAAAAAACCAAAACGCTATTAATTTCATCGTTGTACGATTAAAATTCAGGGTCAAGGATTTCAATTTGATTTCCCTCTACTATTTTAACCGTTGCGGGAGTATTATATTTGCAAAAAACATACAATGAAAAAACTAGCCCTATTCGTAGCATTTACATTAGCGATTTTCGCCTTTTCATGTAATTCAAAACAAGACACCACTCAAATGAAAACCGTTATGGCTGTTCATGACGAAGTAATGCCTGAAATGGGTAAAATGGGTAGATTAGTAGGCGAACTTAGCAGCAAGGAGGACAGTACCGAAATTGGTTTAAAATACAAAGCAGCCCGTAAAGATTTACAAGAAGCACATAAGTCCATGATGGATTGGATGCAAAATTTTGGTTCTCGTTTTACCGCAGATGAAATTCTTAACGGCAAAGAGCTTACCAAAGAAAAACAGTTGTGGTTGAACGAAGAGGAAGAAAAAATAGAGAATCTACGCGAGCAAATAAACGGAAGTATTAAAACTGCCGAAGAACTACTGAAAAAATAGGTGCCGTATAACGTAGTATACCGAGAAAACACAACGTTAACGGATAATTAAAAGCATCTACTCTGGTTAACCTTTATTTTTACGGAGCACAATTTCAAAAGTCTAATTGTTATGAAAAATCTGTTTTTAACGTTTGCATCAATTTTTGTTCTAGGCGCAGCCAACATCTGCGCACAAGATGCTACCGCAGTACCCACAAAAATGGAGGAGGTTATGGAATCTCATGACGTTGTTATGGATAAAATGCCGGTGATTTCCAAACTGATTAACAAACTGCAGACCAAAGCAAATGCCTCTTATAAGAAGTCAAAATATGAAAATGCCATTGCTGACTTGAAAAATGCAAACGAGTCCATGATGACTTGGATGGAGAATTTTGGCAAACGTTTTGACGCTGACGAAATGTTAAAAGGCAAAACCCTCACTCCTAAAAAACAAGAATGGCTACTAGAAGAAGAGAAAAAAGTAAGCCTACTAGATGAAGAAATAGACCTAAGCATTGCCCAAGCTGAAGCTGTTTTGAACAACTAAGACAACATTCTGCCAATAACACTCCCTATTTTAGCTTAAGAATTACCCTGAGCTTCCATCTCCATATCTGCAATATGGGCTACGGTCTTTACTAGCCTGTTATGCTTTTTAACAAATGGGTTTGTTTTATCCCACACATAACCTGCCAAGACAGCACAAATCTGCTCCTTTATAACCGGGTTTTCTGTACTATGGAAGAAAATAGTCTGGAGATTACCTGTATACCACTCCTTTACGTAAGTAGAAAACACATTTACCCCTTCCAACATATAGTCCGTATACTCTGTTTGCCAATCTACTTTTTCACCTTTTAATTCTTTGGTTATCAATTGCGAAGCCAAATGCGCCGACTCCACTGCAAAAGTTACACCAGATGAAAAAACAGGGTCTAAGAATTCTGCACTGTTACCGGTAAGAACAAATCCCTTTCCGTAAAGTTGCTTTACGGATTTTGCAATGTTTTTTATCATTCGTGGCTCAAACGTATAATCAACACCGTCAAACCTATCAACGTAGTATGATGAAAGCTTCATCATTTGTTGAAGTTTCTCCGTATTTGTGCCTTCAAAAGATTCCATATATTCCGTTTTCCCAACATATCCAATACTGGTAGAACCATTAGAGAAAGGAATTACCCAAAGCCAAGTATCCGTATCAATTACATCAAAAGTAATGATAGTCCCCTCTTTTCCCTCGGGTCTTTTAATATCTTCTACATGAGTAAATATGGACGAGTGCATAGGTATTTCCGAAGGCTTCTCTAAGTCCAACAACCTAGGCAACACTCTACCGAAACCACTGGAATCTACTATAAATTTGGCTTGAACGGTAGATATATTCCCATCCACATCCTTTATAGTCGTAATAGAAGAACCATCCTCTAAAAAATCAACTGCAGTCACCTCTTTTTCAAAAGCAATATCCACACCCCAAGATTGCAATTCATCGGTCAAGGCCTTGTCAAAATCGGCTCGAGGAACTTGCCAGGTCCAATCCCAACCGTTTCCATGTTTCTTACTAAAATCAAAATTACATACAACACCTTTATTATTCATGAAGCGGGCACCATCCTTAACCTCAAAATTCATGGCTTTAAGACAGTCCAACAAACCAACTTCATCAAAATGGTCCATACATCTTGGAATCAAGCTTTCACCTATTACAAACCGGGGAAACTTACTCTTCTCAACTACCTTAATTTTCAGTCCTTGCTTATGAAGGTAAGCTGCCGCAACAGAACCGGAAGGCCCTGCACCTATAATGAGTACGTCAACATTTTGCTGTTGCATTTATCTTGTTTTAAAATGAAAGAACCCTATGTTTCCATTGACTTAGAAAACAGGCTCTATTGCCAGAACATTGTATTGTGTGCTAAATTAAGACATTGATTCAGTAATTATTATAAATTTGCAATCCAAAATCGCTAATTTTAGGTTGCCAAGTCTTATTTACAGACGTCACTAAAATATTACAAATACCTCATAGAATCAACCATAGATGCCGAAAATAAAAGGAAAGTTAGGAATTGAAGAGTTTTACAGTATTATTTTTAAAGGAGAAACTTTATCTATAGATGACAAAGTGATCAAGACCGTAAAAGATAGTTTTGATTTTCTTAAAGAATTTTCAAAGAACAAGGTTATTTACGGTGTCAACACGGGTTTCGGGCCCATGGCACAATATAAAATCAAGGATTCTGAAACTATTCAACTACAATATAATTTAATCCGCAGTCATGCTTCAGGTACAGGTAACCCAATTCCTCCTAAATATGTAAAAGCGGCCATGTTAGCTCGTCTTAATACCTTAAGCCTTGGTAACTCAGGAGTTCACCCTTCTGTACTAGGAGTTATGACCACTCTCATCAATGAAGATATTACGCCACTTATTTTTGAACATGGTGGTGTTGGCGCCAGTGGGGATTTAGTTCAATTGGCACATTTAGCTCTTGTTCTTATTGGCGAAGGTGAAGTTTTTTACAAAGGAGAAAGAAGACCTACCCAAGATGTTTATAAAGAATTGAACATTACCCCTATAAAAGTAGAATTACGTGAAGGTCTAGGCTTAATAAACGGAACATCCGTAATGACCGGTATAGGAATCGTAAATGCTATCTATACCCGTAGGTTATTGGAATGGACCATCTGTTGCTCCTCAGCCATAAATGAAATTGTACAGGCTTATGACGATCATTTATCAGAAGACCTTAACCACACCAAACGTCACAAAGGTCAGCGCGAAATTGCGCGAGCTATGCGAAGCCATCTAAAGGATAGCACCCTTACTCGCAAGAGAGAACATCATTTATATGTTGATAATAATGGTGTCTCAGTTTTTGAGGAAAAAGTTCAGGAATATTATTCCTTACGTTGCGTTCCACAAATTCTAGGACCTGTATTGGATACTCTTGACAATGTGGAAAAAACATTAATAGAAGAAGTTAACTCTGCCAATGACAACCCTATTGTTAATGTAGAAAAGAAGCATGTTTATCACGGCGGTAATTTTCATGGAGACTATATTTCCTTGGAGATGGACAAGCTAAAACTTGTTGTGACCAAAATGAGTATGCTGGCAGAAAGACAACTCAACTATCTCTTAAATTCTAAGTTGAACGACATTCTACCTCCTTTTGTTAACCTAGGTACCTTAGGCCTTAACTTTGGTATGCAGGGCGTACAGTTTACCGCCACATCAACTACGGCAGAGAACCAAATGTTATCAAACCCAATGTATGTTCATAGTATTCCCAACAACAATGACAACCAAGATATTGTTAGCATGGGTACAAATGCAGCTAACATTACCAAAAAAGTAATAGAAAATGCTTTTGAGGTAGTCGCCATAGAAATGATTACCGTGGTCCAAGCTATAGAATACCTAGACTTGAAAGACAAGGTTTCTTCAAAGACAAGAATGATGTACGACGCGGTTCGTAAAATAGTTCCCCCGTTTAAAGATGACACTATTATGTACCCTTATGTAAACGAGGTAAAAGACTATATTATTAACCATCAAAACAAAGAAGTAAAATGAAAAAACTAGCATTTTTATTGGTACTTGTCGTTAACACCTTCACACTTTGCGCACAGGAATTTGCCTTGGTCAGAGAAGATGGTAAATTTGGTTTTATTGATAAAACAGGAGCTTACGTAATTGAACCACAATTTGAAAAAGCGGATAGTTTTTCAAATGGATTGGCCGCGGCCATAGAAAATGATTTTTGGGGATTTATAAATACGAAGGGCGAATGGGCCATTAAACCTGAATATGACCGGGTGAAAATGTTCAATTCAGGCTATGCTTTGGTATTAAAAGATGACCAGTGGAACTATATTGACACCACTGGAAAAAAACTTGAAACCCCTAGCAGTGAAAAATATTATGACTTTGAAGAAGGAGTCGCTCTTTTCAGGTCTGGAGATAAAATTGGCCTTTTAGGAACCAACGGCAAGCTTGTTTTAGAGCCTACCTACGACGCTATAAAAAAGTTCAGAAATGGTCACGCCAAAGTGAATAAAGGAGAGCTATGGGGAATGATCGATGCTTCAGGGAAAGTTATTATTCCTGTTGAATATGAAGATATAGGAAACACGTACAAAGATGCCGGCGTCTATGGCAAGAAAAACGGAACTTTTGGAATCATACACAACGGAAGCTTTAATCCAATTGATAATGCTACTAAAGTGTATAACTTTCACGGAGACTCAAAACTTACCTATGCGTCCCGCGAGAAAAAGACCGGCTTTGTAAACAGCAAAGGTGAGTGGGTTCTAGAACCTACCTTTGATAAGGCTAGAGCATTTTCTAATGGACTAGCGCCTGTTGCAGAAGGAAAACAATGGGGCTACATTAATGAGAAAGGGGAAATGCTCATAAAACCACAATTCCGTGATGCCGAAGTATTTTCTGCAAGTGGCTTTGCTCCCGTAAAAGACAAAAACTGGGGCTTTATTGATACATCTGGCAAGGTCATCATTCCTATGGAATATGGTATTTCAGGAAATTTCGCTTTCCTTAAAGGTTCTGAAGAAAAAGGCTTTGTAAACGGCATAGCTAGAGTAAAATCTAAAAAAGGCTGGGGCTATTTTAATGAGAAAGGTCAATTATTGGCGGACAAATGGTTTCAGAATGCAGAGCCGTTTGTATCTGTTAAATAAACTCGTTCCTTTTTTTAAACTATAAATTTCGCTAGCTTTAAGTAAAGACTTAGCGCACTAAAACAATATACTCCGGGGTTTAGGGGTCTTGAAAATTCATAATTCTTAAATGGAAGAAAAGAAAGCGGAAAAACAAAAATACGCATTGGTAACAGGTGGCTCTAGGGGAATAGGACGTGCAGTATGTGTCCAATTGGCCAAGGACCTAGATTACCAAATTCTCATCAATTATAACAGTAATGAGGCTGCAGCCGAAGAAACCCTTAAATTGGTAGAAGAAGCTGGTGGAAAAGGTGAATTAATGCCTTTTAGCGTAACGGATGCCGAAACAGTAAAGGCTACCTTTGAAAAATGGCACGAAACACACGAAAATGCAATAATAGAAGTAATCGTGAACAATGCCGGAATAACCCAAGATGGTATGTTCATGTGGATGAAACAAGAAGATTGGTCCAAGGTTATAGACACAAGTCTTAACGGCTTTTTTAACGTTACCAATACGCTTATCCAAAAACTTTTGGTCAATAAATATGGTCGTATCATTAATATGGTTTCCGTTTCCGGCCTTAAGGGCACGCCTGGCCAGACCAACTACTCGGCTGCTAAAGGAGCGGTTATTGGAGCTACAAAAGCACTTGCACAAGAAATTGCCAAAAGGAACGTTACAGTAAATGCTGTAGCACCCGGTTTTATAAAAACCGACATGACCAATGACCTAGATGAAAAGGAATTGAAACGAATGATTCCTGCAAATAGGTTTGGCGAAGCAGAAGAAGTGGCGCATGTAGTGTCTTTTTTAGCTTCAAAAAAATCGGGTTATATTACTGGTGAAGTCATCAATATTAACGGCGGTATTTATTCTTAATTTTACATAAGGGGCAATGAAAAGAGTAGTAATCACAGGCATGGGTATATATTCTTGTATAGGCAAAAACCTAGACGAGGTTAAAACATCTCTGTATGAAGGAAAATCAGGTATCGTTAGTGACCAAGAACGACTTGATTTTGGTTATCGCTCTGGACTCACGGGAATGGTTGAAGAACCCAACCTAAAGAAATTACTATCAAGAAGGCAACGACTTAGTCTTGGAGAAGAAGGTCAGTATGCTTATATGGCCACTATAGAGGCCTTGAAAAACGCAAAAATTGAAGACAGTTTTTTTGATGAGAACGAAGTTGGCGTAATCTACGGCAACGATAGCACTGCCCGTTCCGTTGTAGAATCTACTGATATATTACGAGAAAAAAAAGACACCACTTTGGTTGGCTCAGGAGCTATTTTTAAGGCGATGAACTCTACCATAACCATGAACCTTTCTACCATTTTTAGGCTTAGAGGGGTTAATTTTACGATTAGCGCGGCTTGCGCAAGTGGATCTCATTCTATTGGCATGGGATACCATCTTATAAAAAGTGGTCTTCAGGATTGTATTATTACCGGTGGCGCACAAGAAATAAACAAATTGGCCATGGGCAGTTTTGACGGCCTTGGTGTTTTTGCAACCACTGATGGCGACCCCGCTAAAGCATCAAGACCTTTTGACCAGGCCCGAAATGGATTGGTACCCAGTGGTGGTGGCGCTACTTTAATATTGGAAAGTTACGAATCCGCAGTTAAAAGAGGAGCACCTATTCTAGGGGAAATCATTGGATATGGCTTTTCATCAAATGGAGGGCATATCTCTACACCAAATGTAGATGGACCTTCACGAGCAATGCACAACGCATTAAAGGATGCAAAACTTGATGCCTCGGCCATAGATTACGTAAACGCACATGCCACCTCTACTCCCGTGGGTGATGTCAATGAGGCAAAAGCCATTTATGAGGTCTTTGGCGAACACAATCCTCCGGTCAGTTCAACCAAGTCAATGACGGGACATGAATGCTGGATGGCAGGTGCAAGCGAGGTTATTTACGGTATGATTATGATGCAAAATTCTTTTGTTGCACCTAACATCAATCTAGAAAATATTGATGAGGATGCAGCAAAATTAAACATAGTTAAGGAAACGTTAAATAAAAAAATTGACGTATTTTTGTCCAATTCATTCGGGTTTGGTGGTACAAACTCTGCTTTGATATTAAAAAAATGCTAGCGAAAGATGATGATGACCAAAGAAGTTATTATTCAAAAAATAGATGATTTCCTAATCGACGAGTTTGAAGTCGAAGAAGAAGAAATCGCTGCCGATGCTAACCTTAAAGACACTTTAGGCCTAGATAGCCTAGACTTTGTTGATTTAGTAGTGGCAGTAGAAAGCAATTTTGGCGTAAAACTCGTAGGTGAAGACTTTATTAATGTTACCACCTTGCAGAATTTTTATGACCTTATTGAGCGAAAACTTCACTGATACTCCCCTGAGAAAACCCAAAAATGGCAACAGAATGGGAAGGAAAATCTAAAGGCACCGTTTTAGGATACAGAATATATATTTTCTTTATCAAAAAATTAGGATTAGGCGCCTCATATGCACTCCTTCATTTCGTGGTTCTTTACTACTGTATATTTTCGGTAGCAAGCACAAAGGCCATTTTCTACTATTTCCACAATAGACTTGGGTATTCCACCTTAAAAAGTCTTTTCAGCGTATACAGAAACTATTATGTTTTTGGCCAGACCATAATTGATAAAGCAGCAATATCAGCAGGTCTAAGAGACAGATTCACCTATGATTTTGATGGAATAGATAAAATCGAAAACCTTCTTGCACAAAAAAAGGGAGGCATCTTATTAAGTGCACATATTGGAAATTTTGAAGTAGCGCAACATTTTCTACAAGATGTAAACGCTTTTTCTTCAATTAATCTGGTTACTTGGGACCGAGAACATGAAGAGATCAAGGCTTATTTGGAGAGTGTTACATCAAAATCCAATATCAAGCTTATTTTAATCAAAGAAGATATGTCCCATATCTTTGAAATACATACAGCTTTAACCAATGGTGAACTGGTCTGCTTTACAGGAGACCGATATATTGAAGGCACAAAGTTTTTAGAACAACAATTTCTTGGAGCCACGGCCAAGTTCCCAATGGGGCCATACTTATTAGCTTCTCGTCTAAAGGTCCCCGTTTTGTTCGTCTACGTTATGAAAGAATCCAAAAACCATTATCACTTATACGCAAGAACTGCCGAGGTAAAACGCGGTGATGCCCAAGGTCTACTGGAAAAATACACCGAAAACTTAGAATGGATTATTAAAAAATATCCGTTACAGTGGTTTAATTATTTCGATTTCTGGGGAGATAAGGCAAATAAGTAAGATATTTGAACTATCCCTAAAGCGATTACGGCTCATTTTTTTCAACGGTCGTACCATAACCTAAAGCAAATGAAAGAAGTACTTGTTGTTTATTACTCTCAAACAGGGCAATTACGTACAATCATAGATTCTGTTCTATCTCCTTTGGACCAAGAATCCGCTAACATCACTTATCACCAAATTATTCCGGACGATCCTTATCCGTTTCCATGGAAAAAAGAACGTTTTTTTGATGTTTTTCCAGAAGCGTTTCTTCAAATTCCTACACCGATTAACAAACCAGAGGTGTCCGTTTTATCAAAAAAATATGACCTAGTAATCTTAGGTCATCAGGTGTGGTATCTATCACCTTCCATCCCATTAAACTCCTTTTTAAAATCAGAAGAGGCAAAAATCTTATTGAATAACACACCTGTAATTACCGTAATCGGCGTTCGAAATATGTGGGCCATGTCTCAAGAAAAGGTCAAAAAAATGCTAATTGACCTGAACGCAAAACTTGTGGGAAACATTGCTTTGGTAGATAAAAACATCAATCATATTAGTGTCATTACCATTGTACATTGGATGCTTAAAGGCAAAAAAGACCGCCTTTGGGGTATTTTTCCAAGACCAGGAGTTTCGGACAACACCATAGCGTCCGCAGATAAATTTGGGCATCCAATCAAGGAGGCACTTCTAGCTTCTGACTTTTCTTCCTTACAAGAAAAACTGAACCTTCTTGACGCGTCAAAAATAAGTAACCTACTGGTCCAGATGGACAAACGCGGAAACATTCTATTCTCAAAATGGGCCAACCTCATCAAAAAGAAGGGAGACCAAGGAGACCCTGCCCGAAAAAAATGGCTACGTTTATTTAACTATTACCTGATATTTGCCATTTGGATAATCGCACCTATAGTTTTTATTGTATTTTTGCTCACTTATATCCCCATGTATAGGAAAATCCAAAGGGAAAACAAATATTACGCCTCTGTAGACTATAAGGAGTAAGACTGACACATGAAAAACGCTTACATTACCAAAATATCCAAATTTCTGCCCAATTCACCTGTTGAGAACGACCAAATTGAAGAAAAATTAGGGTTCATAGACGGGCAAAAATCTAGGGCGAAAAGTATAATCCTACGTAATAATAAGATTAAAAAAAGGTACTATGCCATTGATGAAGATGGCAATGTAACCCATAACAATGCCCAGCTTACAGCAGCGGCGATAGAAGCACTTTGTGATACCGATTTCAGCAAAGAAAACATAGAGCTCCTTTCTTGTGGCACCTCTACACCAGACCAACTTTTGCCCTCTCATGCGGCTATGGTACATGGTGTATTGAAAAACGGGAATATGGAAATCAATTCCGCCTCAGGCGTTTGTTGCTCTGGTATGAATGCCCTAAAATATGGTTACATGGCCGTACAAGTTGGCCAAGTAAGCAATGCTGTTTGTACAGGTTCCGAAAAAGTCTCTACTTGGACCAAAGCAGATTTCTACCAAGAAGAAATTGAGCATTTAAAGGAGTTGGAAGAAAACCCCATGATCGCCTTTGATAAAGATTTCCTACGATGGATGCTTTCTGATGGATCAGGAGCTATTTTAGTAGAAAACGAACCCAAAGGAGACACGCCATTAAAAATTGAGTGGATGGAAGGTTTTTCATACGCTTATGAGATGGAAACCTGCATGTATGCCGGCGGCGAGAAACTTGAAAATGGTGAATTAAAACCTTGGAGCGAGTTTGCTCCGGAAGATTGGGGTAAAAAATCAGTATTTGCTATAAAACAAGACGTAAAACTTTTAGGTGAAAACATCTTAAAGAAGGGTGTTGACTGTCTAAAAATGGTTTACGAAAAACATGGTATTGGCCCAGATGATGTTGATTACTACCTGCCACATATTTCATCGTATTTCTTTAAACAAGGACTCTACGACGAAATGAAGGAACAAGGAGTAGAAATGCCTTGGGACAAATGGTTTTTAAATCTTGAGCATGTTGGCAACGTAGGAGCGGCATCTATCTACCTTATGCTTGAAGAATTGGTAGCATCTGGCAAATTAAAAAAAGGTGATAGAATATTGTTACACGTACCAGAGAGTGCGCGTTTTTCTTACACTTATGCCTATTTAACTGTGTGCTAGCATGAATTTATTGAAAGAAACCATTACAGATAAAGAGTTTCTGCAAAATCTTATTCCGCAAAAACCACCTTTTGTTATGGTGGGTAAACTGCTTGAGTATTCAGACAAGAAAATCGTATCTGGACTTATTGTTCCCGAAGACAACATATTTGTTTTTGAAAACCGATTCATGGCCCCTGGCCTTATAGAAAACATGGCTCAGACCGTGGCATTGCATACGGGTTACAAATATTATTTGGCCAAAAAACCCGCTCCTACCGGATATATAGGGGCAATAAAAAAAGCTACTGTTAATGCATTGCCATTTGTAGGCCAAGAATTGGAAACGACTGTAGAGATTCTACATGATATTATGGGCATAACTATGGTATCTGCCGTAGTAACCTGCGAAGGAATTGTATTGGCTACAAGTGAAATGAAAACCGCACTGGCAAACTAATTTGGAAGCACGCGTCAACATAGACATCAAGAACTTTCTGCCCCATAGGGAACCTATGCTCATGGCAAGTGTAACGCCCTATCTTGATGAAACCTCAGTTGAAACTCATTTTAAAGTTGAGGAAGCATGCATTTTCGTCAAAAACGAACACCTATCCGAAACCGGACTCATTGAAAATGCTGCCCAAACCTGTGCCGCTATTGTTGGTCAAAGTTTTTTTGACAAAGACGACAAGGACGGAAGCAAAAGTAAGGTTATAGGCTATATAAGTGCTGTAAAGAAAGTGAAAATTACAGCTTTACCAAAAGTAGGCGAGACCATAGTAACCAAAGGCAACCTTGTTTCAAGATATGATAACGAAGCCTTTAGTAGCTGCACCATAGCTTCTGAAACTTTCAGAAATGGAGAATTAATCGTAGCTTGTACATTGAACTTTTTGATCCATGAAGTTTAAGAGGGAAAATAGTAATAATCCCCCAAAATAACGACCAGTGAAAAAAGAAGAAGTACCACAAGACAAAGGCCTGTTAGATTCCGCCCAAACCAAAGAACTCACCTATGCCGTTGACGAAAATGGTGAGTACACTACAGAATTGAGCTCGGGATGGGATCCTAAGACCATTGCTCTTAGCAATGCCATAAAAGGCATTGAAGAGCGTGTAGCTACAGCTAAAAAACGCGTACTGAACAACGAGACCAGCCCCATTGAATATTATATGGAACTACACAAGATGGACCTCCCCATTCTATCTAGCTATGTTGGACTTTGGCAATGGCGCGTAAAGCGACATTTTAAACCAAAGGTTTTTCAAAAACTAAACCAAAAGACACTTCAAAAATATGCTGATGTTTTCGAAATCAGTATTGAAGAACTGAAACACATTTCTTAAACATCCGCATGCAAATAGAATTTACCCACAAACAATCGGCACACTGCGAAAACGGTGTGGTAAGTAACCTAATGCGCCACAACGGTTTTGAGGTAAGCGAACCCATGGTCTTTGGCATAGGGTCCGGCCTTTTGTTCTGTTATATTCCCTTTTTAAAAGTGAACCATGCTCCGGTCGTAACTTATAGAGCCATGCCCGGTTTTATTTTTAATAGGTTCGCCAAAAGAGTAGGCATCAAAATAAAGCGAGAAAAATTCAGCAGTCCTGAATCGGCAAAATCACGCTTGGATGAAAATTTGGCCAAGAACAACCCCGTAGGACTACAAGTAGGTGTTTACAATCTTTTATATTTTCCAGATGAATATCGTTTTCACTTTAATGCACACAATTTGGTGGTGTATGGTAAGGAAAATGAAAACTATTTGATCAGTGACCCGGTCATGGAACAGGTCACTACCTTAACCGAAAAACAGTTGGAAAAAGTTCGTTTTGCCAAAGGTGCCTTTGCCCCTAAAGGTCATATATACTACCCTACTGCGTTCCCAGAAAAGTTGGAATTGAAGAGTGCAATTATCAAGGGCATTAAACAGACCTGCCGTGAAATGACAGCTCCCTTTCCCATTGTAGGAACCAATGGCATAAAGACCATTTCCAAGCTTATTCGTAAGTGGCCCAAGAAAAAAGGCGCTAAAGTCGCCAATCATTATTTAGGTCAGATTGTACGTATGCAAGAAGAAATAGGTACAGGTGGCGGAGGTTTCCGCTATATCTATGCCGCTTTTTTACAAGAAGCAAGCCAAGTTCTTGGCAATGAAAAACTAAAAGAACTCTCAAAAGAAATGACCAAAATTGGTGATGACTGGCGAGATTTTGCATTGAATGCTTCACGTATCTACAAAAATCGTAGTCCTGAAACCGACGCCTACAATAAGGTTGCGGATGAACTTGAAGCCATTGCCAACAGTGAAGCTGCATTTTTTAAAAAACTCAAAAAAGCTATTTAAGAGCTACTTTACCCCTATCGTCTTTAATAAGGAAAACCACACTTTATCTTAGAAATTTCGATTAGTTTTGATATCATGATTCAAATCAACAAGCTTTCAAAAAAGTATAAAGGAGCAGACGATTTTTCCGTCTGTGATTTGGATTTAGCTATAGATGAAGGTGAAATTTTTGGGCTTCTTGGCCCTAACGGAGCAGGAAAGACCACCTTAATTTCAATGCTAAGCTCATTGTTGAAACCTACCTCAGGACATTTTACAATTGATGGACTCAACTATAAAGAGCATAAAAATCAACTGAAACAATTAATAGGCATTGTCCCGCAGGAATATGCATTATACCCGTCGTTGACGGCGTACGAAAACCTTATGTATTTTGGAAGTATGTACGGTCTTAAAGGGCAGTCATTAAAAAACGACATCAATGCTCATCTTGAGACTATGGGGCTATCAAAATTCGCCCATAAAAAAATTAAGAGTTTCTCCGGAGGAATGAAACGACGCATCAATCTTATATCCAGTATTTTACACAAACCTAAAGTGCTGTTTTTAGACGAACCTACGGTAGGTGTAGATGTGCAGTCCAAGAACGTAATTATGGCGTACCTAAAAGAATTGAATACTTTGGGTACTACCATTATTTACACTTCCCATCACTTGAACGAGGCCGAACAATTTTGTACTCGTGTAGGTATTATAGACCACGGAACATTGGTATGTATTGGCAAACCAAAAGAACTCATAGCACAAGAAGAAAATGCAGAGCATCTAGAAGAAGTATTCTTGGCCAAAACGGGTAAAGCCTTACGTGATCATGCATAAACTTTGGGCTTCTACATATAAAGAGTTTTTACTTGTTACACGAGACATTGGTGGGCTTGCCGTACTATTTCTCATGCCCTTGCTATTGGTTATCGTCATTACCACAATTCAAGACAATTCATTCAAAAGTATAAAGGAGACCAAACTACCTATTCTTTTGGTAGATATGGATAAAGGAAAAGTGTCGGAAGACATTTTAAAAAGTCTGGCCGATTCCAAATTGTTTCAAGTAGACATGGCCGCTACGGACGAGGAAGCCAAACAACAAGTACTAAAAGGCGATTATCAACTGGCCATCGTTATTCCTGAAGACTTATCCTCTCAACTAGACATAAAAATCAATGAGAACGTAGACGGCATCCTTGCTAAATTCAGTGATGGCGAAGAAAGTATCCCTGAGGTAAAGTCCAAAATGGAACCCAAGGAGGTAAAACTGTACTTTGACCCGGCAACGCAACAATCGTTCAAAAGTTCCGTACGCAGTAATATTGATAAGATGATTTCAAAAATTGAAACCGAAACCATCTACAAAGCCTTTCAAGCGCAATTAACGGACGACCCCTCAGAAGCTATTTTCGAAACCGAAAAGTTTATCACCTTCACTGAAATTGTACCGAGTAAATACAAAGAGGCTTTGATACCAAACTCCACCCAGCATAATATTCCGGCGTGGACCCTCTTTGCTATCTTTTTTATTATTCTGCCCTTGGCCATTAACATGGTGAAGGAAAAGAATCAAGGCACATTTGTACGGCTACGAACCAACCCTGTTTCCTATGCAACGGTACTTGGCGGAAAAACCATTGTTTTTCTGGGGGTGTCATTGGTTCAGTTTGCACTAATGCTAGCTGTGGGAATATTTCTTTTCCCCCTAATTGGCTTGCCTAAATTAGATGTTTCCGGTAGACTCACTCTTTTATTCGTAGTTGCATTTTTTGCTGGTCTAGCGGCTGTTGGTCTAGGTTTATTATTGGGAACCATTGCGAAGACCCAAGAACAATCAGCACCTTTTGGAGCCACCTTTGTTGTGATTCTAGCAGCAATTGGCGGGGTTTGGGTACCTGTTTTTGCCATGCCAAAATTTATGCAAGTACTCTCCAACCTATCACCAATGAATTGGGGACTAAGTGCATTTTATGATGTATTTTTGCGCAATGCAACCTTTATTGAGCTAGTTCCAGAAATATCGCTATTACTTGCGTTTTTTGTGGTCACCACACTCATAGCCATTATCTATAACGAAAGAAAGAATGCCGTCTAACACCACCAAAAAAGAGATTAGTTTTACGAGTGAAGTCCGTGTACGATTTGCAGAAACGGACCCACTAGGTATTGTCTGGCACGGCAACTATATTCAGTATTTTGAAGATGGTCGCGAGGCTTTTGGTCGGCACCATGGCATTTCGTACCTGGACCAAAAAGACCATAATTTTTCAACCCCTATCGTTAAGTCTTCCTGTGAACATAAGCTTCCGTTAAGCTATGGAGATGTAGCTACCATAAAAACAACCTACGTAGACTCCCAAGCGGCAAAGATGATTTTCAAATATGAAATCTTCAATCCTAAAGGAGCGGTTGTTTGTACTGGTGAAACGGTTCAGGTTTTTGTTGAATTAGGAGGCGAATTATCTCTGGTAATCCCAAAGTTTTTTGCCAAATGGAAGAAAAAAGTTGGCCTTTTAGATGAATAACGTTTACCTATCACATAACAACATTGTTTCCGCATACGGATTTGATAGTGCTTCCGCGGTTGATAGCATTAAAAATGAGGTGACCGGACTTACATTGGTAGATGATTCCAAAATTCTACCAAATCCATTTTATTCCTCCCTTATCCATCAAGAAAATCTGAAAAGCGAATTTCAGAAACTGGATACCAAGGAGGCTTACACGAGACTTGAACAAATACTTCTGGTTTCCTTAGCGGATACGCTTAAGAAATCAGGAATAGAACTTACAGAACGGGTAGGCTTGATCGTTTCCACCACAAAAGGAAATATAGATGTTTTGGATCCCGATAATCCGTTTGATGAAAGCAGGGCATATCTTGGCGAATTAGGAAAAAAAATAGAAACTTTTTTTGGCTTTAAAAATGAAGCTATTGTCCTATCCAACGCCTGTGTTTCAGGAGTTTTAGCTTTGGCCGTAGCCAAACGGTTAATTCACCAAGAACGCTATGACCATGTGTTTGTAGTTGCAGGAGATTTGGTAAGTAAATTTATTTTAACGGGTTTTAACTCGTTTCAAGCTTTAAGCGAATCGCCTTGCAGGCCCTATTGCAAAACCCGTGCAGGCATTAATATTGGGGAAGTGGGTTGCAGTATCCTTGTTACCAAGGAGAAATCCAATCTTGTGGAGGAATCCGTGCAAATTATTGGTGAAGCATCGTGCAACGATGCCAACCACATCTCAGGCCCATCAAGAACAGGAGAAGGATTATACCGAAGTATTGTTTCCGCAATGGAGCAAGCAAAAGTAGAAGCTGACGCTATAGACTACATATCGGCCCATGGTACGGCTACGATGTTCAATGATGAAATGGAAGCCATTGCCTTCAACAGAGCTTATTTGCAAGACACTCCTTTAAATAGCCTAAAAGGATATTTTGGACATACCCTTGGGGCATCGGGACTATTGGAATCCATCATTGGGATGCATTCTTTACATTCCAACACACTTTATGCCTCACCGGGGTTTCAGGAGTTGGGCGTATCCCAACCATTGCATATCATCACCAAGACCTCACCAAAAGAAAGTAATATTTTCCTAAAAACTGCTTCTGGTTTTGGGGGGTGTAATACGGCGGCAATTTTTAAAAAAGTTAATTCATGAGCAGTCCTGAATATTACATAAAATCATACTGCCTTATTAGGGACGGTAAAGTCTCAAAGAACGGAGAGATTCTCTTTTCCGATGATTCCGAGGAATTTCCGGCTTTTATAAAATCAGCATACAAACACTTTGAAACAGACTATTCAAAGTTTTTTAAAATGGACAACCTCAGCAAACTGGCATTTATGGGGGCAGAGGTGTTATTGTGTGAGAACGAAGAACAAAACACCGCTCTTGTTCTTTCAAACAGAGCCTCAAGTTTAGATACTGACCGAAAGCACCAAGCTGCCATAAGTAAAGAATCGGGCGCGTTTGCTAGTCCCGCTGTGTTTGTTTACACACTTCCGAATATCTGTATGGGTGAAATTAGCATTCGCCACAAACTGTATTCTGAAAATAGTTTCTTTATATTTGCCGAGTTTAACCCCTATTTATTGTCAGATTATGCCAATGATTTGCTAATATCGGGCAAGGCCAATGAAGTTTTATGCGGCTGGGTTGACTATGACAAAGGAAAATATGATGCGTTTTTATACGTTATCGCTAAAAAAGGTATGTTGCCCCATAACACAGGGGAACTTACCAAATTATATAGAACAAAATGAGCGAACTTAAACAAGAATTGAAGGAAAAAATCATCGAACAATTAAATTTGGAAGATGTTTCCGTTGACGAAATCGCAAACGACGACCCACTTTTTGGAGAAGGTCTTGGTCTTGATTCAATTGATGCGCTAGAGCTAATTGTAATGTTAGATAAAGATTATGGTATTAGATTGGCAGACCCAAAAGAGGGTCGTAAAATCTTTGAATCTATAGACACAATGGCCGCTTACATAGCTGCTAACCGAACCAACTAAGGGTTCAATCGTTCTTTAAGTTGCCAAGCACACGGATTTACAACTAGAGTAAGCCGTTTACAACAATCGCACTTAAGCCTAAGATTCGTATTTTTATTCTTATATCTATAATACATCCAAATTAATATGTGCAAGGGCGTAGCAATTACTGGCATGGGTGCTATTTCTGCCATTGGAAACAATGTGCAAGAAAACTATGATGCACTGGTTTCCGGTAAAATTGGTATTTCTAGAATTTCTAAAGTAGATACCGTTCATAAGAACGATATTATGGTCGGGGAAATTGAAATGACCAATGACCAATTAAAGCAAGAACTGGGTATTGCCAAAGAAACTGCGGTATCAAGAACTGCCCTTCTGGCCATGCTTGCTGCCGATGAAGCCCTAAAACAAGCTGGAATTAACGATATAAACGATTGCGAAACCGGACTTATCTCTGGAACCACCGTGGGTGGCATGGACCAATCCGAAAAATATTATTTTGAATACCTTGAAAGCGATGAGCACTGGGGCCATATTAACGGACTCCATGCTGGGGATTCTACCCAAAAACTTGCAGACCATTTAGGGTTAACAGAAAGCTTTGTTTCCACTATAAGTACCGCTTGCTCCTCTGCCGCAAATGCTATTATGCTGGGGGCGCGAATGATAAAATCAGGTCAGTTAGACCGTGTAGTGGTGGGTGGCACGGATAGCCTTTGTAAATTCACCATAAACGGATTTAAGACCTTGATGATTTTATCCGACACCTACAACACTCCATTTGATGATGAAAGAAAAGGGTTAAACCTTGGTGAAGCCGCTGCCTATCTCGTCTTGGAATCTGACGAGATTGTAAAAAGGGACAACAAAAAAGTGTTGGGCTATGTAACGGGTTATGGCAATGCCAATGATGCCTTTCACCAGACTGCATCTTCCGAAAATGGTGATGGAGCGGTTCTTGCCATGGAGAAAGCATTAAAAGTTTCGGGTTTAAACCCTTCGGATATAGATTACGTGAACGCGCATGGTACCGCAACCCCTAACAACGACCTTTCCGAAGGCCGTGCATTACTTCGCATGTTTGGAGACCAAGTACCGGAATTCAGTTCAACCAAAGCGTTTACAGGCCACACGCTGGCCGTTGCCGGTGGCATAGAAGCCGTATATTCGGTTTTGGCTCTGCAGAACAATGTAATTTATCCCAACCTGAATTTCAAGACGCCCATGAAGGAGTTTAATTTGCTTCCGCAAACGACGGTAAAACAAAAGGAGTTACGCCATGTACTTTCTAATTCCTTTGGATTTGGCGGAAACTGTTCTACTTTAATCTTTTCCAAAGAAGCCCAATGAAACCAGTATATATAAATAGCATAGGTTCCGTTTCGGCCCAGAAAACTTTTGACAATAAAGAGTTTCTCAATGAGATTAGGGACTATAATGACACCGTAATTCACGTCATAGACCCAAATTACAAAGAATACATTCCACCAGCAGCGGCACGCCGTATGGCGCGTGGCATTAAAATGAGTACCGTAAGTTCTAAAAATGCCCTTACGGAAGCCGGAATAGAAAATGTAGATGCTATTATTGTTGGTACCGGTCTAGGCTGCATTGGAGACTCAGAACGCTTCGTAAGCGATATCATTAAAAATGACGAACAATTTTTAACCCCTACCCGCTTTATACAGTCCTCCCACAATACAGTGGCCGGGCAAATTGCATTGGGCTTAGGGTGTAAAGGACATAATTTCACTTTTGTACATTCGGCTGTTTCTTTTGAGTCTTCACTTATAGATGCAAAAATGATGCTTCAGAACAATGAAGCCGATACGGTTTTAGTTGGAGGTGTAGACGAACTAGTAGAGCATCACGTAACCACGCACCGTTTAATCGGACATATTAAAAAGGAACCTGTTACCTCAAAAGACCTTTTACAGTCAAAGACCGAAGGCATGGTCATGGGCGAAGGGTCTCACTTTTTTGTGCTTTCCAATAAAAAATCGAACTCTTGCTATGCCCAGTTGCTTGCCGTAAAAACATTCAACACACTTGCTAAAGACCAAGTACAGCAAAAAATTATTGCTTTATTAGAAAAACAGGAAATGACGATTAAAGACATAGACCTTGTTATTCTTGGCAACAATGGCGATGTAAATTATGATGATTATTACGAGCAACTTAGTGCCTCTCTACTAAAAAATACCTCGCAAGCTTATTACAAGCATCTTTCAGGAGAGTATGATACCGCAACGGGGTTTGCCTTTTGGTTGGCCAATAAAATTCTAAAAACACAGAACATTCCTGAAAGCGTTCAATTGAATACTGTTGAACCCTCTAAACTACAGACCATCTTGGTATATAACCAATATCGAGGAGAAAACCATAGTCTCACCTTAATCCAAAAATGCTAAAGCGGAAAAGGGTAAATACCGCCGCTATTGCTCTTTTGTTTGTACTAGGAGTGCTATGTTTTTTGGGTCACATGCCTTGGTGGGTCATTCTTTTACTGCTTTTCGTTTGGTTTGCCATAACGGTCCTCGGCTCTTTCTTTATCCAATGGAATTACCATCTAAACTCGGCACACTCCAATAAAAACCTCAACAATAATTGGGTTTCCATAACATTTGATGACGGACCCAATAGCGAATTCACCCCAAGAGTTCTTGATTTACTTGCAAAGTATAATGCTAAAGCTACCTTTTTCTGCATTGGCCAACAGGTTGAAAAACATCCGGATATCTTAAAGAAAATCATTGCCCAAGGGCATACTATTGGTAACCATACCTACACCCATGCCAATACCTTTGGTTTTTTTCCGTTGGATAAGGTAATGAACGAAATCACCCGAACAAAAAAAGCGGTCCATGCCTTGACGGAAAAGGAAATGATGCTCTATCGCCCGGCCTTTGGGGTAACCAATCCACAAATTGAGAAAGCCATTAAAAAACTAAACCTACATTCTATTGGGTGGAACGTACGTTCGCTGGATACCACATCTAGGTCCGAAAAAACTATTTTAAAACGCATTACAAGAAAGGTTTCAAAAGGTGATATTATATTGCTTCATGACACCAGCGAAAAAACTATAGTCGTTTTGGAACAGTTATTGTTATTTTTGCGAGAGAAAAATCTTAGTTCGGTCACTGTTGATCGTTTACTAGAAATCGAAGCTTATGCATAAGATACTTTTTCTTCTGTTTTTTATATCCCTGTCTGCCGTGGCCCAAAAGGAAATGACCTCAGCGGAAGCTACGGCTTTAAAGGCTAAGGTAAAAACTAGGGCAAACGCTACTACTACGGTATTGAGCGAGTTTACGCAATACAAACATTTAGACTTCCTATCGGATGATATCGTATCTCAGGGCAAACTGGCCTTTAAGGTGCCCAATTTGGTAAAATGGGAGTACACCAAGCCTTTTGCCTATTCCGTTTTGTTCAAAAACGAAACCCTGTTCATTAATGATGACGGTAACAAGAGCAATATGGATGTGGGGTCCAACAAAATATTTAAACAGTTGAACCAGCTTATAACGGCCAGCATTCGTGGCGACATGTTTGACGATAATGAATTCAACATAAAATATTTCAAAATAAACGATTCTAGCTTGGTCTATTTTCTCCCCAAAGACGAGCAGTTCTCCAAATTTATAAAAGCATTTCACCTTTCCTTCAACGCCAATGGCGACGTAACAGAAGTAAAGATGATCGAGCCTTCAGACGATTATACCCAAATAAAGTTTACCGATCGTATCGTGAACAAAAACTTGCCAGATGCGGTTTTTACTCACTAGCCTTTGCTTTTTTCTATTGATTGGCTGCGCTTCCTACCCGGTTCAAAATGGGTTTGAGCCTGAAAACGGCTCGCTCCGGGAAACTTCAAATCCTTATTTTGCCAATACCGAAAAAGACTATGTTTACAAGGCTAAAATAGATGCTTTCAACAAATCTTTTGGCGGCATATTTATCGTGAAAAAATTAGGTGAAGCGCACCATCGTATTGCATTCACTACTGAAATAGGCAATACTATTTTTGATTTTACTTTTGAAGGAAATGATTTTAAGGTAAATCGTATTCTAAAAGAGCTGGACAAAAAAGTACTCATCAATATCTTAAAAAGAGATTTTAAAGCGTTGATACAGGAACAATCTAGAGTAAAAAATAGTTTCACCTCAGACAAGAACACCATATTGCAAACGGATATCCTCTCTAAAAAACATTATTTTTATTATGCAGATAGGCAACTACATAAAATTGCCCGCGTAGACCGGAATAAAGAAAAAGTAGAATTTAATTTCACCCAAATAGAAGAGCAATTTGCAAAAGAAATTGAGATAGCACACCATAATTTCAAACTTCATATTGCATTAAAAGCGTTGAAATGAAAACACTAAAACTACTCTTAACAATAATGGTTTTCTCCAGTGCGAGAACAACTCTAGCCCAGACCCGCCCAGGAATAAAGGTAGGCTTGAACAATTCCAATATCAGTAACACCACCCTTGATACAAAGTCAGGAATTTACATAGGGGCATTTGTAGATATCCCCATTTCTGATTATTACACCTTGCAACCTGAACTTTTGTATTCCAACCAAGGTGGAAAATCTAACTCCGACCAATACGGTGATGTCAATATTAACTATATTTCCATAGGGTTACCCAATAAATTTTATGTGAGCTCCAATAAAGGGTTTCACTTTATACTTGGTCTAGGCCTAGACATTAACTTTGAGAACAATTTTGTTAATTTGACCAACTTTAACGGTGATGATGAAATCTCACCAGTTGATGTATCCGTTTTTGGTGGAATAGGCTATGAATTCGATTTTGGTTTGATTCTTGAAGCACGTTACAAACAAGGTACTGTAAGCGTTGATTTCTTTGGCGAGGACGACCTTTATGAAGAAGCGGGAAGCAACTTAAACGGCGTATTTCAAATAGGCGCCGCATATAAATTTAAACTATAACAACATGCTGATTGAAGGGCTATATACCGTAGAAGATTTTAAACAAGAAGACCAAACGGTCCATGCTACGGTAAAACTAAACGCCGCACATGATGTTTTTAAAGGTCATTTTCCAGGTAACCCCGTGATGCCCGGAGTTTGCATGATTCAGATTATTAAAGAACTTACCGAGCAGGCCACAGGCAAAACATTGTTTCTATCGGTTGCGTCAAATATTAAGTTTATGGCGATAATCAATCCCGAGAAAAATGATGTTGTTCAACTTACATTAACAATCTCTGAAGAAGATACAACTGTAAAAGTAAAAAACACCACTTCTTTTGAAGAGACATTGGCACTAAAACTTAGTGCTACTTTTAATATTCTAGCCTAGACGTTATGAATTTAAAACTTGTTTTTTTGGTTATATTTTCCGCCTTCTATATGGCGAGCCCAGCGGACTTGCCTAAAGTAAGAACTGCTTATATAGAAGCATCCGAAAATGAAGCGGCCACCAAAGCACTTCATGAGGACCTAGTATCGGTGGCTAAAACCGATGACAAAACACTTGTAGCCTTTAAAGGAGCAGCAACCACTATGATGGCCAAGTATGCCAAAGGCATAAGAGACAAGAAAAACTTCTTTAAAGAGGGCGCTGAGCTTTTAGAGTTCGCCATAACTTCAGAACCTGAGAATGTAGAAATACGTTGTATTCGCTTAAGTGTTCAGGAAAACGTTCCCAAAATTACTGGTTACACTAAAAATATTGACGAGGATAAGCAATTTATACTCGATAATTTCAAATCGATTACCAATACAAACAGTAAGGATTTCGTTAAAGGATATATTTCTAAATCCGAAGCCTTTAACGAATCAGAAAGGCAATTGCTGCAAGGTTCGTAATACGTATCTTTGTAAAAAATTCGAACCGGTTTCTTGAACCCTTTGAAAAAATTGCTCGTGTCAACCCCTATTGTTCCAACACTTCAAAACACCATGCAGCAACTTAACTGCTGCGTACTAGTCCCCACATACAATAATGGCGGCACACTAAAGCGAGTGCTCGATAGTATTTTAGAACGGACCAATTCCATCATTGTTATAAACGATGGAGCTACGGACAATACATCCAAAATCCTACAAGATTATCCAACAATAGAGCAAATTCATTTACCCGAAAACAAAGGTAAGGGCAATGCGCTTCAAGTAGGTTTTAAGGCTGCTATTTCCCATGGTTACGATTACGCGATAACCATTGATTCTGATGGGCAACATTTTCCTGAAGACCTTTCCGTATTCTTAGACGAATTACAAAAAGAAGATACCCCCAACGTTCTGTACATTGGTTCACGAAACATGGAGCAAGAGGACGTACCCGGAAAAAGTAGTTTTGGGAATAAATTCTCTAACTTTTGGTTTTGGTTTGAAACGGGCACTAAGTTACAAGATACACAGTGTGGTTACCGCCTTTACCCTTTAAATCAACTAAAGGATTTAAAATTTTACACCCCTAAGTTCGAGTTTGAGATAGAGGTTATCGTACGTTTGGCTTGGGAAGGAACATTGGTTAAAAACGTTCCCGTGCGTATCTTATACGATGAAACGGAAAGGGTGTCCCATTTTAGGACGGTACCCGATTTTACGCGGATAAGCATACTAAACACATGGCTTGTTATCATTACCATCTTCTATATCAAACCCCGTAATTTCATTCGGAAAATAAAAAAAAAGGATTTAAAAAATTCTTGTTAGAAGACCTGTTGCGTAGTGATGACAGCCCAAAAACAAAGGCCCTGTCTATAGCTCTGGGTGTTTTCTTGGGGATTGCCCCATTCTGGGGTTTTCAAACTATACTTGTTTTCACCTTGGCCACGGTATTTGGGCTTAACAAGGCTATCACCTTTGCCTTTTCAAATATTAGTCTACCTCCTTTAATTCCATTTATCATCTATTTTAGTATAAAAATAGGCGTATTAATAACGGGTGAAGATGTTTCTTTTTCCATGGAGAATATGACCGAAAATTTTGGAATGCTTCAAAACCTGAAAACCTATCTTATTGGCAGTTTTGCTCTAGCCATTATGTCCGCCTTATTTTTTGGCGTTATAGGGTACCTAACACTTGTTTTCTTAGGAAAGAAAAAAATAGCTGTAGACAATGGGTGATTTCTTCTTTAAAGTATATCGACTCATTGCCCGGAAAAGACTGTTAGCTTTATCTGTCTTTCTACTAGTGGTCATTGGCCTATCGGCATTAGTCTCTAGAATTCAGTTTGAAGATGATATTACTTCCTTAATTCCTGCAAACGAAGAAGCGCAACGAGTTCAAAAGGTTTTAAAATCGATTACGTTTACCGATAAGATCATCATCAGCATACAAAAAGATGAGAAAGGCAGCGTTAAAGACCTTACTCAGTATGCAAAGGACCTTCTAGACAGTTTAGAACAAAATCAGTCCGAATTCATTAAAAATGTACAGGGCAGGGTAAATTCTGATGACGTTCCCAAAACCCTGGATTTAGTCTATGATAACCTTCCCCTTTTTTTAGAATCTACGGACTATCCTAAAATTACCGAGAAAATAAACTCGGACAGTATTAACAAAATCACTGCCGAAAATTATCGCACCCTTATCTCACCATCAGGCATTGTAGCTAAAAAGACTATAATTAAAGACCCTTTAAGGCTTTCTTTCATTGCCCTTAAAAGGTTACAGGAATTAGGTGTAGGCGATGATTTTAAATTGAAAAACGGGTTTCTGGTAGACCAAAAGGAAGAAAATATCCTTCTTTTCCTAACCCCTACCTATGGCTCTAACGAAACCGACAAGAATCTACCTTTTTCCAACGCGCTTTACGATTTACAAAGCAAATTGAACGAAACGTATGCCAATAAGGTGCACAGTGAATATTATGGGGCTGCCCTTGTTGCCGTAGCTAATGCGAAACAGATCAGAAGCGACATTCAGTTCACGGTTAGCATTGCCATGACCTTGCTCATCATTATTCTAATGCTCTTTTACCGGAAGCTGGCATTACCTTTTATTCTTTTTTCACCCACACTGGTGGGCGCCCTATTGTCCATTGCTTTTTTGTGTATCCTTCGTGAAAAAATTTCTGCCATTTCGTTGGGAATTGGATCCGTACTTTTAGGTGTCACACTAGATTATGCCCTGCACATACTAACACATATCCGAAACGGGAACGGCGCGGAAAGCTTGTACAAAGAAGTAGCGCCGTCTATATTAATGAGCAGTCTTACCACAGCTTCTGCTTTTCTATGCCTACTATTTCTAGAATCGCAAGCGCTTCAAGATCTTGGTATTTTTGCAGCAGTAAGTGTTCTTGGGGCATCGGTCTTTGCTTTATTATTCATTCCGCAGGTTTATTCGGCCAAGAAAGTGGTGAGTTCTAGACGTACAATTCTAGACCGCATAGCATCTTTTGATTTTCATCAATCCAAATGGGCTATTATAGGCCTTGTACTTTTTTCGGTCATTAGCATTTTTACCTACAACAAAGTTGTTTTCAACAAGGATATTGCTAGGTTAAATTATGAAACCGAGGTACTGCGAGATGCGCGAAAACGATTGGAAACCCTAACGGATATTAGTTCAAAATCTATTTACCTATCTACATACGGTAATGACACCCAGACCGTCCTTGCACAGAACGATTCGCTTTACAATCAATTAAAGAACCTTGAAGAGAACAATAAAATTCTAAGCTTTAGTTCTGTTGGCGGGCTCATACGAGCAAAAGAAACTCAGCAGGAAAAAATTAGAATGTGGAAGGATTTCTGGACCTCTTCTAAAATTGAGACCACCAAAGCAAACCTTATTGAAAGTAGTAAAGAATTCGGTTTTAAACCATCTACATTCAATACGTTTTACGACCTTCTAAACACCGATTTCAAACCTTTGGAGGTGACTGATTTTGAACCTATAAAATCGTTTTCTCTGGATGACTACATTGTTCACGACGATAACGGAACCACCATTACCTCTCTCGTAAAAGTAGATGATGACCATATTGATGCCATACGCGAAAGCTTTGAAGGCTCGCCCAACACCTTGCTTATCGACCGTCAACAGGTAAACGAGACATTTTTAGGGAATTTAAAGAACGACTTTAATAGCCTAATTGGCTACTCACTTATAGTTGTACTGTTCATTTTACTGCTATTTTACCGCAGTCTTTCGTTAACTGTCGTAACTAGCATACCTATCTTTCTCACTTGGTTTTTAACCGTGGGCATCATGGGCCTTTTCCATATTGAATTCAATATTTTCAACATCATCATCTGTAGCTTTATTTTTGGACTTGGGGTTGATTATAGCATCTTTATCACCAACGGATTACTTACCGAATACCGAACTGGAGAAAATGTACTCCACACCCATAAAACTTCCATTTTACTATCGGTTATTACCACAATTGCCGGTGTGGGAGTCTTGATTTTCGCAAAACACCCTGTCTTATATACCATTTCCACGGTGTCGTTAATAGGCATTCTATCAGCTGCTTTCGTAGCATTTACGGTTCAACCTTTATTATTCAAGCTTTTTATTGGCAGTGCGGATAAACGCCCTATTTCGGTTCGGTATTTTATACATTCGGTATTGTCTTTTGGTTATTTTGGTACGGGTGGGTTTTTACATTCCATTTACGGAGTGCTTAAGTTAAAACTCTCGCCAATGAGTCAGAAGAAAGAAAATTTAGGCTTTCATAAATCGGTTTCAAAATTGATGGGTTCAGTTCTATATACCAATCCTTTTGTATCCAAAGAAATAAGAAACCCATATAACGAGACTTTTGAAAAGCCCGTGATGATTATTGCCAACCATACCAGCTTTTTAGATATTCTGGCCATTGGTATGTTGCACCCCAAAATTATATTCTTGGTGAATGACTGGGTTTATAACTCTCCCGTATTTGGTAGTGCCGCAAAACTGGCAGGGGCCTATCCGGTTTCCGGAGGTATTGAAAATGGTGAAGCTTTACTAAAAGAAAAAGTTGTCCAAGGATTTAGTATAATTGCTTTTCCGGAAGGTACGCGTTCATCAACCAATAAAATTAAACGTTTTCATAAAGGAGCTTTTTATCTGGCCCAGCAGTTTGAACTGGATATTCTTCCGGTACTTATCCATGGAAATTCAGAAGTTTTACCTAAAGGGAGTTTTATCATTCGTGATGGAAAAATCACCATAGAACTTTTACCGAAAATTAATGCCCACGATACTAAATATGGTAAAAACTATAGTGAGCGGGCCAAGCAGTTAGGAGCGTATTTCAGAAATGAATTCAGAAGGCTTAGAAATGAGATTGAAGATGAGGACTATTGGACCAAAACACTTTTGGAAAACTACAGGTATAAGGGCGATACCATTTACAAAGCGGTAAAGCTAGATTTAGAAACCAACAGAAAAACGTACTATTCCCTGCTTGAAAAAATTGGCCAAAAAAGTAAAATTATTCATCTGTCCAAAGATTTTGGGCAACTGGACCTCCTCCTTGCTTTGGATTCAATTGACAGAAGAATTACAATAAACACATCAAATAAAGAAGCTGGGGTTTTGCTCAAGAATAATTTTCTTACCAAAAATTATAGTAAAATAGAAGTTACCGAAACTATTGCCCAAGCATTTAAAACCGAAGCTGATGTTTTATTAATCGACATGGAAATGGATGTTCAGCAAATTACCCAACAGATGGGTGATGACATTGAAACCGTGATTTTATTAAAAAAAGCACAGCAAATAGAATTAGCACCCCTAGAAGTATTAGGTTTCTTTACTAGCGAACAAAATGATAACTTTAGGCTACTCAAAAAGAAGCGTAATTAATGAAAGAGCATTATGATGTAGTGGTAGTGGGCAGTGGTATGGGCGGTCTTGTATCGGCTATTATCATGGCACGCGAAGGTAAGAGTGTCTGTGTACTGGAAAAAAACAATCAGTATGGAGGCAACTTGCAAACCTTTGTACGTGAGCGTACCATTTTTGATACAGGTGTTCATTATTTAGGCGGATTGGAAAAAGGCCAGAACCTCTATCGCTATTTTGAGTATCTTGACATCCTAGACGGACTACACCTTACCCGATTGGATGAGGATGGTTTTGACCTGATTACTTTTGATGGTGATAACAAAGAGTACCCGCACGCACAAGGATATCAAAATTTTGAGCGTAGACTATTAGAAGAATTTCCAGATGAGAAAGAAGGCATTCTTCAATATTGCGAAAAACTCCAAGAAACTTGCGGAAAGTTTCCACTTTACAATTTAAAACTCGGCAAGCCGTATCATGACGATACAGAACTTTTTACGTTACCGGCCAAACAATATATAGATTCCATTACCACCAACGAAAAATTGCGTGCCGTACTTGCCGGATCCAACCTTTTGTATGCCGGTGAACCGGACAAAACACCTTTTTACGTACATGCGCTTTCCATAAACTCATACATTCAAAGTTCGTACAGATGTGCCGATGGTGGCAGCCAGATTACCAAATTGCTCATAAAGCGGTTAAAAGAAAGCGGAGGCGAAACCTATAAACATAGTGAAGTAACCCAATTTAATGTTGAGGCCCATAAGGTTATTTCGGTCGTGACCAAAAAAGGAGACACTGTAAAAGGTGACCTCTTTATTTCCAATATAGAGCCTAAGCTTACCATAGATATGGTAGGCCAAGAAAATTTTAGGAAGTCATACGCCAACCGTATAAAAAGTATTGACAGTACCATTTCCGCTTTTAGCATTCACATTGTGCTAAAACCCGATACGTTCAAATACCTTAATCATAATTATTACCATTTTAAAGATTACAACGCGGTATGGAACTCGGCGAACTACACCCAGGAATCATGGCCAGAAGCCTACATGGTATCCATGGGAACACGCAAAAACCAAGGTGAATGGGCAGACCAATTAACAGCCATTACCTATATGCGCTATGAAGAGCTAGAACCTTGGTCCGGAACTTTCAATACCGTAGCACAAAAAAACAATAGAGGCGAGACTTACGAAGATTTCAAACAGACCAAAATAAACGCATTTTTAACAGCTCTGGAAAAAAAGTTCCCTACCATTCGCCAGTGCGTCCAATCGGTACATACATCTACCCCATTATCATACAGAGATTATATTGGAAGTAACGAAGGCTCTATGTATGGTTATGCCAAGGATTACAATACGCCTCTTAAGACCTTTATTTCGCCAAGGACGAAAGTAAAAAACCTATTTTTTACGGGCCAAAGTATAAATATGCATGGTATTTTAGGAGTAACCATCAGTAGTGTAGTTACCTGTTCAGAAATCTTGGGCAGTGAATATTTGTTAGATAAAATTACCAAAGGAAGTACAAAGACCAACGAAAAAATAGATGCATAATGGGACAGTTTAAAACAACTCCAGTAGAACGAGTAGAAAACATCTCAAAAGCGGACTTTATAAAAAACTACTACAAACCGCAAAAGCCTGTCTTGATTACAGGGTTGACCAAAGATTGGCCGGCTTACGAGAAGTGGAAGCTTGATTATGTTCAGGAACGCGCGGGAGACCAAATTGTGCCTTTATACAACAACGAACCTGCCAAAGACAAGCAAAGTGTTTATGCCCCGGTAAAGGAAATGAAGCTGAGCGAATACATTCAGATTTTAAAAACTGAACCAACGGACCTTCGGATTTTCTTTTATAATATCCTAAAGGAAATGCCCGAATTGCTCAAAGACTTTGAATACCCGGATATTGGCTTAAAATTCTTTAAAAAACTACCGGCACTCTTCTTTGGCGGAGGCAGGTCTAAAGTATTCATGCATTATGATATTGATTTGCCCGATAGTATGCATTTTCATTTTGATGGGGATAAAGTCGTTAATCTTTTCTCCCCAGAACAAACACAATATTTATACAAGGTTCCTTTTTCCATTCATAATATTGAAAGTATAGATATGGACAATCCGGATTTTCAGAAATTCCCTGCGCTTCAATATGCAGAAGGTATCCGTGCCGAAATGAAACATGGCGATGCTCTCTACATGCCTAGTGGTTACTGGCACTCTATCCGGTATTTGAACGGTGGGTTTTCCATGACGCTACGTGCGTTACCCAGGCACCCAGGGCGTTTTGCCAATATGCTTTATAACGTCATGATTATGAGACATATTGACAATATTACCCGAAAATACCGTGGTCAAAAATGGTTGGATTATAAAGACCGATGGGCCATAAAACGCACTGAAAAGAATCTAAAAGCAAAAAAACACAGCTAGAGCACCGTACTTTTGCCAACTATTATTTCTTGTATAGCCGATTGACCTCATGCCGATAAAAATCTTCCGAAACATACACGTTCTTATAGGCTTCACCCTTCTTTTGGGCTCTTGTGGTGTTTCAAAATCCTTGAAAGATTTGCCCAACATAAGCCAATACGAAGCAAATGTAACGGAGCGGCAGCAACTTACAGATTCAACATATCTACTAGGAACTAACTTCTTAACCAAAAACCAACAGGGTCTTTATGAGCTCTATGTTTCTGGAAACCCATATGAATTAGGTCTTAAAACCGGAAGCCTAACGCAAGAGCTTTTTCAGGAACAGGAACGTGTGTTCATTGAAAAAATAGATGACCTCGTACCAAAAAAAGGAAAACAAAAACTACTCAGGAAATTCTTGGCTTGGTTCAACCGAAAAATGTACAAGCATGTAGATGAGCAGTACAAAGCCGAAATTTACGGCATTTCTCAATACGCCTCCAAAGACTATGACCGCATTGCCGCTCCATACCCACGCGTCATGTACTTTCACGGAGCGCACGATATTGGCCATGCCCTACAAGATTTAGCTTTGGTAGGTTGTTCTTCCTTTGCAGCATGGGGAGACCACACGGCAGACGGCAAACTGATTATTGGCCGTAATTTTGATTTCTATGCAGGCGATGATTTTGCCAAGAATAAGATTATTGCTTTTGTAGCCCCGGATGAAGGTCATAAATTTATGTCCGTTACCTGGGGAGGTATGATCGGCGTAGTCTCCGGTATGAACGACCAAGGATTAACGGTGACGATTAATGCCGGAAAATCTAAATTTCCTTTGATGGCCAAAACCCCCATCTCATTGGTAACCCGAGAAATTTTACAATACGCCTCAACTATTGAGGAAGCAATAGCCATTGCCAAAAAACGGGAAGTCTTTGTTTCGGAATCTATTTTTGTGGGAAGTGCCAAGGATAAAAAAGCGGCCTTGATTGAGGTTTCTCCGCATAATTTTGGCGTCTATGAAGTAGAAAACGGGAACCAGCTGGTTTGTTCCAATCACTTTCAGAGTGCGGCCTACGCAGATGATAAAAAGAACCAAAAGCATATTTTTGAAAGCCACTCCAAATACCGTTACGAACGTATGGAAGAGCTTTTGGAAGAAACACCCAAAGTAACCCCAGAGACCGCCGTAGACATCCTAAGGAACAAAAACGGACTAGATAACAAACGTATTGGCTACGGCAACGAAAAAGCCTTGAACCAGATGTTAGCGCACCACGGTATTGTTTTTCAACCAGAAGACCTTATGGTTTGGGTGTCAAGCAACCCATATCAATTGGGTGAATTTGTGGCTTATGATTTGAACGAGGTTTTTAAGAATGCCGACGAAAATCAAAAGGCGAGGCCTATTTCCATCGCAAATAAAAATATAGCACCGGACCCTTTTTTACGAACTTTGGCCTATCGTCATTATGAACGATATAGAGATTTAAGCGGTAAGGTTGCGGCTGAAGAAAAAATTGAACCATCTGTCTTATCAGAATTTATAGCGGTAAATCCCGATTTTTGGGAGGTACATTTTCTTGTAGGGCGGTACTATTACGAAAACGCGTCTTATCAAGAAGCACTTGAAGCTTTTGAAACAGCAAAGACCAAAGAAGTAACTACCGTACCAGACATGGAGGCACTTAACAAATACATTAAAAAAACCAAAAGGAAGCTCAAATAATGATCCCAGAAATAGAGAAAG
Source organism: Zobellia amurskyensis (assembly GCF_009725985.1). GTDB lineage: Bacteria > Bacteroidota > Bacteroidia > Flavobacteriales > Flavobacteriaceae > Zobellia > Zobellia amurskyensis. The sequence continues at coordinate 46,519 of NZ_RCNR01000008.1, forward strand.
CATCCATTCCAGAAATAAAAGCGTTCCAAGAAGATAAACTTCAAGAGCTCGTTAACTACGTTGTTGAAAAATCGCCTTACTACAGACGTGTTTTCAGAAAATATAAAATACAAGCTGCCGATATTAAATCGCTTGAAGACCTAGCAAAGTTACCGGTGACCACTAAAGAGGAATTACAACGCTATAATGATGATTTCTTATGTGTGCCCAAATCGCAGATCATTGATTTCGTAACTACCTCGGGTACTCTGGGTGACCCTGTAATTCTTGGCCAGACAGATAAAGATTTAGACCGATTAGCGCATAACGAAGCCATTTCCTTAAGCTGTTCTGGGGTTACCGAAAATGACATTTTACAAATGACTACCACCATGGACCGCCGTTTTATGGCCGGTCTTGCCTATTTTATGGGCGTTAGAAAACTGGGAGCTGGTATTATTCGCGTGGGTGCTGGTATTCCTGAACTGCAATGGGATACCATTATCAAATTCCAACCTACCTATCTGATTGTTGTGCCTTCTTTTTTATTGAAGTTGATTCAATATGCAGAAACGCATGATATAGACATTAATGCTTCTGGTGTAAAAGGTGCCATTTGCATTGGGGAATCTTTGCGAAACCAAGACTTCTCACTGAACGTGCTTGCTCAAAAAATAAAGGAAAAATGGAATATTGAGCTGTATTCTACCTACGCCTCTACTGAAATGAGTACGGCTTTTGCCGAATGTTCAGAACAACAAGGAGGGCACCATCATCCGGAGCTTATTATTGCCGAGATTTTAGATGAGGATAATCAGCCCGTAGCTAATGGTCAGGAAGGAGAACTTACGATTACTACACTTGGCGTGGAGGCCATGCCCCTATTGCGTTTTAAGACAGGCGATATTGTTGTGGCCCATACTTCGCCTTGTGCCTGTGGTAGAAATACCATGCGTTTAGGACCTGTAGTTGGCCGTAAAAAGCAAATGATAAAATACAAAGGCACCACCCTCTACCCTCCTGCAATGGACAATCTTCTGAACGATTTTGAGGAAGTGGAAGGCTATGTATTCGAGATATATCATAATGAGATTGGTACAGATGAAATCCTTATAAAAATTGCTTCTTATTCGGCGGAACCTAAATTAATGCAGGCCATTAAAGATCATTTTAGGTCCAAGTTGCGGGTTTCTCCCAACATTGAAATTTGTCCTAATGAAGAAATTCAGAAGTTGCGGATGTCTAAACTGGGAAGGAAACCTATTAGTGTAATTGATAAGAGGCAGTAGCACCTGGCTTCGTCTGCGCTCAGCCATACGGTGCTACTGACATACAAAACCTGTCTTCGACTGCGCTCAGACATATGGTGCTATTCACGTAATAAATGTTCGTTTCAGATTGCGCTCAGACAAGCACAACACGCAAAACTAACGTCAATTGCAGTACACAAAGCCAAAAACATAGCTTTTACGGAAGGTCACCCCGAGCACAGTCGAGGGCTTAGGGACACCCATCTGGCTTATACTTTGAATGTGTATAGTTCCGGCATTCCGAAAGGATTTGAAGGGTATTGAATTTCCCGTTCATTAATGCTATTTTCTTAGCCCGAGACCATCCTTTTAATTGTTTCTCAAACTGAAGGGCTTGATATGCTTTAGAAAATTGCAGGTGATACATCAGGCTTACCGGGCGTCTTGTGCTGGTGTATGAATTCTCATAAAATCCGGATTGATGTTCCGCTAACCTTCGGTTTACGTTGTTGGTAAAACCTACATAGAAACTCTTATCGGCACATTCTAAGATGTAAACATAATAAGGCCCCATAAAATTTGCTTTTTGCATGTTCATGTAAAATGCATGGCTGAGCGCAGCCGAAGCCAGCATTTTACTTTCCGATTAGGTACAGCCCCATTTGAATTTTCCAGTAGGGCATTTTTTCTTCAAAGTGCTCAAAGAATACTTTTAGGCCTTCGGGATTATCAAGTTCGGATTGCGCTTTTTTGATGCTTGCCGTTTCCTCTTTCGAAATAAATTGACTCAAATCTACATCGGCACCTTCGGTATGTGCTTTTTGCAGGTGATTGTAAACACTCCCTACTTGTATGCCACGCTGCATCGCAATATCTTCAACTGAAAAACCATCGTTTAACAATTGAAATGAAAGCTGATGACTAGGATTCTTTTTTGACTTCTTTACCGGTGGTTTATGTTGATTGATTTCTTTCAAGAATATAGCCGCATACTTTTCCAGTTTCGCCTGACCTACTCCGGAAATTTCCATAAACTCCGTTTCATTCTTAGGAAGCCTCTGTTCCATATCCTTTAAACTGGCATCACTAAAAACCACGTAGGCAGGCACATTTTGCTCTGCCGCAACTTGCTGACGCAATACACGTAATTTCTCAAAAAGTCCCGTTGCTGCCGCTTTTGTCTTGCGTTCTTTCTTGTCTTTCGCTTTTTCCTTTTTCTCTAAAATAGCCAACTGAATTTCCTTGCCCTCGTACAGCACCTGTTTGGCCAACGGTGTAAGTGAAAGACGGCCAGCTTCCCTAAAATTAATGGATAACACTCCTTGGTTCAACAGTTGAATAATATACTGCTGCAAGTCCTGCCAAGACACATCTTTAACCGCTCCATAAGTTTTTACATGCTGATACCCCTTTTCATGGACTTGGGCATTCTGAGCGCCACGCAGTACATCTACCAACATACCCATAGCTTCCTTTTCTTTTAAACGCGCCACACCGGAACAGATTTTCTGGGTGAGTACGGTAGCATCAAAATATTTGGGAGGACGGTTACAAATATCGCAATTGCCACAATTTTCGGTCATATGTTCTCCAAAGTAATTGAGCAAAGCAATCCGGCGGCAACTTAAAGCTTCGGCAAATTGCTGCATACGCTCTAACTTGGCGTATTCCACGTCTGCATTTTCGCTGTTCGCTATAAACCTTCGCAGTTGGGCCACATCGGCAAAACTATAAAAAAGCAAAGCTTGTGCAGGCAGGCTATCACGACCACCACGCCCAATTTCTTGGTAATAGCCCTCTACATTTTTAGGCAGGTTGTAATGGATGACCCAGCGTACGTTACTCTTATCGATTCCCATACCAAAGGCAATTGTCGCCACAATAATGGGTACACGATCGGTTATAAAATCTTCTTGCACCTTACTACGCTCTTCAGCGGGAAGTCCGGCATGATATGATTTTGCTTTAAAGCCCGAAGCCACAAGTTTGTCCGCTATCTTCTGTGTACTTTTTCGGCTTAGGCAATAGATGATTCCGCTTTCATTGGGTCGCTCTGAAAGGAACTCTAGAATCTGTGTGATTCGGTCTTGTGCCGGACGTACTTCCAACGAAATATTAGGGCGATTAAAAGAGGCCAAATGCCGGAATGCATGCGGAATGCGCAACTGATCTAAAATATCATCCTGAGTGGTTTTATCTGCCGTAGCCGTCAATGCAATTATAGGCACCTGCGGATATTGCCGTTTTAAACTGCCCAACTGCGTATACGCCGGTCTAAAATCATGCCCCCAAGAAGAGATACAATGGGCCTCATCTATAGCAAAAAGGCTGATGTTTATTTCAGATATAAGATGTTGTAGCAATGCCAAGCTCTCTGGCGCCACATAAAGCAACTTCAATTCGCCTTTATACAACTTGGTCTCTACCTCTTGCTTTTTTGTAGGTTCTAGCGAGCTATTAAAATAAGCTGCAGAAATACCATTGGCCGTCAAAGCATCTACCTGGTCTTTCATTAGGGCGATCAACGGGGAAATAACAATAGCCGTACCTTCCATAGCCAATGCCGGAAGTTGAAAGCAAAGCGATTTTCCACCGCCCGTTGGCATGATAGCCAAGACGTCTTTTTTAGCGAGTACATCGCTAATGACATTCCATTGATTGGGCCGAAATGAATCGTAACCAAAATTTGTTTTTAAAAGAGGAAGAAGTTCTTGTTCTGTTGTAAGCGTCATGTAATACGTATAGAGATTCTTGTCCGGAAGGACCAGTTTAACAAACAAAGCGAAGCCAAAACACGGTATTGAGCCATCTTGGTATCGCTTGGTTTGCAAAGAACGGTATATTCTATTTACCCAACATTAAAAGTTCGTTACAACGTACTTCTGTTATGTATCGTTTTTCACCCTCTTTGGTCTCATACGAGCGGTGGGTAAGTTTTCCCTCTACCGCTACCTGTTTTCCTTTGGTTAAATAATTTTCTACGATTTCTGCGGTCTTTCCCCAGGCTACCACATTGTGCCATTGGGTATCATCTACACGCTCTCCTTGTGCGTTTTTATAGCTCTCTGTTGTAGCTATGGAAAACTTGGCGAGTTTATTACCATTATCCATATTTACAATTTCTGGGTCTTGACCCAAATTACCGATCAACTGTACTTTGTTTTTTAAGGCGTTCATTCTATTAGTTTTACGTTAAACAGTTTATACTATTGAACCACAATGATTCAACACTGCAAACATAGAACGAGCACCAAAATGTATTCGGTTACAAAACAATTGTTTTCGTTTGTAAACGTTTGAAAACGAATAAATAAACTAAATAAGCCTCTTAAAGTACTGTAAACCTGTATAGTTTGAAGGATTTAATTAAATTAGGTCTAAAATAGAAGTAAAGCAACTAGTTGCTTTATACAATTGTTACCACCAATTTGAAAAAAATATTTCACATAACAATTATCTTCCTTTTTATAGGCATTTCGGCTTTTTCACAAAATGATTCTATCGAGTCATTAGTTAAAAAAGCAAGTTCTGTAAATTATAGCATGTCGGAGTTGACCGATTTTGCGAAACAAAATATCAATAAGAAAAAGGACTTAGCAAAATTCTTCTACTATTGGGTTGGCTCAAATATTCAATATGATGAGATTACATTACAAAATGTACTGAACGGAGAAATATCAAATGAAGAATTTAACAACCTTCAGTCAATTGAAAATGTATTTGAAACTAGAAAAGGTGTTTGTGCAGGATATGCTCAACTTTACAAATGGTTCATGGACCAAATGGGCATTGAAGTTTATGTAGTAACTGGATACATAAGAGACGAGCGTAATCACTATGTTGAGTTGGAATTAGATGATAATTCAAGACACGCTTGGAACGTGATTAAATTAGATGGCACATGGATTATATTAGATTCGACTTGGGGCACTTCGCAAGACTGTACTGTTTCAAATTTCTATTTTGATATGAATCCAGAGCTAGCTATAATAACTCATTTTCCTGAGCAGGAAAAATGGCAATTATTGGAAAAACCATTGTCATTAAGTGAATTTAATAACTCAAAATTTATAAAACCCGTTTGGTTTCATGTTGGCTTCACCGACATTCCATCATTAAAGGAAGATTCACAATATTATTATTTTGTCTATCGTAGTAATCCAGACAAAGAATGGTCTACTCTTTGGATGTATAGTCTAGAAAATGGAAATTACACTATAATCCGAAATACAACTAGAATTGACCAAGATGGTTTTACGTACATAAGATTTGAAAAAACTCAAGTTCCTGAAAAAGCCTTTTATAAAATGTAATTAAATAGATTCAATACTGAGGAAAGTACATCTACATCTATTTTCAACGTATTCTATTTCAAAACGTAAAAAAACTGGTGGTAACAAAGGTAACCGTTGCACAAGCCGTTGATTCTCCACGGACCGGATTCATATAAGCCTCTTTACGGGGCTTTTTTTTATGTCGGGTCAGAATCGAGGCACCGAATTTAGATGCTTTATGCAAGTCCCGAACAAGTATTGAAGCGCACTTTTTACCAAGGATGCAAAATCAAGCCGTCCCGCCCCACTTTTGGAACGTTTCCGTTCGAACTTCAGGTACTTTTTAAGATTATAGGCCATGGCCGAGAGGTGCATCACCTTGTTCGCCTGTTCGAGCCCTATCGTGTTCACCTTCCTCATGCCCATGAACTGGGTCAAGGTTCCGAAAACGGGTTCCACAGTGCTCTGCCGTTTCCCTTTCATATACTTGCCCTGTTCGCTGTTCACCCTTTTGATGTTTCGCTCGTACTCCGCACGGTAGTAGGTGACCGAAAATTGTTTTTCGTTCACCTTGCCCAGACATGTGGGTTTCAACGGGCAGCCCTTACAGATCAGGCTCGATGCGCGGTACGCTTTCTTTTTCGTACCCGTACGGTGATCCTTGAATACCTTTCTGAACGGGATTACCTTTTCCTGTGGACACACGTAATGGTCTTCGGTCTTGTTATAGGTGAAGCCGTCCGGGCCGCCCTTGTACGTGCCATGGGGCGGAATGAAGCTCTTTAGCCCTGTTTTCTCCAAAAAGGCATAGTTCTCGCCACTGCTGTAGCCCGTGTCCGCAACACAGTTCTCCCACACCAGGCCCTGCTTCCACAACCTTCTTTGTAGGCGTTTTACGATGTCGGGCAACTGTTGGTTGTCCTTCCCGTCCGCATGGTACGCCCTGATGTCCGTAATGACGTGGTGGGCCGTATCAACGCTCAATTGGCTCAGGTAGTTCAGCTTTCTGGCCTTGCCAGGTTTTACGCTGATCCTTGCATCGGGGTCCGTGGGGCTGTAATGTGTTTTGTTGCTCGTATACTTGGCCCCCTTGTTCTTCGCCCCCGGACGCTGGTCCTGGTCCTTCGCCCATTTTTTGTTCCTGCCCTTTATAGCCGCCAGTTCGTTCTTGCCCGCCGTAACGCTCCGCTGGCCTTTGTCCGACCTGTCGCCCTTGCTCTTGCGGTGCGGCTCCCCTTTGTCCATTGCGCTCAGGACACGTACCTTTCGCAGGTGTTCGTCCAGTTCCTCCTCCGGAACTTTCAGCTCCAAGGTGTCCATACTCGCATTGGCCTTCACCGGTGCGGAATCTATGGCCTGGGTATGGCCGCTCACCATGCCCTTCTCAACGCACATTCGTAAAACCTTGGTGAAGACTTCCTCGAATACACTTTCCGGGAAGAGCTGGCGCGTACGGCTTATCGTACTGTGCCAGGGAAGCTCCTCGTCTATATCGTAACCTATGAAATAAAGGATGTCCAACCGCAGGGAACAATGGGCCATGAGCTTGCGGTCGCTGATGATGTTCTCCAGGTAGCCCACAAGACAGAGCTTGAAGAAGACCACAGGGTCTATGCTCTTTTGGCCACTGTTCCCATAATAACCTTCGGTAAGACCGTAAAGGGACCGGAGTTCCAAAACCTCCTTTAACCGCCTGTAGAAATTGTTCCTCGGTATACGTTCGCTCAACTGGAAATGGGCGAACAGCTTTTCTTGATACTCCTTTTTTCCCTGCATACCTAAAGTTAACCGCACAACGTTAAGATCATGTTCTCCCTATGTGGTTTTTTCGTTAACTTGTGCAACAGGCACAAAGCCTAAACGTAATGCGGACTTTAGGGCAAAACCGAAAGGTCTGTGTATATTTATGAAGTCGCTAAATCTTATGGATTTAGCTTTGGACAAGAAAAAATAAAACTAAACAATAAGCTTTAGCTTGGTGCGCAGATGGAAACGAAAAGTTTCCTTGCCTCCACACTACGCTTAGGTACTGTGTTAAAAAACAAGTTTTTTCTTTGATATTTTAGGAAACAGGTTGAGTAATCAATTTGTTATCCCGCGCAGCAAGGGCTTTATGCTTTTGCTGCTTTTTTGTTTCAAAATCGGCATCATAAACCTCTTCATTTTTCCATAAGGTGTACATCAATATCAGTAATTTTCTTTGAACCGCTATTAAGGCTACTAATGGCTTTGCTTTCTTTGGTTTAAGTCTATTGTAGAATTGTTTTAATGTTGGGTTACAGCGCACACAGGTCATCGATGGCATATGTAAAGCTGCCCGTATATGACTGTTTCCTTTTTTACTGATTCTTGTTTTTCCTTTAAAATTACCAGATTCACGCAATACAACGTCGTAACCTGCATAGCTCGTCAGTTGTTTTGCGTTCACTATTGATTCAAACCCTAAGGTCTCTCCAATAACCGTAGCCGCAGAAATATAGGAAATACCGGGAATACTTGTCATAAAACCAATCTTCCTTTTCAATACCTCGTTCTTGGAGGTAAGTTCTTGCATCTCCTGTTCTATTAGTTCTATCTGACTGTTGAAAAGCTTCAATCTGTTCTTATGCCTTTTCAAGGCTTTGGAATTGCTATAAACACTCGATTCAATGGCCCCCTGGCGATTGTTCTCTATCGTCCTATCCTTTAACAAAGAACTACGCTCCCTGCTCAACGCTTTTAACTGCTGTAGTTCTTTACTGGGCGGTCTCCAAAGACGAATAGATCTCTCAAGACCGAGCATACTTAGCATTCTACTATCCAAAGCATCGGTCTTCGATCGTTGGTCCAAACTCTGGGCATAGCGCTTTACACGACCTGATTGCATTACACTGACAGCGTAACCCTGTTTATGCAAATAATAAGCAATACCCTGATGGTAAACCCCTGTAGCTTCCATGACAACCAACAACTCAACAGTACTATCAACTGATTTGCCCAACCATTTTAAAAGCTCCTTGTAACCGGAGACATCATTGGAAACATCTGGATGGGACTTAAATTCCTTGACCAGCCTTTCACTTAGGAAACCTAATGACAATGATAAATTCAACTTGGAAACATCGATACCTAAACTTTGTTTTAAACGCTTTTCCATATCCTATTCTTTAAAGCTAGAATTCTCTTTTGCATCCTTGCTCGCATTTGATTCGATCTCTGAACTTTTAGGATCTAGGTACTGTCCGGATTCCAAGAAAATTATAGAAGGGCGGAAAACCTATGAAACGATATCATCTGAATGTATCTAGCCGAGACCTCGCTGTCCCTCCTATTTAAGCCCGTTATTAAGTAGCCAAGCTAATGCTTTAAAGATTAGCTTGGGAAGAGTGTAAACCTAAGCGACGATATCTCTATTTAGTATCTAGCCCAACCACGAAATCACTCTTCCTTTTAAACTAATGGATTATTCTAAATATCTTATCTTCAACTCAAGAAACAAACATACGAGCTCAAGCGTTGTAGCTAATTATAATGAAACTCATAGATTATTTTAAACTCAATAAGGAAACAATTAAGTTCTGTCTAAAACTATGCGGAATAATTTTCACGTTGATAGCTGCAATTATTTCGATTGCAGTTACCATAAAAACTGGAACCAAAGAAAACCCGATATACGTTTTTTTAATAGCAGTTCTTTTTGGAAACTCACTGGGACTACTGATAGCCTTCCTTGGTTTTGTGGCCGGGTATCTTAAAGCCAAAAGTATTTTTGATTTCCACGATGGAATCCCCAAGGATTTGGTTAAGGATCTAGGAATTAAAATTCGTCCTGTAAAAAATGACTTTAGATACAATTTTATGGACTTCGAACTAGTAGGCGTAAATCGTAATTCACCGCTTATTTTAAGGCTAAGTCCATCGAAAAAAGAGGTTTGGATTACTGTGCCCATTTTATTCTCTCATATTGAAAACGATACCGTTAAAATAAATCAATTTAACTCTAAATATAAAATAAGAGACATCCAAATTAATGGTCTTGGAATATTCACTTCAACTAATTTGAATAAATGGAAAAGACTGAGCGAAGTGAAAATTATGGAGAAAATTGCAGAATTATATAAAATAGCAGAAGATGAAAATATCACAATTTTTTAAATATTATGAAAGAATAACTAGCTACAACACCGGTAACCGTTGCACAACTGTGTTTTTCAATTGACCCCTATAATTTTCATAATCTTTTAGAAAAATTAACACTGCAAATCAAATAGTTACAAATTTACGTAAAGCTAAAAATATATAATTTAATGAAATTACCGCTTATGCAACAAGCACACCGTATAAAATTAATTGCTAACGCTAGTCTACCTACTTTAATCCTCGCAGATTTTCTATTTGGTTCGTAGTTGCTAAATAAGGTGATTAAACACGCAACTAACCATATATAACAACGTTACAGGTCATTAAAAAAAACCAAATTACATCAGAGCAATTAGTATTTTCTTATTCGTATCTCTTTTTCTTTATGTAAGAACAAAGAAAAATAGAACTTAATAAAGCGGTGAAGAGCCCTGCTATAGAGCATGTATCAATAAAATGGTTAACGATTAATTTGTTCGCCTACTGCACGGACAATTCGGATCAAATGCTCTTTGCTTTCTAAGTGACTAGTATGCTTCCAATTTGCCATGAAAACTATGGCGATTTCGTTCTTGTAATCCGCAAAAATAAACTGGCCAAATGAACCTATCGTATGCATCAACCCATCATCTCGAAGCATCCAGACTTGATTTCTGTAATCTTCCTGTTGTCCAAGTACGAAATAAGGCGATAAGGGTTCTGTAGGTGGTTGGTCAAATGTTGCTTCAAAATAACTCTCGGGGATTACCCTTTTGCCTTTAAAACTACCTCTATTTAACATCATTTGGCCAAACCTAGCAGCATCCCTTAGTGTTATGGCCATACCCCAGCTAGCGCCTGCACTGCCGTCTTCATCAACCGAAATAGCTGCATCATAGCGGGCTTGTAAGGGGCGCCAGAAGTTTTCCTCTATCAACTGTGCATATGGCTTACCTGTAACCTGTTCAGCAATCATAGCCAACACCTGAGTATTCATATCATTATATGAAAATTTGCTACCAGCTGCGAACGCTGGTTTTTGAAACTGTTGAATAAATAATAAGGTTGAACGATGTTCAACGCCTAGCACCTTTGGCTTCAGTCCCATATGAACTTCACTCATAAAGCCAAAATCTTCTGTTTTGTAGTAGCTACCAAAGTCAGGAAACCCTACTTCCATATCAAGCATATTTTGCAGCGTAGAACCCTTGAAAACATCGGCATTCAAGTCAGGTAAATATTCGTCCACATTAGCGCCTAAATCTAATAGGCCCTCGCTTGCCAACTTATGGATTAACATACCGGTGAATGTTTTAGAAGTAGATTGTAAAATTTGAATATCATGTTTTTGCATGCCTTGGTCGTAGGTTTCAAAAACTAACTTACCACCATGCATAACAGCAAAACCTTTCATGTTTATTGACTTCAGAAGGTCTGGTAATAGCACATCTTTTTCCGTATCAACAGAAACTTTTAGCTCCATGAGATTGAATGGGTCATTTTTTATTTCTTCAAGTGCTACTGCTTCAGCGTCAGCGTGGATCGTAGCCATTGGTATAAACTCTCGTGGGTGATGACTTGCATAACGGCTATAAGGCCAATACTGCCAATTAAGGAGATTGATATCACTTCGCTCGAACGGCATATCAAATGGATAGTTGCGTATCACATCAAGCTTTTCATTAATGCTTACTGCTTCACTATCTTGGGCATTGGTTTGTGTGCTGATAAATGTAAAGCAAAACACAATTAATATTTGAATTACTTTATAGTCTGCCTTAGAGTTTTTTGCCATTTTTATTTTTATTGAAGATAGCGAAATTATATATGTCATTTATTGTCTGCCTTTTGATAAAAAAGAATAACGACCTGTAACAATAGTAATCGTTGCAAAAGCCATTGACAAGTCAAAAAACGGATTCATATAATCCTCTTCAAGGGGCTTTTTACATGTCCGGTAAAAGCAGGTTGCCCTGCCCCACTTTTGGAACGTTTTTGTTCGAATTTCAGGTACTTTTTCAGGTTATAGGCCTCCGCTGAAAATGGGCGAACAGCTTTTCTTGATACTCCTTTTTTCCCTGCATACCTAAAGTTAACCGCACAACGTTAAGATCATGTTCTCCCTATGTGGTTTTTTCGTTAACTTGTGCAACAGGCACAAAGCCTATAAACAATACGGGCTTCGGGCTTAATCGCAGGGTTTGCGTATTTTTATTAAGTCCGCAAAATCTTTTGGATTTTGCTTTTTAGCGGGACAAAGAAAAAAAGATAACCAAAAGATTTCGCTATGTGCATGGCGGAAAGCAAACGCTAGTTTGCTCCCGTACTGTTCCTAGCTCAACCGTTGGCAATAATTTGGGTAATTAATTATCATCTATAGAACTTAATAAATAAATTTCTGATGAAAAAAATATATTTCTTAATTAGCTTTTTTATTTTGTCAATATGCTTTTTTTCATGTGCAATAAAACAGCCTAATTCTAAATTAAGTATTGAAAAATGTGAATGCACTCTTGATTCAGCTTCTGTTGATTCGGTTTCATTGGAACAACAAGAACTTGACCTTTTTTATTCCTTAATGGCATATGCAGTAGTTCATAAAGATTGGCAAAATAACGCTTTTGAAGGTAGAGGATATAACATTGGTTCTGTTTTAGTTGATAGTGATAAATATGTTGTTAACTGGGCGAGAAATTCGGTAAATATGAAAATGAATGGAACGCAACATGGAGAAGTCCGAGTGATACAATCCTATTTAGACAGTGTTCAATCCTTTTCTTTAAAAGGCTTTTCAATATATACAACATTAGAACCATGTGCAATGTGTTCTGGCATGATGAAATTGACTAATGTGTATAGAACCATTTATGGTCAAACAGATCCCGCCTACGGAAAGGCACTGGAAAGACTCCAATTAGAATCAGGCTCATGTTGCAGAGGTGGTTATTCCCCATATCCACGACCTGTAATTTCAGATAAATCACCTGATCCTGTATCAGTGGAAATAGATTCGGTATATGCAAAGTACAAAGGAAAATATTTAGTTGATTTTTTAATAACAGCTGAAGCTGAAAAATTATTTAAGAAAGCATCTGAAATGTTTCAACAATATAAAAAAGCTAAATATGTAGAAAATCAAAAGTATATTGATAGTGCTCATAAATTTTATAATTTAGTTGGTACCTCCATTAATTAGCAAATAAAAAACTATTGCCAACACAGGTAACCGTTGCACAAGCCATTGATAAGTTAAAAAACGGATTCATATAAGCCTCTTTACGGGGCTTTTTTATGTCGGTCCAGAATGGTTCAATTGTAGACCTATTCTTTTTAAACATTCATAATCTTGTCTGGAAATACTTAGGTTATATTCCATCAGGGGGGTATTTTAAATTCCTTGGAATTTTTCTTCTTGGTTACTATTTCGCTTCAATTGAATTGTTTACAAAAAAATCAAAATCAACTTTATTGTTAATTACCAGTTTAACCGTAGGTCTTTTGGCTACTTTTTCGGCTAAAATAATTGGTGGAAGTTCCTATATGTTCCCATCAACGCCATTAAATATGCTTTATAAGTTCTTAGTATTAGCCGGCCAAATATTTATGTGCATTTTCTACATAACTTCCATATCTAAAGTTGTTCAAACTTCTATAGGTAAAAGAGCATTTAAATATTTAATTCCTGTGGGGAGAATGGCTCTGAGCAATTACCTGTTTCAGACTATAATCATGCTCATTATATTTTATAATTTTGGATTTAACTTAATTGGTAAAATCGGTTTACTGCATACATCAGGTATTGCTATTCTTATTTTAGTTTTGCAAATTATTCTTAGCCATATCTGGTTAAGACATTTCAAATTTGGCCCCTTAGAATGGATTTGGCGTAGCCTGACCTATAAAAAGAGGATAGATCTCCGTTATCCAAATAACTATTCAGCCAAATGATGGAATTAATTCATGGTGATAATGTATTAAAATAATAGCCTAAATAGTAGTAAATTCAAGGTTTGTAGCCCACTTCAACTTTCTTGCAACTTGTAAAGTAAGCACCACGCAGTCGGCTACTATACTTATGCTAACCGTTAGGGAGATGACCAGAAGGCCATGTTACTCCGCTGCAAAAAAATACATACTGCATAAATAGCCTCTTTTTCACGACTCCCGTAGCCCTTATTTTCCAAAACGGTCCGCGTATGCCGCTATTTTAAATAGGGCTCTATTGCTTTTATCAACTTTACTACCTACTTTAGACAACCACACACAACTGTCATATATTCTAGAAGTCACAGCAATCTTTCCCTCGGTAGGCTGCGCCTTCCGGAAAATATCCCCCCGGACTGTTAGGCACATTTAAATATCTATAACCAAAGTTTAAACAAGTCTAATCATCTTGGACTCCAAACCAACTCAAAATGAAACCAACCCAATTACTTATTTTCTTTTTACTGATAACTGTAAGCTCAAAGGCACAAACCAGTGAACTGGGTACAATAGCAGATCAAATTTATTTTAACGGAGAGATTTATACCATGAACGATAACCGGCCAATGGTGGAAGCTGTGGCCGTAAGAGCCGATTCAATTCTATCTGTAGGAAGTAAGGAACTTATCATGAAGTTAAAAGGGGATAAAACCGAACTCTTTGATTTAAAAGGCAAGACCATGGTTCCTGGTTTAATAGAGGGGCATGCCCATTTGTATGGTATTGGAATTAATTTATTGGAAGTTGACCTGGGAGGAACTAAGAGTTATGAGGAGGCCATTGAGAGAGTGGCTAAAAAAGCAAAAAGCACACCGAAAGGAGAATGGATTATAGCTAACGGATGGCATCATGATAAGTGGATTACACAACCTACATTAGTTAATGGGTATCCTACAAATAAGTTGCTATCTGCTGCTGTACCAGACCATCCTGTTATTCTTGTACATGCCTCTGGACATATCATAATTATAAATCAAAAAGCGATGGAAATTACAGGTATCAATTCAAAGACACCACAACCAGATGGCGGCGAAATAGTTTTAGATAAAAATGGTGAACCCTCCGGAATTCTTAATGAAACTGCAGGAGATTTAGTGTTCAAGTTTTTACCTGAACCTACAAAGGATGATGTAAAAGAGACATTAATTCTAGCTTTAGAAGAGTGCTATAAAAATGGTATCACCGGATTTCATGATGCAGGTTCGGGGGGCTATATGGTAAACCTTTATGAAGAAATGGCCTCACAAAACCTAATTAAACTTAGGCTGTATGTTATGCTTCGCGGAACACAACCTGAACTTCTAGAATATTATTTTAAGAAAGGTATTCAAGAGAACTTATATGACAATCAACTAACCATTAGATCTATTAAACTAATGGCAGATGGGGCTTTAGGTTCAAGAGGCGCCTGGTTATTGGAAGAATATACGGATGCACCCGGAGAGCATGGTCATAATGTTACACCGTTAGAGGATATTAATAAAATTGTCAATAAGGCCTACAAAAATGGTTTTCAAGTGGGTATACATGCCATAGGAGACAGGGCAACTCATGAGGTTTTGGATATTTATGAGAGCACATTTAAGACTGAATCTACAAATAGTCCAAAAGACGCAAGATTTAGAATAGAACATGCCCAACATTTTGATCCAGCGGACATTCTTAGGGTTGCTGAATTGGATGTTATTCTAGCAATGCAGGCTATTCATATGTCATCGGATAGACCTTGGGCCATTGATCGTCTAGGAGAGAAACGTATTACGGAAGGTGCCTATATATGGCAGACCTTATTAAAGTCTGGAGCAAAGATTGTGAACGGAACCGATGCGCCTGTAGAACCCATTGATCCTATGGCTGGCTTTTATGCGTCAGTATCCAGAAAAACTCTAAAAGGCATGCCTGATGGTGGTTACGAGCCGCTACAGAAAATGACTAGGAATCAAGCGCTCAGATCTTATACATTGGATGCCGCTTATGCAGCATTTCAAGAAAATGACAAAGGGAGTATAGAAGTTGGAAAATGGGCAGATTTCACTATACTTGACAAAAATATAATGACAATTCCGGAAAATCAAATCTTAGAAACTAAGGTCGCTATGACAGTTATTGGAGGAGAAGTAGTTTTTGATGATAAAAAAGTTGATTAAATAAACTCTAATAGATGTTGGAAGTTGATTATTGTGGATTGGTTTGAAAGCAGAAACTTAAGCTAAGGTAAATTCGAAATCGATATTTTTGAATTATACAGAATGAAAACCTGACTGAACGTTATTCTTGGGAAACGTATAACTTTGGGCTATTTAAAAATAAAACTATGGACCTATTAAAACTAGCAATAGAATGGGCAAAAGCCGAAGTATTCTCAACACGTTTCTTTATTTTCTTCGCGATTGGCTTTTTAATAGCAAGTGCTGGATTTTGGCAATTAGGAAAAACAGATTTAGCAAAGGCTTATATCATTCCAACATTAGTAGCAGGCCTGATGCTAATGACAATTGGGATTGGGTTATTCTATACTAACAAATCAAGGATTACCCAATTTGAGACTGCTTACAATGAGAATGCCTATGCATTTGTAGAATCAGAAACCACTCGTGCCGAAGCCACTCTTAAAGAATATAAGACAATCGTTTTTAAAGTTATTCCGATTATAATTATTGTAGCAGCCTTATTAATAATTTTTATTAATACACCAACTTGGCGTGCAATCAGTATTACAACGATTGCTATGCTAATAGTTATTTTATTAGTAGACGGTACTGCCTATGCCAGAATTGATGCTTATAATAAAGAGCTCAAATTGGTTGATATAAAAAAATGAAATCAAAAAATAACTACTCACAATAAAAGAAACAGTTGCAAAAGCCATTGACAAGCCAAAAAAAGGATTCATATAAGCCTCTTCAAGGGGCTTTTTTATGTTGGGTCAGAATCGAGGCACCAAATTTAGATGCTTTATCAAAGTCCCGAACAAGTATTGAAGCGCACTTTTTACCAAGGCTGCCAAATCAAGCCGTCCCGCCCCACTTTTGGAACGTTTTTGTTCGAATTTCAGGTACTTTTTCAGGCTATAGGCCTCCGCTGAAAATGGGCGAACAGTTTTTCTTGGTAATGCTTTTTTCCCTGCATACCCAAAACTAACAACGCAACGTTAAGATCGCCTTGATCCTATGTTGTTTTTTCGTTAACTTGTGCAACAGGCACACCGTATATAATTTATTGCTAGTTCTAGCCTACTTACGAAAATCCTCGCGGATTTTCTATTCGGTTTTTATTTGCTAAATTAAGTACTTAAACCACGCAACAAACCATATACAAACACGTTGTGGGTAATTTGCAAAAATGAAAACATTGTTAAAAAATATATTAAACGGTTTCAATTCAGCTATATCTAAAACATATTTAGTAGGCACTATTTCGGACCAAATATTTGAAGATTTTCCTTCAAAGTTACCAATTGAAATAAGGGACAATTGGAGAGAAAAAATGAAACTTCTATTAGCAGATGTAAATAGCCCTAAAAAATCAGAAAACTATAATTTCAAAGATTATGGTTTTTTTCTTTCCCTAATTCATACTATACCTTCTGGCGGCGAACAATCCGATTTTGAACAAGTAATACTGCGAAAAGACCTAATTAGTTATGTAGCATATCTAGAAGCACTATTTCAAGATGTTAATAGAATAATTTATAAAGAAAATCCAAATTACATTTCAGGTGAAAAACAGATAAGTTGGAATGATATACTTGATAAAGAAAATTACCAAGAAATTGTCGATTTCGTAATTGAAAAACAATTGGAAAAATCTGGTTACGACAAATTATCAAAGCAAATAGAAAGATTAAATAATGAACCTTATTTATTTAAAATATTAATAAAAAAAGAAAAAATTAAAGAGTTAGAATTGCTTGTAGCTACAAGGAATTTAATCATTCATAACGGTAATAAAATTACTGCTGAATATTTAGCACTTTGCGACAATTCCACTTTGAATATTGGGGACAAATTAATGCTCTCGCGAGATAACTTAAATGATGTACATATATTAATCCAGAAAATAGCGTATGAAACTTACGCTAGTGTCGGACATAAATTATTTGGGATAGATAAAATCGAACTTTATAATGAAATGAACTATAAACCGGGAAAATAAAACTACCCACAACACGGTGTATAAAACATAGCTAATAAGTGCTAAATCGAAAAGTTTGTGCTTATTTACAAAGTCCGCCAAATTTTTAATTTGGCTTTTAAAATTGATAAGATAAAAACATAAAACTTCGGCTCTGTGTTAATCCGAAAAGTTAGCGTCTTTTTACACGCTACATTTCATACACAAACCGTTGGCTGTAATTATAAAAAAGAAATGAAACTAAAGATAATAGTACTGCTTATAAGCTTTTTTTTTGTAGAACATCTACATGCCCAATCCGCTATGGTTACTGATGTAGCCGATTTAATAGGAAATAATGATATAATTTCAGTAAAAATAGATAAAGAAGAATATAGATTAAATCCTAACGGGCAACTTTCACTTGCACGAGGAAATATTCTTACTGATTCTATAATTTATAATGAAAATGGAAATATTAAAACCGTTTATACTTTTGCCTCAGAAGAACCTAGAGAAAAAATAATTATTAAATATGACGAAAATGAATTATTGATTGCAGCAGACTATTTCGTTCCATTAAATAATAAAGATTATCTAGTTAATAGTTTAATATTTGAAAGTAAAAAAAAGACCCCTGATGGTATTATTAAGAACTATAAATTTAAAGATGGAGATTCAACATTAGAATTTCATTTTAATAATCAAGGGTTGATGGAAAAGAAAATTACAATACATCCATCTCACGGGTATTATTGGCAAGAAGAAATTGAGTATAATGATTTTTCTGAAGAAAAAAGAAAAAGAAAAAAAGAACCCATATAACAATATTTTGTTGGAGAATAAATGGGTTTTATATAATAGCAAATATAATGATGGAATAGTTCCTGAGTTCAATAATTTACGTTCAACAAATTTCACAATCAAATTAAAAAAAAATATTCGAAAAAATGAAAATTTTGTTGCCTTCACTAACTACGAATATGATATGAAAGGTAATATCATTAAAATGATTGAAGAGCAGTTTAAAGATGATGAATTAGAAAAGAAAATAGTTCGCGAATACAAATACGTTTATGATAACAGAGGGAATTGGACCAATAAAACCCTTTATTATAATGGCGAAAAAGACTCGGATATTATTAGAACAATATTATACAAATAAGCTTTTTTGAACAAATAACTACACCAACAAAACCTATAAACAATACAGGCTTCTAGCTTCATCAAAAGGTCTGTGTATATTTATGAAGTCGCTAAAGTTGAAAAAATGATTTATGTTTTAATCGGGATGAGCTTACTTTTTGTTGCAATAGGATGTATTGTAACAGCGAATAATGCCAAATATCTTCTTTCCGGTTACAATACAATGAGTGAAGAAGAAAGAAAAAAAGTTGACCTTAAAACATACATTCCGTATTTCAAAAAATTCCACGTATTCTTAGGTATATCTTTCTTAGTCCTTGGATACACCCTACACTTAATAAACAGAAATGTCGCTGGAATATTCTTAGCTGTTTATCCCATTTTAGCATACCTATACTTTGCTTATACAAGCTCAAAATATTCTGGAGGAATAAAAACCAAATCAAATAGAATTGGCTTGTTTGCTCTTGGAGGTGCATTAATACTCGTAGTAGGACTTCTAATATATGGGTTTAAGGAAAATCAGATAGTTTTCGATTCAGAAAAAATAGAGTTAAAAGGTATCTATGGTGAAACTTTTGCCACAGACCGAATTAAAAATATTGAACTTAAATACAGTTTACCAAAAATCACAGAAAAAACAAATGGATTTGCTCTTGGAGATATAAAAAAAGGGCATTTTAAGACGGAGAGCGGAGAAAATGTAAAGTTGATTTTAAACTCGGATAACAAGCCTTATATTCTTTTTACCAAATTTGACGGAATGAAAATATACTACTCCGCCAAAGAGGAATCCAATGACAAATTACTTACTGAAATTGAATATATAATAAATGGGCGAAAGCACTAAAGATGTGGACAGAGCTTAAAAAAATAACCATGTCAATAGTGACAGTTGCACGAGCCTCTAATATGCCAGAAAAAAGCGGATTATTATAAACCTCTTCAAGAGGTTTTTGATTTATGATTACAAATGAAAACGTATTTTAGATATCTGTAGTGTAAGCCATTCATTTAGTTTAACACCCAATAAACCCATTACGATTGACGGAAGAAAAATACATAGAAGATTTGAAAAAGAAATTTGAAAGCTATACTCAAATTTCGGCTGAATCTTGGTCCTTAATTCAATCTATCATAACGTTTAAAAAACTAAAAAAAGATGAAATCCTACTACAAAACGGGCAGGTAGCAAAAAACATCCATTTTGTGTGCAAAGGAGCCCTTCGCGCCTATGTAACGGATGCGGACGGCAACATCTACAATAAAAACATTTTTCTTGAAACCGATTTTGCAGGTTCTACGGTTTCCTGTCTTTTGGGCAAGCCCTCTAATTTCACCTTAGAAGCTTTGGAAGACACCGTTCTCATAAGCCTTAATTATAAAAAATACAGAGAATTCATAGACCGCCAAACCGATCTAAAAGATTTTTATATTGCCTATCTAGAATACAATTGGGTCATAGAAAAAGAACAAAGGGAAATTTCCTTGGTTATGGAAAACGCTACGGAACGCTATATAAAATTGCGATTCAAACATCCCAATATTGACCAAAGAATACAGCAACTACATTTAGCATCGCATCTAGGCATTACACCTACCCAGCTCAGCAGAATCCGTAAGGGTTTAAAAAATAAGCCCTGAATCAACATATGTAAATGCCAGAGGTTTTTCATTCAAATATTTTTGTCCTATCAATTTAAAACAAGAATATCATGAATTACATAGACCATCTGAAATGGCGCTATGCCACCAAAAAATTTGATGCCTCAAAAAAAGTTTCCCCGGATAACTTGGAAAAAATAAAGGAGGCCATTCAGCTATCCGCATCTTCATACGGTTTACAGTTGTACAAAGTGCTCATAATTGAAGATCCGTCAATAAGGGAACAGTTAAAAACTGCTTCTTGGGGACAAGACCAAATTACCGATGCTTCGCATTTAATAGTCTTTTGTAACTACACCCATGTGGAGGATGCACACGTAGACTATTTTTTACACCGGACGGCCAGCACACATAACGTTGGACTGAACAACTTAAGTGGTTATGGCGACTTTATGAAGGGGAAAATTAACGAAATGACAGCTTTGGAATCTTTTCATTGGACGGCCAGACAGACCTATTTGGCCCTTGGTAACTTACTTAGCGCCTGTGCCGAATTAAAAATTGACTCCTGCCCCATGGAGGGCTTTGAAGCCGATACGTACAATACCATCCTAGGTCTTGCCGAAAAAGGCTTGAACGCGGCCGTAGTCGCCACCATTGGCTATCGCTCGCATGAAGACCACACCCAACATCGTCCTAAGGTTAGAAAACCGTTTGGAGAACTATTTGAAGCCGTATGAACCAAACTACCTTATCTATGCTGGCCGTGTTAGGAGGAGTCTTTTTAGCAGCCCAGGGTGGTTTCAACTCCAATTTGGGCGTGCTGTTAAAAAATCCCTTGTTGGCATCTGTTGCCGCTTTTTTTAGCAGTACCGTTTTTGCAATCGCCTTTGTACTGCTTAGTGCAAAAAGCCCTCCAAATTGGACTGATGTAAGACAGATACCTATATACCTTTGGTTTACCGGTGGATTATTCAGCGTAGTGGGAATAAGCCTCTATTATTACACCATTCCAAAACTGGGTATCTCTACAATGATATCTTTGGGGTTGTTCGGGCAATTGGCTTTCTCAATGGTTGCCGGGCATTTTGGATGGTTGAATCTACCTGTAGAACCCATAACTTTTAAAAGAGGGACCGGTTTTGTTATACTCATGTCAGGAATTATTTTAATCAATATAAAATGAAAACAACAGCAGAATTAATACATACCAACGTAAAGAATCTAACATCGCTCTGGGAAACTGCCGGAGTGGCCTTTGATAGCTACTCTAAAACACCGGTTTTTGAATATTGTGAAATTAACGGTTCGGAATGGCCCAATAGGGTATGGTTACATCAGCCTATAACTCAAGAAACAATTGACTTGATCAAACAGAAAATTGGGGCAACGACTACGCCTATTACCTTGCCCGTTTGGGATATTTACAATGAAAATGAAAGCGTGATTTTAGAGAATAACGACTTTAGCTTTATTTTTGAACAAGTAGGCATGTCATTAAAACCATCTCATCTTTTTGACGTTAAGAGCGATGTAGAAATTGTGCGGGTCAGTAACCCTACCGAAGCTATGTTGTGGTCCGAACTATTTCAAAAATCGTTCGGATATGTAATTAGCTCGGAGACCGTTAACAAAACACTCGGCAAAATTGAGTATTACATTGCCTATTCTAATAGTCTGCCCGTAGGTACTGCCCTACTGCACAAAACCGATTCCGTTATGGGGGTTCATGCCATTGGTATACCTCCCGAGATGAGAAGAAGAGGCTACGCGGACCAAATCATGAAGTTACTGATAAACAACATAATCAAAAACGGATATGAATACATTACCCTACAAGCTTCCAACATGGGAAAAAACCTATATTTAAAATTAGGTTTTGAGGAGCAGTTTTTAATAAAAAATTATAGGCTTGTACAACAGTAACCACTAGCAGAACAAATACCGAAAAAATTTCATGATAAAGAAAAGAAGCACGCATTCTCCCATGACCATATCTTGGACAGCTAACAGTCCTATTTTGTTATGGCGAAATTTATTTCTTACGGTATCCTGCTGAACAAAGCTATATTTAAACATCAAAAAATAGTTGATCTCGGCACTCAAATTCCTTTTCATTGATTATTTTTCCAAACCGAACATTTCCGCTCTGTAAAGACCAATTATGCGTAAAGAAATAGATATTGAAACGTGGTATAGAAAAGACCATTTTGAATTCTTTTCAAAATTTGACGAACCATTTTATGGTATAACCGTCAAAGTAGATTGCACCGAAACCTACAATACCGCTAAAGAAAAAGGACATTCTTTCTTCCTGTCCTACCTGCACAAATCTTTGGTTGCCGCAAATAGAACAGTTCAATTTAGGTACAGAATTGTTGATGGCAAGTTGTTCGAATATGAAACTACCGATGCCTCACCCACCATAAACAGGGATAACGGCACATTTGGGTTTTCTTATTTAAAGTATCGCGAAAACTTTCAGGATTTCTTAGATTTGGCCCTTCCAGCCATAGAAAAAGTGCGCAATTCTAACCGGCTCATGCCTTCGGAATCTGCCGAGAACGTAATACACTGCTCCGCTATTCCGTGGATCGATTTCACTTCCATATCCCATGCCAGACATTATGCCCGCCCGGACAGCTGCCCTAAGTTTGCTTTTGGAAAAATGACTTCAGAGGATAACAGATTATTCATTCCCGTTTCCGTTCATGTACACCATGCCCTGGTAGATGGTTACCATGTAGGACAGTTTATGGAAGAACTTAAAAAATTAATGTAAGCGAAAGTCTCACTTATTAAAAAACAATATTCACAAAGGGAAGTATTGGGCTTGTATAAACACTTTCATCTTTATCGTACAAAACATTATACTTTGCTCCAACAGCTATTTTATTGGTTATATTCAATCCTGCACCTATGAACAATGCAGAGTCCCAATAATCCTCTTTAATATCTCCCGTTACCGCTTCTGTCTTTGTATTTACCTTAAGTTGGGCAAACTCCAATAACATTGTAAATTTTTCAACTGGCCTATATTGGGTAATTATATTACCTCCAAAAGTTGTAGTGTTTTGCAAGTCTTTAATAGAAGTATAGCTTCCTTGCACACCAGCGCCAATACTCACTTTATTACTTACGCTGTAAATTAAATTTGGTGACAAGGCAATGTTTGTCCCTCCCACAAAACTTAACCCAAAACCACAGCCAAACTTCAAGCGTTTATCAACAACATCCATACTATCCTTTACGGCAATATCCGTTACCTGTGCAGACATATTTACTGAAAAAAATAATGCTCCTATTACTAGTGCTAGCTGAATACCTAGTTGTTTCATTTTAAATATTTTTTAATGTATGAGTTTTATCACTGGTGCTATCGGGATAAATATATAGTTTTTATGATAAATTTTAACATTTCGTTTGCATTCTTTTAAAGGGCCTGTGTTATTCGTGTAAAAATGAAAATAGAATTTTACGGAACTTCATACTATTTGGGTTCTAAAACGATACCCATTGCCACCTGAGCAAAAAAAATAGGGCTGCAGAAAAATCTGCAACCCTATTCACTCACTTACTCAACTAACAAACTTTGTAATTACTAATATCCTGGGTTTTGTGGTAATAAATTTGGGTTCTTTTCAATCTCATCTTGCGGAATAGGAAACAGATTAAACTTTTCTGAGTAGATGGTAGCCGGCCTATTGTCTACTGGAAAGGGCTCCAGTTCCATTTCACCCGTTACAGGATCTACGTTCAATACTTTCATTCCCGTAAAAATCTTATTGTTCAAGACTTCTACGCCCATATTCCATCGTTTTAAATCCCAAAAACGGTGGCCTTCCAATGCCAATTCAATTTTACGTTCGTGCACAATGGCATCGAACATATCAGCTTTGGAAAGTCCCATTGCCAAATCTGGCTGACCCGCTCTAGTACGCACACTATTAATAGCAGCATATACTGACGCATCCGGTCCTGAAACCTCATTTTGTGCTTCGGCATAATTAAGCAATACCTCAGCCAACCTCATCTCTATCCAGCTTTGTTTACTTTGTCCAAAATCAACACCAAAAGGTGCGCTTTGATCCATGAACTTTTTAATGTAATAACCTGTAATAGAATGCAAACCGGTTCGTAAGGGAGCATCAACACCATCAGGAAAGATTACGTCCATTTCCCTTCCCATAAATTCAGCCCCTTGAAACAAAACAGTGGCATAAAACCTTGAATCTCTTCCTTCATAAGGTTTTAAAGGATTAAAGCCTGATGCGGGATCCGTGATAGGCAAACCATTAGTCATTTCATAACTATCTACAAATTCTTGAGTTGGGTTACACTGCGAACCCCAATCTGCTCTATAGCTAAAAGGCAACATAACCTTGTCCATTCCGTGTCCTTTGTCGGTTCCATTAAAGAGCACCTCAAAAATAACTTCCGGATCTCCACCATAAGTTTGGAACAGTCCTTCGTAGTCCGAAGACAAAGTATAACCGCCACCATCAATAACCGCTTTGGATAATTCTGCGGAACGCGCATAATTCTTGGCGAACAATTGCGCCCTACCGTTAAAAGCCCATGCGGCTTCTTTTGTAGCTCTACCTGTTTCAGAATCCGGTAATTCAGATACCGATGGCAAATCTGCCGCAGCAGCAGTAAATTCTTCATCTATATATGCGTAAATCTCATCTACAGGCGTTCTAGGTAACAATAAATCTTCATCTATGGATTGTAGTTCTTTGATCAAGGGTACTGCTCCATATCTTCTTGCCAAATCAAAATACTGAAAAGCTTTTACAAATCTTGCCTCTGCTGTAATCCTAGCTTTAATATCGGCATCTAACTCGCTACCTTCAATATTGGAAAGAATAGTGTTCGCAAGAAAAATTCCTTTGTACAGTACGTCCCAATTATCCAGCGGGTTATTGGTGGGATCTATCAAACCTGGACGAATGACATTCCATGATTCGATCCAACCACTTTTGGTCATGGCTATATCCGTATTATTATCTAAAATAGACGAAAAACCGTTTGCATCCTTTCCCGGGTGATTTGTTTGCCCTCTTCCAGGGAAGCCTACAGGCATATAATTGTATAATCTATACAGAACAGATTCTACATAACCTTGATCATTATAGACCACGTCTTGACTGATAATATCTAGCGGTTCTCTTTCCAAAAACCCATCTTCACATGAAATCGCAAAAGCAAAAAATACGATTAGAGATGTATATATTTTTATCCTTTTCATTTTTATAATTTTAAAAGTTTACACTAAAACCAAGGTTTACACGTCTTAACTGCGGATAGTAAAGAGAGTTTCCACTTTCCTCAGAAGGTCGTTCTGGATCATAGAAATCATATTTAGAAAATGTCAAAAGGTTGTTCCCAGAAACAAAGAAGCGAATAGATTCAATTCCCAATTTATCCATTACATCATCAGGTAAATTGTAACCTACTTCTACGTTTCTCAACTTTAAATAAGAACCATCTATCATCCAAAAAGTAGAAGTTCGCTCATTATTTGGAGGTGTATTAAAATAGGTTCTTGGAAAAGCCGCATTCTCATTTCCTTCTCTATAAGAATCCAAAACCCTTCCGCGAATAGCGTTAGACCCAAGACTAAAAGCTCCTATGTAGGCATAGCTATTAAAATCCGTTGCACCTTGAAAGCTGGCATTTAAATCAAAGCCTTTGTAGGCCATAGACAAGTTTAAACCATATACAATTTCTGGAATAACACTCTTACCAATCTGTTGAACATCAAAACCATCAATAACATTATCATTATTAATGTCTTCATATTTAATATCACCCGTCTTTAGAGATGCGTTGCCCTGACCATCTTGATCTGGCCATGCATTTATTTCTTCTTGAGATTTAAAAAGACCTGCAGAAGTGTACCCGTACAACTGATCGAACGGTCTACCTGTTTTTCGTATTCTATCCTCCACGTCAGTAGGCTCATCTATAAAAATGACTTCACTAGTAGCCTTGGTCACATTAGGAGACACCTCAAATCTAAAATTCTCTCCAATGGTACCTTTGTATCTCAAGGCCAATTCAAAACCTTTGTTATCTACAATACCTAAGTTTTCTTTAGGCAAACTGGCACCAAAGCTTTTAGGTATTGAGGCGTTTCTAGCTATTAAAATATCCTTGGTTCTTTTACTGAAAATATCGAACTCACCAGAAAGGCGGCCTTTCCATAAACTAAAATCCAAACCAAGGTTTTTAGCCGTTGCCGTTTCCCATGTAATATTAGGGTTTGGAATACCGGTATCCTGAATGCCCGGTCTATACGCACCAGAACTTCCTATAACGGACCCTGAATTAAAGGTATAACCTGATAAAAATTGAAAAGGATCTACTCTATCGTTACCAAACTTACCCCAAGAGGCTCTTATTTTTAGCGTTTCTATAGCATCTACACTAGACAAAAAGCCTTCTTCAGAAATTTTCCATCCCACAGAGAAAGCTGGGAAAGTACCCCATCTTTTATCTTTTGGAAAATTATAAGAACCATCATGTCTTACATTGGCCTGAAACAAATACTTGTTAGCATAACTATAGGTTAAACGGCCAATATACCCCTGTCTTGCGCTTTCTGAAGCGCCACCATCTGAAGTTTGCCCAGTTGCCCCGCCGGCAAACAATTGATCTATAGATGGCGAAACATAACCTTGACGGCCTGCCTCTATGTTTTTCCTTTCGTTATCTACTTTCTCATAAACAAATAAGGCTCCTAAATTATGCTTCCCAAACTCCCTGTCATAATTCACAAAGAACTGTGTGGTCTCCTGTACTATCTCATCATAACCTTCGGTTAAAGTGATATTGGAAATACTTGTAAATGGTGTGTAAATGTTATTTACTGGATCGGATACGTAAAATGTATAAGGCTCATTAAATTCCTTTTCATTTTTAAAAGAATGGTCATAATTATACTTGAACGTAGTGCTTAAACCTTCTATAGGTATATCATATTTTAATTTAAAGTTCCCTTGAAAAACGTTCCAATTCGTTCTTTTATAACCAGAATGTATGGCCTCGCCAATGGGGTTGATATTAACACCGTTATACCCTAATCCGCCCGGCTCAACACTATCCGGTACATAAGCAGGTGATGTTGGCTGAGAATTTAATAGAGAGTTAAACGGAGAATTACTGGAATCCCCTATTTTCTCTTTTCTACCTGCCAAATCTATTCCTAACGTAAACCTATCCGTTAAATCAATATCTATATTAGCCCTAACATTATATCTTTTAAAAGAAGAAGTCTCAT
Organism: Zobellia amurskyensis; assembly: GCF_009725985.1. Lineage (GTDB taxonomy): Bacteria > Bacteroidota > Bacteroidia > Flavobacteriales > Flavobacteriaceae > Zobellia > Zobellia amurskyensis. The sequence continues at coordinate 74,253 of NZ_RCNR01000008.1, forward strand.
ATAATCCTTTTTGATCCAACATAGCTAAACTTGTAAAATAGCGTACTCTTTCACCACCACCACTTACAGTAATACCTTGCTGTTGGATTGGAGCCGATTTACGAATCACTTCTCCCCACCAATCGGTACTAGCTAAAGTTCCGTTTTGGTACTGTTGTACTTGTTGATCAGTAAAAGCAGGATTGTCTCCACTGTTTAAGCTTGCTTCATTAAAATATTGGGCAAACTCGCCAGCATTAAGCATTTCTGGTACCTGAACGGCAGATTGAAAACCAAAAGAGCTATTATAGCTTATACTTGGTGCACCATGTGTACCACGTTTAGTCGTTACCAAAACAACTCCGTTTGCCGCACGTGCTCCATAAATAGCTGCGGAAGCAGCATCTTTTAAGACCGTAATACTTTCAATGGCATTTGGGTCTATCCTATCAATACTACGCTCTACACCATCAACCAAAATAAGAGCACTGTTGTTTCCAAAAGTACTTTTACCTCTAATTAAAAAGTCTCCCGAATCTGCACCGGGCTTGCCCGTTGTTTGCCTGGTGATTACACCCGGTAGTTTACCTGATAAGTTTTGCGTTAGACTCGGGGTAGGTGCTATATTCACCTTTTCACCCTTTACCACTGCGACAGCACCGGTCAAATCGCTTTTCTTCTGAGTTCCGTAACCAACTACAACAACCTCATCTAAAGATTCTGCATCTTCTTCTAAGGTGACATTAATTACAGTCTGCCCGTTTAGAGCAACCTCTTTGGTTTTAAAACCAACATAACTAAAAGATAAAGAAGCGTTATCAGCAACATTGGTCAATGTGTAATTCCCATCAAAATCGGCTTGAGCACCGTTATTGGTTCCTTTTACTACTACATTGGCTCCAGGTAATGGTCCATTACTATCGGATACCGTTCCGCTAATTGAATTTTGGGCCGCAACGGTAAACCCTGTTAAAAGCAACATACAACACAGCAAGGCTTTGCTATGTATTAATGTCCTTAATTTAAGCTTGGTTTTTTTCATAATAATTGAGTTATTAGTTTCTGTTTCAAAGAACTATAACAATAAAATAACCGAGGTGGAAAATGAGGTTTTTAAGAGGGGGCAAATAAGGCTACGTTTTTTCAACCCTTGTAAAACAACAGGGTTAAGGGCCATACATACCAAAAGATTCCACAAATTTCATAAACCAATAACTCTTGATTGCGTCATAATTTCTTCTTTCTGTTTCCGCAGATATGTTGGCTTTTTTCTTTCTTGTAGGTATTAATTTTATAAAAAGGCTATGATAAGGAAAGGAACAGAAGTAAAATGGAAATGGGGTTCTGGCAGCGCTAAAGGAAAAGTAGAAAATACCTATGAAAAATCGGTAACCCGAAAAATTGAAGGCAATGAAGTTACGCGCAACGGATCAAAAGATAATAAGGCTCTCTACATCAAACAGAAAGATGGTAGCGAGGTATTGAAATTGGAAAGTGAAGTTGAGCGTGCAGATTAATTTATTAGGCGGAAACGATTGTCTAATTTTAGGATATTCAAAATCCTTTCAGGAAATTGCAACACACTACAAATTAACTGCTCTTTATGGATAAACCCTTTATTACAGACCAGACCTATGTCTCCAAAGATTTTACGGGTAATCAACTGGCCAAAGGAGACTATGAGAACTGCGTTTTTGAAGGTTGTAATTTTGCTGATGCCTATCTGGACAATCAGAATTTCATGGATTGTGAGTTTATAGATTGCAATTTGAGTAACGCAAATATTAGGCATACGACCTTTAACGAAATTTCATTTTCCCACTGTAAAATGGTGGGACTAAAATTTGAAGATTGCAATACCTTCTTGATCAACTTTAGTTTTAATGATTGTAATTTAAACTATTCCTCTTTCTATGGCCTAAAACTTCTTAATCAACAATTTGTTTCTTGTAAAATGGTTGAAGCCGACTTTACAGAAGCGACTCTCAAAAATGCCATTTTTGATGATTGCGATTTGCAAGGTGCTATTTTTTCACGTACTGAGCTTGAGAAAGCAGATTTTAGAACTGCTATTAACTTTGTCATAGACCCCGAAACAAGCAATCTTAAAAAGGCTCACTTTTCCAAAGATGGTGTTATAGGTCTCTTAAAGAAATACAACCTAACTATAGAACCTTAAACCGGCAAATGCGTTTACAAACGGATAAATCAGTATCTTACTGACTTATAATCTTGTTAGCTATGTCCCGATTTCTCTTTGCCTTCTTTTGTATTTCCCTGAGCATTCACGCTCAAAACACTACTACACTACCAGAAAATACTGTATCACCTAATGCTAGTTTGTCCGATATTTCTTGGATGCAAGGTAATTGGTCCGGTGAAGCCTTTGGTGGAATTACAGAAGAAATCTGGGGGCCACCTTTAGGGGGTTCTATGATGTTCTCTTTCAAATTAGTAGTTGATAATGAAGTTTCCTTCTATGAACTGGGACATATTCGTGAAATAGAAAAAACTTTGACCTATGAACTCAAACATTTTCATGGCGATTTAAAAGGGTGGGAAGAAAAAGACGAAGTAAAATCGTTTAAACTAGTAAAAGTAGATGGAGACCGCGTGTACTTTGAAGGTTTCACTTTTGAAAAAGTAAGCGATAATGAGATTAATATCTACGCGCAGATTGGCAATGAAGATGGATCTGCCCAAGAGGTAACCTTCAACTTTAAAAAGTAGCAGATTGAAAAAAAAGTGTTTAGATTGTGGTAGCGAGATCAAGGGTAGGGCGGACAAAAAATTCTGCTCAGATTATTGCAGAAACGCCTATCACAACAGCGCTAATAAGGATAGCAACAACCTCATCCGCAATACGAACAACCGCTTGCGAAAGAATTACCGCATTCTAGATAGCTACACATTAAAAGATGGCAAAACCACTACACCAAAGTCAAAACTATTGGACAAGGGTTTCGATTTTGATTTTATAACCAGTCTCTATACCACAAAAAAAGGCTCTGTGTACTTCTTTGTTTATGACTTAGGGTATTTACCATTAGACAATGATTTTTACATGATTGTAAAACGGGAGTAAGCTGTATAGTATTCATAAAAAAATGCTTCCCCTAATAGGAAAGCATTTCGTGTTCATTTTTTAAGTAATGCGTTTGGGGTTAACGTGACATTACCAACTATGGCCGGTTAACTTTAGAGCGGCAACTACAATATCTTTTCTACTAATCTGACCTACCAAAATACCGTCTTTCATAACCGGAAGTCTTCTTCTGTTATGTTTATCAAAAATCCCGGCTGCGTCAAAAATTGAGATATCATGAGGAATGGTCTCAACTTCTTTGGTCATGAACTTCTCTACACTTTTGTCCAAAATGGGTTGATTGAAGTATCGACTTTCAGAAATTTGTTTCATACAATCGGCTTCAGAAATAATACCCACTAAGAAACCATTGTCATCCATAACGGGGCCACCCGAAATATTGTACTTAGTAAACTGCTCCATAACCTCCAAAATGGATTGGTCCGGTGTAAAAGTCACCAGTTTTTTAGTCATGTAGTCAGATACTAGTATGGGCGCGTCATATTCTTTCTTTACATCTACTTTTGCCCGTGGGCCTTGAAAACTTTTTATTCCCATATAGTTTAGCTTTTATTGCCTAGCGGCAGGTTAGGTTAATTACTAAAGATATGGAATTTTTTAATGAAATATCTAATTATTCGACGTATAGCCAACTGTATTCTCATCATTTTAATAAAAATAGTATTAATTTTCGTTTAAAAGCACGGATAAGAAAACCTACTTTCCATTAGAATCTTATGTTTAAAATTGAGAACTTTAACCAATGAAGCGATTTTCCTCCACACTCTCCTTTCTACTCTTATTGGCCGCCATTTATTGGGGTTTTCACACTTCCATGCCCGTGTATGAAGAAGATATTTCCGCTCCTGAAAGTTCTTTTTCTACCGATCGTGCATTAAAACACGTTAAAGCATTATCTCAGGAACCGCATGCCATTGGTTTTCCAGGGCATGAAAAAGTACAAGATTATATCGTTTCCGAGTTAACGATAATGGGGCTGAAAACTTCGCTCCAAACCGGCTACTCCGTTGGTGATTGGGGAAACATGAGTAAACCTATAAATATTCTTGCTAGAATAGAAGGAACAGAAAATGGTAAGGCCCTGCTTCTTTTATCTCACTATGACAGCCATCCTCATTCCTCTTTAGGCGCTAGTGATGCCGGTAGTGGCGTTGCTACCATTTTGGAAAGTGTACGGGCCTTTCTGTCCGAAGAAAAAAAACCTAAAAATGACATCATCATATTATTCACAGATGGGGAGGAACTAGGCCTAAATGGGGCAGACCTCTTTGTAAGTGAGCATGAATGGGCCAAAGAAGTAGGCTTGGTGCTTAATTTTGAGGCCAGAGGAAGCGGAGGCCCTAGCTATACCTTTATGGAAACCAATAGGGGCAACCAACATTTGGTAAGTGAATTTATAAAGGCCAACCCCAAATTTCCCATGGCCAACTCTTTATATTATAGCATTTACAAAATGCTTCCAAATGATACGGATCTTACCGTTTTTAGGGAAGTTAGAGATATTCAAGGATTCAATTTCGCTTTTATTGATGACCATTTTGACTATCACACAGCTCAAGATTCTTACGAACGTTTAGACAAAAATACCTTAGCACACCAAGGCAGTTATTTATCTCCGTTATTGAACCATTTTAGCAATGTTGAGCTCAACCAATTACCCAGCCTAAATGACTACGTTTACTTTAATATACCCTTGTTCGGTGTTATCTCATATCCGTTTGATTGGATTTGGCCCATGCTAGGACTTGCCGTTCTGCTATTTGTTTTGGTTCTCAGCTATGGGCTCAAAAAAAAGCAATTAAGTCCCAAAGCTTCCCTTATTGGCTTTATACCGTTATTGCTTTCCATAATCAGCAACGGACTTATCGGGTATTTTAGCTGGCCTGTTCTTAAATGGGCCTATCCAAATTACAATGATATTTTACATGGATTTACTTATAATGGTTATGCCTATATTTTAGCCTTTCTATGTCTTTCCCTGGCTGTTTGTTTTGGGGTCTATCATAAATTCAGAAAAATAGCCACTGCAGATTTGGTTGTAGCTCCTTTGCTATTTTGGTTACTACTCTGTGGAGCAATCGCAGAATATTTACCGGGAGCAAGTTTCTTTGTTTTACCCGTATTTGCTCTTCTTGCAGCATGGTACGTAATTTTGAACCAAAAAGCACCCAATGTACTTCTAATGGTGTTTTTAGGATTACCAGCCGTATGGCTCTATGCACCATTAGTTAAGGGATTCCCTGTTGGTCTTGGACTAAAGATGATGATTGGCTGTACCTTGCTCGTAACACTTACATTCGTTCTGTTGTTGCCCCTGTTTGGCATGTACACACATAAGAAAAAATGGGCCTATTTAGGTTTATTCGCTTTTATAGGCACCATGGCATATGCCCATATACATTCAGGGTTTGACACAGAAAATGGTAAACCAAGCAGCCTCGTATACGTTCTTAATGAGGATACGAAAACGGCACAATGGGCCAGTTACGATCAAGTCCCCATTGAATGGAACCGAGCCTTTTTAGGAAACGAAAACAAAATTGACGAACAGCTGAACCAACACCTCATCAGCAGTAAATACAACACTTTGTTCAAGCGTTCTGCGGAAGCCCCCTTAAAGTCTTTAGAAGGCCCTAAGATTGAAACGGTAAGAGATACGCTCATAGGAAATGATCGCATCATAGAATTGTGTATTACACCACAGCGTAACGTAAACCGTCTTGATATTTTTACTGAAAGTATGAATCTGGAAAAAGTAAAAATCAATCAGCTTGAGCTTTCCCCTTTTTATCTAGAAGATAGAAAAACAAGCAAACTGGTTACCCATTACATAACGGACAATGCATATACAGAAATTGAAATTACGGTAGCCAAGGACAGTATTCTTGAGCTCACATTTCAAGAAGCTTCCAACGACCTTTTGGACCATCCTCTGTTTAACGTACCCAAAAGACCAGAAACTAGCATCCCCATGCCATTTGTGCTCAATGATGCCATTATAACCACTAAATCCATCAGATTTGAATAAGAATATAGCTATTATAGGCTGCGGTTGGCTGGGGCTACCTTTGGCCAAAAAATTTATAGAAAAAGAGTATACCGTAAACGGAAGTACGACATCAGAAGATAAGCTCTCTACTTTGGCCGCTGCAGGTATAAAACCCTTTCTTATTTCACTTACCGAAACAAATATTAACGGAGACATAAACTCCTTTCTAGACCATGCTGATGTTTTGATCATTAACGTACCCCCAAAACTACGTGGTGAGAATAAAGAAAACTACGTTCAGAAAATGCGACTGATCCTAAAATCCCTGAGGTCTTCTACAGTTAAAAAAGTGGTATTCGTAAGCAGTACATCCGTATATGGCGATATGGATGGCGAAGTTACGGAAGAAACTACACCACAGCCCTCAACTGAATCTGGCAGACAACTTTTGGAATGCGAACAATTGTTTCAAAACGAATCTGGACTTGAAACTACTATTATTCGATTTGGCGGATTGATCGGCCCAAATAGAAATCCGGTTACCATGCTCTCCAAGAAGAAAAACCTAAAGAACGGCAATGCACCCATCAATCTAATTCATCTAAACGATTGTATAAGAGTCATATTTAAATCCGTTCATGAAAACTGGGGACCAGAGCTACTAAATGCAGTCTTTCCCTATCATCCAAGTAAGAAGAAATATTACACACTACAAGCCCTAAAACAAAGGTTACAACCACCTGAATATGATAACGATATAGCTAAAAAAGGCAAGCTTATACGTTCCTACACCCTTACAAACGTTAAGAAATTCGAGTTCACTACACCGTTGTAGTTAATTTTCACCACAGCTATGTATCATTTCACAACAAACTCGTTCGATAGATGTTAATAGACCATGTATTTCGTCGATTAAAAAGTAACTTTGGTGTATAATTTAAAACTATTTGCCATGGAAAATTCAGGTTTACGAAGCCGGATTCTGATAGAAATCGAGAATCTGATCGCTTCAAGCTGTACCAAGCAAAAAGTTCCCCCAACAATGAAGAAGTTGCATGTAGCGATATTAAAAAATCATTATAATGCAGCAAAAGTGTCTATAGATTATCATAGACGAAGGGTTGAAATGGACATCGTCATGGATGACAAGGATTATGACCCTAAAAAGGTAAATCTCTCTATTCCAACGTTGCACACCAACCTATGGTTTAGAAATTTATATGATTTTTTAGTATCATGTATTGACCAAGACCCTAAAAGTGTGGCTTTTTACTCCATGCTTTTAAAATCGTATCAAAACAACGAGATTTCACTTGTTGCCTAGTACAAACAACCAAACCGACATAAAAAAGGATGCCCAACGGCATCCTTTTTTCTTTTACATCTTTTCATTATGCTTTTATTCACAGCTACATACCGATAATATTGTTAATTTTGCCAACCGCAACCTAAACGATAGAATCGTAAAATAGTTATACATGAAAAAATTAATTGTCGTATTGCTTTTGAGCATCAGTTTTTCAGCCACCGCACAAACCAAAAGCGATTTGCAAAAACACTATGAAGCCTTTTATAATGAAATGAGACTTCAGGGAGACGTTAATGGAGTAATTAGTGCACTGACCCACCTTAACGTAATTTCCCCATCTAAACAACGCAAAGACACCTTGGCATTCGTTTATGCCAACAACAACCAGCACATGCAAGCGCTGAACACTATTGGTATTGAAAAGGACCCCACAGACTCTGATATGGCCGTTCAGGTAAAAGCTATTTCATTGAAAGCCTTAAACCAACCCAAACGTGCTTTAGAGCAGTTTGAAGAACTTTTTAAAAGAACGCCCAACCCTTATTTGGCGTACGAACTTGCCGATTTAAAAATTCAAACGGGAGCTAATTCTGATGCTATTGCCAATATTGAGTATGGTATTGCCAATGCAAAAGACGATATGAAATACGCTTTTTATGAAAGACAACAACCATACGAGGTGCCTTTAAAAGCGGCTTTTCTTCACTTAAGAGCACTTACCATATATGATAACAACAAAGGTGATATAGATGCTGCAATAGCCAAAATAGACGAGGCACTTGCTATAGATCCCAATTTTAATTTGGCAAGCTTAAGCAAACAAGCTCTGCTATCCAGAAAGAATCCTCCACCAGCAGCCCCTGCTCCGGCTCCAGCTGTAGAGACTGGAAAAAAGAAAAACAAGCAATAAACTATTTCCTTTTATAGTACAACATTTCAATGCCGCACTTAGGTTTCCCCTATTGTGCGGTATTTTTTTATAACGATCTCTTCATTTTCAATTAACAACTCGGCCCCTTAAATATTGGAACTTTAGTCCTTGCTAAATGAACCTAAATTCCATATTTAAAAATGAAAAAACCAATACTACTGTGCGTAGGCCTCTTCATACTAAATTCTTGCGATTACATTGACGATTTTATTGGTCAGGGTCCAGGAACCGTTTCGGTTTCCCCATCAGAGGTTCTAGAAACCAATACGCAATACCCATTGCCCTATGCAGTCTTAAACACTATAAACGGGGACGTTGAAGTAAGAAATGGCGGGTTTGGCTCAGGTGCTACTGCCCACCCCACTGAAGAAGCCGAGTTTTATGCCATTACCGACCGTGGACCGAATACCGACTACTTGGACGGAAAGAAGTTTCCAGTTGCGGAATACACTCCGCGTATTGGGCACTATACCGTCACCTCATCAGGAAAAATAGAACTTCTTGATGAAATTCTTTTAAAAGACCCCACAGGTAAAACCATAACCGGAATACCCAATCCCGAGGGAAAAGGAGCCACTGGCGAAATACCTTATGATGCCTATGGAAATGCAATTCCTTTTGATGATTATGGTCTGGATTCTGAGGGCATCGTGGCGTTAAAAGATGGTACTTTTTGGGTCTCCGATGAATACGGGCCACATATTGTACACTATACTGCCAACGGGATTCAACTAGAGCGCATATCCCCCATTGGTGTCAATGAAGGTACCGGCGATCGCAAATTACCTGCTGTCTTTGCCAAAAGACGGGCGAACAGAGGTATGGAAGGCCTTGCCATTACTCCAGACGAAAAGACTTTAGTGGGTATTATGCAGTCTACACTATACAACCCCGAAAAAATTCAATCCAATGTTACGCGCATCGTAACATTTGATTTGGAAACTGGTTATACCAGACAGTACGTGTACGTTCAGGAAAAAGCCAATCTTTCCAACTCAGAAATTACCGCAATTTCAAACACCGAGTTTTTAGTTATAGAACGAGATGGCAAATTTGCTGGTGAAGGACCGGCTCAAAAACACATTTACAAAATAAATCTTAACGGTGCTACTGATATAAGCGGTAACAACCCAAAAGATGAAAATGGCCTCATGATAGGAGATAAGACCATTGAGCAATTAACTGTTCAGGAATTAGCAGCCGCAAACATTATACCTGTTCAGAAAGAACTAGTAGTAGACCTTGTAGCGGAGTTTGGTTATGCTCACGATAAACTTGAGGGTATTTGGATTATGAACAACAACACCCTTGCCTTTATAAACGATGATGACTTTGCTGTATCAGACAACGATGGAGACGGAGTTATTGAACAAAAAATACTCCCAGGCGGGTCAGATATAGATGCCAGCTCGCTCTATATGGTAAAAACAAATTTTAAATAGACCAATCCTTATCCTATTCTTATACCATGCGACCTATCCATTAAAGATTGGTCGCTTTTTTTATTTAGAAATCCAAGATTAAATCTGTATCCAAAGTATTGTTGACCACAACGTTGAATTGATTCCTAAACGCATTGTACGCTTCCATCATTTGTAAAATAGATTCCTGCGGATCCGTCCTATAAAACAAATCGCCCTTAACTTTAAGCATGTAGGTCTTAAATACTTTCTGACGGCTCTTAACCTGGGGAATATTAAATTCTTTAGGATAGGTAGATTCTTCCAACTGATTTTGCTTGGTAATCATATTTTCGATAACCAAGCTTAAATCTTCCCTATTGGCAACGGTATGTAGCGCATCAAAACTGGTTTCAAAGGATGCAAACTCTATCCAGTCGTCCAATATTGCTTGGGCTTCGGGCTTTAAAGGGAGTTTCTTTGGCCATTTTTCACTACTTATTTCGTGGGCACTCGCATCCTCCACAACTAATTCTTGTTTCTGTTCTTTACACGCTATTGTCATTAATAGCATCAAACTAAAGAAGAAGATTCTTTTCATAAAGCGAATGTACAAATTTTAAGAAGCGCTATCTTTATTCCCCAATTCATTTAACGAGACATTAATGGAAAAATCGATTCTAATTATAGGTGCTTGCGGCCAAATAGGCACGGAGCTTACATTAGCCTTGCGCAATACGTATGGAAATGAAAGTGTAATTGCAAGCGACATTAGGGAAGGCAATGAAAACTTAATGAACTCAGGCCCTTTTGAGATTTTAGATGCAACGGATTACGATGCGCTAGAAGAAGTGATAGCCTACTATTCAATTAATGAAGTCTACCTAATGGCGGCCATGTTGAGCGCAACGGCAGAAAAATTCCCTATGCGTGCCTGGAACCTAAATATGAATTCGCTTTTTAACGTACTCAACCTAGCGAAAGAGAAGAAAATAGATAAGATATTCTGGCCTTCCAGCATTGCTGTTTTTGGTCCTAATACTCCAAAGGAAGACACCTCACAAAGCACCATTATGGAACCCAGTACGGTGTACGGCATAAGTAAACAATCCGGTGAACGCTGGTGCGATTATTATTTTCACAAGTATGGCGTTGATGTACGGAGCATTCGTTACCCAGGACTTATAAGCTGGAAAACAATGCCGGGCGGAGGCACTACAGACTATGCTGTAGAAATCTACCACAAAGCATTATCCGAAGGTACCTATACCTGCTTTTTAAAAGAAGACACGGAACTTCCTATGATGTTTATGGAGGACGCCATTAAAGCTACACTACAGCTTATGGATGCCGAACCGGAAAATGTAAAGGTGCGCTGTTCTTACAACTTGTCGGCCATGAGCTTCACACCTGCCCAAATGGCAAACTGCATTCAAAAACATATTCCCGATTTTAAAATTTCGTATGAACCGGATTTTAGACAAGCTATAGCGGATTCTTGGCCGGGAAGCATTGATGATCAAGAAGCAAGACGTGACTGGGGTTGGAAAGCGGAATTTGACCTAGAAAAAACCACAAAAGAAATGTTGGAAAACTTGGCTTCTTAAGCCAAATTTTCCAACATATGATCACAAACTTAAATCCGGAATAAAGTCCAAATTTATTTTTTAGCGTTACGGACTTCGTTGACCTGTTTGGAAACAATAATGAAGTCAGACCTGCGGTTTTCAAAATGTTTTTCGGCACTACATTTTACGCCATTGGCACATTCATTTTTTAAACGATATTCACCGTAACCATGAGCACTCTCAATCCTATCGGCATCAATACCTTTTGAAATCAGGTAGCGTCTTGTAGACTTTGCACGATTATCGGATAACTCCAAATTATAGTCATCGGTACCTCTGGCATCCGTATGAGACTCTATTTTAATCTTGATTTCAGGAAATTTCTCCATGGCAAAAAGCACCTTTTCGAGTTCTATTTCTGCCCTGATTGTAATATCAAACTTATCATAATCAAAATAAATTGGGTCTACCTTAATCTTCTCTACGTCTCCATCTTTTTCCACTAAACTATCAAAAGGAGTTAAGTATATCTTATTGTCCTTAGATGGTGCTTCCGGATTTTCTCCTGTTTCAATTATAATTATTTCTTTGGAAAATCCCGCCTTGGAAAAGACCAACGTGTTTTTCTTATTGCAGGGAAGTATTAGGTTATAATAACCAAATTCATCCGTTCTGTGGACAGAAACAAGTTCATCTACCGCATTTTTTAGTTCTACATTGGCATTAGCAATGGGCTCGCCCGTTTGCTTGTTCAACACATAACCTGAATATTCCAGGCAATCTGTAGGTTTTACCTTTTCAAAACGGTAGATATCATCATCACCCTTACCTCCTGACCGATTAGAAGCAAAATAACCATCTCCCTTTTTGTCCACTCTAATGAACGAAAAATCATCCATATTACTGTTCAAAGGTTTACCCATATTAAGCGGAAGGGAATAATCGGTTTTTGAAGAGATTACAGAACCAAAAATGTCCAGCCCTCCTAATCCATAATGACTGTCCGAAGAAAAATACAATACTTCATTGCTTACGAACGGAAACATCTCCCTACCCCGTGTATTTATTGCTGGCCCCAAATTCATAGGGTCCGAAAGCACATCGCCATCATTGTTTAAATCAACCACATAAATATCCGACTCACCATACCCTCCGGGCATATTAGAAGTAAAATATAAATGTCTCCCATCCGGACTCAATGCTGGATGTCCACAAGAATAATCTTTACTATTAAAGCTTAATGAGGTAACATTGATCAGTTCATTGTTACTTATCGTTCCCCTTAAAATTTGCATATTGGAGAGACCATCTTCATTGGCACTTAACTTATTTTTCTTTTTAAGATAGTTCCTTGTAAAATATACGGTCTGGCCATCCCAAGAAAACGTCAAAGTTGCATCATGGTACGACGACTCTAAATTCTCTAAATATTTTTCCGGGATATAACTTGCGTCATCAGGTCTTGTAATATAGAGGTCTAAATAAGGCTGTTTGTTCCACGGATACAATTCCCCATTAGATTTTATGGTGTCTCTGGCGGATGCAAAAATTAATCCGTCATTAAAAAACATGGGACCAAAATCAGATTTTCTGCTATTGAAAGCCAAGTTTATAGTTTCGTATTTCTCTTTCTCAGCAAGCGTGCTGTCCAAGTGTTTTTTTTGCGACAACATCATGTTCAATCTATTCTCATCCGTATAAAAATCCCTAAGCAATTGATCTGCCCTTTCAATTTTCATACTCGCCTTAAGGCTTTGTACCAATTTAATAATGTTGCTCTCACCAACATTTTTGCCTTTAATCAAGTACAACTTCTCATACCATTTTACAGCTTCTTGATATCTATTCATATTAAAATAGCTATCGGCAAGATGTTGTATAACCTCCAAAGAAGGTCGCTTTTTTTCCGTTGCCAAATCGCTATATAGTTCAATTGCTTTATCAAACTTGAAATCGGCAAAATAGGCATTAGCCCTTTCCTCTTTACTTTGGGCGGAAACACTAAGGTATGCCCCCAAAAATAGGTATAGTATTATTTTTTTCATGGTTGTCGGTTTTTAGAAAAATCTGGGTGACAATGCTCTCTTCTTAGCATCAAATAAGTTGTATTTGAGAATAATCTCATGCGAACCATCATTATAACTCTCTAAACCAGTTATGGAGTAATCATAGGCATATCCTAAAAAGAAACTTTTAGAAATATGCAACCCAACTAAGGCACTAACAGCATCATTATAGCGATATGCCAAGCCCAAAGCCAAGGTTTCCTTTATCAAGAAATTACCGGATACATCTACAGTTATAGGTGCTCCTGCCACATGTTTCGTTAAAATAGCCGGCTTGAATTTTAAATTATCGGAGAGGTCCATAACATAACCTGCCATTACATAATACTGACTTTTCCGATCTGTTACCTCTATCTCGTTGTCATTATAGATTTGAGAATTTAAAAAGTTGTGCGTAGAAACCCCAACATACCATCTATCGCTATGAAAGTATGCCCCTGCTCCAAATACAGGCCGTAATTTATTTACGTTTTCTGCAAAAATAGGGTCCAGTCCATCTTGGTAGGTTCCTTTGGACCAGTCTACTTTTAAAACATCTATACCCGCATTGATTCCCAAAGACAACTTTGTAAAATAGCCCGTAGGAATCTCATACGAAAAGGTTCCGTTTACATCTAAATTATTAGCTGCCCCAATATTATCATTGATAGCCGTAAGACCTATTCCTACTCTTTCCCGTAATCTACCTTGAACTGAAAAGGATTGTGTCTCTGGGGCTCCATCTATTCCAACCCATTGCGAACGATGTAAAAGCGTTGCCTCTAGAATACCTCTAGATGAGTATCCAGAATTTAAAACTGCTGTATTATACATGTATTGGGTATATTGAGGTGCTTGTTGACCATATACTGTGCTCAAATTAAATACGAGATAGCAGAGCATAACTATCTTTATAGTGGTGCAAAGTGATTTCATAACTGGTTAAGGTTTGGTGTGAATTGTTTAAAGAACTACTTATTATCTAGCCAATTGAAGCCAGCCGACAAGGTTTCTCTCTAATTCAGGAATCTTAATGGAATAGTAGTATGTTCCTGACGGTAAATGATCTCCATTGTTCAAAACACCTTTTACATTAGCTAGACCGTTCCAAGTATTGCGGTAGTCTGCCATTTTATAAACAAGGTTTCCGTTACGATTATAAATTTCTATAGTATTTGAGTAATCTTCAATACATTGAACCGTGAAGAAGTCATTGAATCCATCATTGTTAGGAGTGAATTCATTGAAGACTTTCAAACAAAATTCTTCGCCCAGAACCATTCCACAAGAGATTGTCTCAACATCTAAGGACATCATTTTACTTGGGCTACATATTGAATCATCTGAATAGGAAACGCTAATTTGGGTGGCACTTAACTCTGTCCAACGAACAGTTACAAAGTTATCTGTAGAAGTCCCTCCTTCCGTAATGGTACCACCAGATACAGTCCAAACATAATCTTCTTTGTCAGCATTAGTTTCGTACGTGTACGAACGCCCACGGCATACTTCCTCAGATTCGCCGGTTATAGTAATAGGAGAGATACCGTCAGCAAATATATTTGCCATAATTCTTAATCGCTCACTACTTTCGCAACCATTTTCGACAGCGGCCACATAATACCAACGGCCATCTTCTATAGGTGTAGAAGGGTCGATTGCGTTTCCTCGTAAACGGCTATCATAAAACACAACATTGGTTTGATCAACTTGAATATCCCCAACCGTAGGACCATCACTTTCACAAAAGACTTGACTACTAGAATTTGTCGTAGGTCCAGGAACATCATTCACCTGTACCGTTATCTGTACTCTAGCCAACACGGATGCCGGTATACCCGCAATTCCTGCAAAATAAACCTCACCATCAACCAGAGGTGTATTAGCATTTAACTGCAAGCCTGCCGTGAGGTCATTAAAAAGTGCAATATCGTTTAAGCCCACCTCTAAATCTGCTACAGTAGCAAAATCAGAGGCACAAAAAACTTGGAAAATATCATCTATAATTAAATCTGGAAGGTCTACAGGAATTTCTTCGGACACGGTACACAAAACACCTTGTACAAAAGCTTCAAGCGTATTATCTATATCTGAAACTAGATCAATTGCATCTACCGGGATGCTGAACGATGAATCTGCCGCTACAACACCATCAAAAAGGTTGCCGTTTATACTTAAGGATATAGTTTCACCTACCATAACATCACCAGAGACGGTTCCGGTTACATTTACCGAATTGTTGCCGTTAAAAATATCAATTAGACCATCTAGGCTAATCATTGGGTTGGAATCAATAGATACGGTTTTAGTAAAATCAACTACATTAACCTGAACCGATTGTAAATCTCCCGGAGCGTTTTCACAACCCGCCAAATCATGTTTAACGGATACAAAATACGTGTATGGGCCACCTGCTTCCGTTAATCCTGTAATGGTCAACACACCATTGGAATCTATTTCATAAGTAACGCCTCCAGAAACCAGACCGCCCGTAATCTCATTGGTTTTGTTTGCATCAAAATACCATGAATACGTACCATCTACCGAACTGGTTGGAACCAATACCACGTTATCCGAAGAACAAATAGGGTTTTCATTTCCTACAATAGTTATATCACCTGCCGTTGGAACAGACTCCACATTTATCGTGACCTCAGTTCTAGGCGATTCTTTGAGACAACCTATTTCCGCAGCTGCTACATAATAGGTAGTATCTGAGTTAAGTATTGGTGTAGTAAATGCTTCACCTGATTCTAAGGTTGCCAGTAGGTTTCCGTCTTCTTCTGCATCGTACCACCTTAGCTCAACATTATTGTCGTTCTCAACTTCCGCAACAACGCTGGTGCTGAAACCAGCACAAATATTCAAGTCGTCGGCGGTAGAAGTTACCACTGGACTTGCAGGAGCACGGAACACATCAAAAATTAAAAGTTCCTGATCAATACCAGCACCAAGCAAGGATGATAAACGAACCGTTACACGATCTACAGGAGTTGTAGGGTCAAAACCTATAAGAGCTGCCTGGCCACTTTCTAACAGACCCAATACATCCAAATCTAATAAACTTGATAAATTATCTGAGAATACGGATTGATCGGTTCCATTTTGACCGATTACTTCAATTGAATTGGCAACACCTAATTGCAGTAAAGACGGGTCCATTGCCATCTTTATATAATAATTATTGCTAGCGTCTTCCGAACTATCAAAATAGAACGTCTGCTCAATACCGGCTAAAACATCAACAAGGCCTAAACTTAATTCAGAAAAGGTATCATCATCGCCATCTATGGCCAATTCAGGATTAGTTACTCCAGCTCCGCCTAAACCTAAAAGATCTAACGTTAGACCGTCACCACTAAAAGAAGTATAACTAGGAGCACCACACGTAGTATCTCCGTCTCCATAATAGGCTCCATAAACATTAAGGTCTCTTTCTTGGCCCAGTCCTATTAAAGACCCAACTCTATTGGTTATACTAACCCTATCATAAGGACTAGATGGCGTAAGAGCCAGAAAATAATCACCGTTCTTATCTGTTACCACACGCGCCTCATCTGATGAAAACGCATTAACAAGTCCTGAACTAGTCTGAAGTACACTATCATCAATATTGAATGCTTCAGCAGAAAATTCTTGATTACCAACAAGCAGTGTACCAACAATATCAGAAAGTAAACCACCTAGGTTACCGCCCAATAGACTTGATAGTATATCATCTTCAGTAGCAATCTTTATAAAACTGGTAGTGTTTGCCGGTAATGTAGTTGGGTAAGTAAGCTCCAAAAGACCATCATAAGCCCCAATGCCCAAAATAACACCGGAACCGGCACGTACAATTGCATTGGTCGTTAAATCGGAATCTATAGCATTATTGGGTTGGGTAACTGAGCTTTGATTTGAAATCGCGTCAGCGTAAACCCTATCCTGTGCATAGGAAACCGAACAGACAAACAATAGCCAGATTAAAAAGTTTTGCTTTAGTGTAGTTTTACGTATCATAGGCAAAATGAGTAGGTTAAGTCTTATAAAAAACTAAAATCTGCAAACCATTATTGTCTATGCTATTATATACCCTCGGTGAAATGCTTATTTTTTCGATGAAAGGATTTGTTATCGATAATCTGTAGTCCAAAAGTGTCATTTGTCGACTATAAAAACATACAAACAACCTTACTTACTGATAAACAGACTTATACCATATTTTAAAAAAAATTAACCCTGGTTACTATCCATTCTCAATAAAAAGGACAGTATGATTTATTCCCATGATGATACACCCTAAAAAATCCCCTACTTCATACGAAATAGGGGACCTTATATATTATAGGATAACTTAAAACTAATTCAACTCTCTTGGCTTATTGAAAAAACAACTGTGTAAAATAAAGAACACCGTTCTCATCTGCAGTAACACTAACAGCAGTATATTTAAAATCACCTTCCATTACTTTCTTATGTGTTGGGCTATTTTTCCAAGCTTCAAGAATATCATTGGCATTTGTAAAATCCATACCCAAGTTTTCAGAAACAAAATCGGCATTGGCTTCAACAGATAAGTTAGAAGCTCTTTTATCAAAATTATCATGGCTGATCACTCCTTCAGAAATCATGTACTCATTATGTGCATTTGCGTAACCGTAAGCAACACTGTTGAACTCTACTTTGTTTAAACCAACAGAAACTCTATACTCATTAACAACATCAATAACCTCTTGCTCTATAGTAGATATTTCTACTTCTTCATTTGTTGTTGCAACAGCCTTGTACAATTCATCTTCTTGAGTAGTTGACGAAGTAGAACATGAAGTCATTAAAGTTGCAAGAGCGATAAGAAGTAAAATATTGAATCTGACCATAGCTTAAGAGAGTTTGTTTTTGTAATTCGTTTCCTCTATTTATGAACGGTACATTGTAGGATGCCTGAGGAAATTCTCTTAAGTGGTGCGTTTTACTCGTTAAAGTGTAAAAATTTACTAATCAGATAGTTACAAACATAAACAGTGTGTTTTATAACGGAAAAAAGATGTGCTATACCGATGATTTGACACTTAAACGGAAAAATAAATTAGTTGACCGATAGGTCCATTTCAACAATATCGGTGAGGTACTTTAAAATGAGGACAAAAAGCACTTTTAGTTCAAAATTGACGTATTATGAACTTGTAAGAAAGAAAGCTTCTAGAAATTACTAGAGCAAGTAATCACTCAAATAAAAACAAATTGAACTTTACACGACCTATCTTAATTATAAAATGCGATTGCCATCTACAGCCAAGTAGCGACAATCGCAAATTAATATTAATTAAATCTTTAGTATCTATATAAGTACTAAAGTGTAAACCTCAGCTTTCTTTCAATAGCAACGATCATTTCGTTAGCTATATCCTTACCGGTAGCATTTTCAATTCCCTCAAGACCTGGAGAAGAGTTTACCTCTAACAATAACGGTCCTTTATTTGAACGAATGATATCTACACCAGCTACGGCAAGGTTAAGAACCTTTGCAGCTTTCTGCGCAAGTTTGCGTTCTTCAGAGGTAATCTTAATTATAGAGGCTTTACCACCTTGGTGTATATTAGCCCTAAACTCACCTTTTTCTGCTTGACGTTGCATTGATGCTACTACTTTACCATTTACCACAAAACAGCGTATGTCCTGCCCATTGGCTTCCTTAATAAACTCTTGCACCAATATGTTCGTATTTACGCTCTTGAATGCATTTATTACGCTCTCCGCAGCTTTATTGGTCTCTGCAAGTACAACACCTTTTCCTTGGGTACTTTCCAACAACTTGATGATTAATGGAGCACCATTTACCATTTTTATAAGGTCTTTGGTATCCATTGGGGATTTTGCAAAACCTGTAATAGGAATATGTATGTCATTCTTTGAGAACAACTGAGATGCAAAAAGCTTGTCTCTAGACTGCGAAATGGCTTCGGCGGTATTTTGGCAATACACCCCAAGATTATCAAACTGTCTGATCAACGCGCAACCATAGAAAGTAACCGATGGCTTTATTCTAGGAATGACCGCATCAAAAGCATTAAGGATATTACCCCCTCTGTACCTTATTTCAGGCGAGTGGGCATCTAACTTCATGTATGCATGTTCTACATTTAAGAAAACAATTTCATGTCCGCGCGCTTCTGCTGCCTCTATAATACGTTTGTTACTATATAGGTTAGGGTTACTAGCTAGCAACGCTATCTTTAAACCCGACTTTTCTTTAAAATATGGCGCGTACATTTTATTGACCGCTTCATCATCAAAGTCTTGTATTTGATAGTTTATAGCCGAGTTTACAATATATCGTTCATTAATAGCTTCTCTACCTAAGAGCATACGAAACTCCATAGTATCGCGATTAGCCAAGGTAAGTTCTATCTCAAAAGTATCTTCTCCTATAGAAACAGGCGTGCGCACCACCAAACGCTCTTCAGAAATACCGGAAGAACTTTTTACCATCCTACGGTCTACTAATCTAGCTTGGCAAGGTATAGCAATACTCCTGTTTTCTTGTAAAGGGCTCACCTCAAACTTTACCCATTCTTGGGTGCCCTTCATAATAATCTTTATGTTGGTTGCTTGTATGGATGATGTTTTGGCACCTGAATCTACCCTTGCCTTTATGGCTGGAATACCCAAGTTCTCAAACACACACCATTCTTCACTACCAATAATCTTTAAGTCAGTCAAACTATACTTTTTTTCTAAGTTCAAATATATCTTTTCTCCTATCTTTTAAATTGCGTACTGCCCCAAATTGATTGAGCTCTCGCAATAAATCGATATCTACATCAGCAATTAAAATCATCTCCGTATTTGGTGTAGCCTCTGCCTTTATACCATTTGTTGGAAATGAAAAATCGCAAGGCGTAAATACCATGGATTGAGCAAACTGGATGTCCATATTCTGAACATTGGGCAGGTTGCCTACACTACCTGCGATAGCCACGTAGCATTCATTTTCAATTGCTCTTGCCTGAGCGCAATGCCGTACTCTTGAGTACCCATTTTGCGTATCGGTCAAAAAGGGAACAAATAATATGTCCATTCCTTCATCGGCCAATAAACGGCTTAACTCTGGAAATTCCGAATCATAACAGATTAAAATTCCAATTTTACCGCAATCCGTATCAAAAGCCTTTAGCTGATTACCCCCTTGCATACCCCAAACTTTAGCCTCGTCCGGTGTTACATGCAGCTTTTCGTAACGCTCCATACTACCATCTCTTCTACATAGATAGCCTACGTTGTATAAACGTCCATCAATCATTTCGGGCATACTTCCTGTAATGATGTTGATGTTATAAGAAATGGAAAACTCCGAGAATTTCTGTACAATAGCATCCGTATGTTTCGCCAGCTCCCGAATAGCATCCGGCGTGGACAAATGATTATCCTTAGCCATTAATGGGGCATTAAAGAACTCTGGAAACAAGGCAAAATCTGACCGATAACCTGATACGGCATCAATAAAATACTCTGCTTGCTGCAGCAACTCTTCTAAATCCTTATACGGCCTCATCTGCCATTGTATAAGCCCTAAACGAATAACCGTTTTCTTTGCCGATGCTTTTTTAGAGGGTTTTTGATAATATATATTATCCCACTCCATTAAAATAGCAAAATCACTGGAAGCCTTATCACCCTCCAAATAGCCTTTCATAACCTTAGCAGGATGAAAATCATTGCTAATCTGAAAGTTCAGTACAGGATCCGCAATCTCTTTTCTACGCACTTTGGCTATATACTCTTTTGGAGTAAGCTCATCCATATATTTATGGAAATTGGGCATTCTACCTCCAAAAGCAATGCTTTTAAGGTTCAGCTTTTCACATAGTTCCTTGCGGTAATCGTACAAACGTCTACCTAATCTAAGACCACGGAATTGGGGCTTTATAAAAACCTCCACACCATATAGCACATCTCCTTCATCATCATGTGTGGAAAAAGAATAGTTACCTGTGATCTGCTCATAGGTGTGCTCATCATCAAAACTATCATAGTCTACAATAATGGACAGGGCCACACCGGCCAACTGTCCATTAATTTTAATAACTACCTGACCTTCTGGAAATTTATCGATCAGCGATTTAATATGTTCCTCTTTCCAATACGATCCGGGCATATTGGTATATGCAGAAATCATGGCGCTTTTAAGTTCTTGATAATCATCAAGGTCTAAAAACTTTAACTCTATATTTTCTATTTCTTCTATTTTCATTGAATGGACATTAAGTAATTAGTATCTCTATCAACAAAACCTCGGAATAGAACAAGGGGATTTTTTGCCCAGTCAATGAGCACATAAAGGGTTTTCACAAACCACACAGCACTATTACTCATCGTCCTGAGCCATATCTTCTGGGTCTGGCTCCGCTACCGCTTCTGGATCATCATCTTCAAAGTCTTCATAATCATCCTCATCATAATTTTCCATGGTGTACTCAAGCTTCGCACTGATCTTCACCAAATACTTGGTGTCTTCGGTCAATACTTCAACTGCTTCTATACGCTCACCACTAGCATTTCTGAATGAAATAATATTTCTATCATCATAACCATCAGGGTAAGCCTCCACCAAAAGCTTAAGAACTTCTGGCGTTAACTTTTTAAAGTCTACTATGACGCGCTTTAAATTTGAGGTGTCTCGTTTATTGCTCATAAGTCAAGAAGATATGCAAAAATTAATGGTGCAACAATAGTTGCATCGCTTTCTATGATAAATTTAGGGGTATCAATATCTAATTTACCCCAAGTAATTTTTTCGTTTGGTACCGCACCTGAGTACGACCCATAACTTGTAGTTGAATCACTGATCTGGCAGAAATAGCTCCAGAAAGGTGTATCTGTTCTTTCCATATCTTGGTAAAGCATGGGCACTACACATATAGGAAAATCTCCTGCTATACCACCACCAATTTGAAAGAAACCAATTCCATTCTCAGAATTATCTGTGTACCAATCCGCTAAAAAGGTCATGTACTCAATACCGGATTTTACGGTACTGGCTTTCAACTCGCCTTTCAACACGTAAGATGCAAAAATGTTCCCCATAGTACTATCTTCCCAACCTGGGCAAACAATAGGAAGGTTTTTTTCCGCGGCAGCGTACATCCAAGAATCTTTTAAATCAATCTCATAATACTCTTCTAGAACACCGGAAAGCAACATTTTGTACATATACTCATGCGGTAAATATCGCTCACCTTTTGCTTCGGCATCTTTCCAAATCTTAACGATATGTTCTTGCAACCTTCTAAAAGCTTCCTCTTCAGGAATACAGGTATCTGTTACACGGTTTAACCCCTTTTCAAGTAAAGCCCACTCGTCTTTTGGCGTTAAATCACGATAGTTAGGCACACGTTTGTAATGTGAATGTGCTACCAAGTTCATGATATCCTCCTCTAAATTGGCCCCAGTACAGGATATAATCTGCACCTTGTCCTGGCGAATCATTTCAGCAAAAATTTTACCTAACTCAGCAGTACTCATTGCACCTGCCAATGAAACGAGCATCTTAGAACCTTTGTTCAGCTGTGCTTCATACCCTTTTGCAGCATCTACCAAAGCGGCTGCATTAAAGTGCAAGTAATATTTTTCTATAAATTCGGAAATTGCTCCTTTAGTCTTCATCATCGTCAAATTTTGAACCGTTGTTACCAGATTTGCTATCTACATCATAAGTGTTGTCATAGTCATCCTCTGCTGCTTCACCCATAAATTTATAGCTAAGCATTTTATAATACAATTTTGCAGCTAGAAAATCTGAGGATTTCTCCGATGGATTTGGACATAGTTCAACAATATCAAAGCCAACTACATTTTTCTCTTCGAACACCTGCTTTAAAAACTCCAAGGTCTCATACCAGAATAAACCGCCTGGTTCAGGAGTACCTGTAGATGGCATTATAGATGGATCAAAAGCATCAAGATCAAATGTGATCAACACATTGTCCGTCATTGCTTCGATTACTTTATCCATCCAATACTCATCTTGGGCCATGTCATGAGCAAAGAATGTTTTTTCTTCATCCATAAAAGTGCGCTCAATAGCATCCATAGAACGAATACCTACTTGAATAAGATTTGTGGTCTGACTTGCTTCATGAACTGCACAGGCATGATTGTACTTGGTTCCTTCATACGACTCACGCAAATCTGCATGCGCATCAATCTGTAGAACCGTCAAATTATCAAAGCACTCATTAAAGGCACGAATGGTACCAATAGATATGGAATGCTCACCACCAAACAAGGTTACGAACTTATTACGCTTAATATACTTCTTAGTTCTTTTATGAACGGCATTTACAACCGCCTCCGGTGAACTATTCTCTGTAATAGCTTCGGCCAAATGAATGCCTTGCTCATAAACCTCCGTATTGGTCTCAATATCATACAGCTCCATATTCTCCGAAGCTTCTAAAAATGCCTGAGGGCCTTTATCAGCTCCTTTTCCCCAAGTACTTGTTCCATCGTAAGGCACTGGTATCAAAACTACCTTTGCCGTTTCTAACTGTGCGAATTTATCGGGGATACCCGCATAATTCTTTGTTGTGCTCATCTTAATTAAGTGAAGTTTATACGTTTGATGTAATTGTATTTGCGACAATATTATCGCTGCCGTTTTTAGCGGATTTTTCTGTTTCGTAACCCAAAATACTTAGTAGGTCCTCTGCCTTTTGCTGAGGACTAAAAACCTCATAGCTAAAATTACCATGGGCATCCTTATCTATCAAGATATGCTTGGGTTGAGGAATCAGGCAGTGTTGCAAACCGCCATACCCACCAATAGTCTCTTGGTAAGCCCCTGTGTTAAAAAAGCCAATATACAAGGGTTTATCCCGTCTATATTTAGGTAAATAAATAGCGTTCATGTTCTGCTCGCTATTGTAATAATCATCGCTATCACAAGTAAGTCCGCCTAATAGAACACGCTCATACTCATCGTTCCAACGGTTTATGGGCAGCATGATAAAACGCTTGTTAATGGCCCACGTATCCGGTAAAGTGGTAATGAAAGAAGAATCTATCATGTTCCATTTTTCACGATCGTTTTGTTGCTTTTGATACAGAATTTCATAAATAGCTCCACCGCTTTCGCCTACTGTAAAGCTCCCGAACTCAGTAAAAATATGTGGCACCGGCACATCTGCCTCTTGGCACGTAATATTGATCTGGTTTAAAATCTCATCGATCATATATTGATAATCGTACTCAAAAGCCAAAGAGTTCTTTATAGGAAAACCACCACCAATATTTAAGCTATCTAAAGAAGGGCATACCTTCTTTAAACGAGTATACACTTTTAAACATTTAACAAGTTCGTTCCAGTAATAGGCGTTGTCACGTATACCAGTATTGATAAAAAAGTGAAGCATCTTAAGCTCAACTTTATCATTATCCTTAATCTGATTTTCGTAAAAAGGAACTATGTTTTTATAACCAATACCTAGACGAGAGGTATAGAACTCAAATTTTGGCTCTTCTTCCGATGCTATACGAATACCAATTTTATAAGTATCATCAATTGCATCGGATAGTAAATCTATTTCTTCGTAATTATCTATTATAGGAATACAGTTACGATGGCCATTATTAATAAGCCTTGCAATATTCTCAATATATTGATCGCGTTTAAAACCATTGCATATTACATAAGCGTTATCCTTTAACTTACCGTCTTTTTTTAGCTGCTCTACTATATTTATATCAAAAGCTGATGACGTTTCAATATGAATATCGTTCTTAAGCGTTTCATGCAAAATATGCTGAAAGTGAGAACTTTTAGTACAGTAGCAATAGTGATACTTGCCTTTGTATGCATTTTTTTCAATAGAGTTCGCAAACCAATTCTTTGCCCTAGCAATATTCTCGGATATTTTAGGCAAATAAGTGAATTTTAATGGACTACCATATTTCTCTACCAACTCCTGTAGTGGAATGTTATGAAATTTCAAATGTTCGTCCTCAAGAGTAAACTCTTCTTGAGGGAAAAAGTAAGTCTGATCGATTAGATCGATATATTTATTGTTCATCGTGAATTCTTGTGAATGAAAATCGGTATATTTTTTTAACTATTGGGTCTCGTAAAAGTTATGAAATTGTTACCGATTATCATATAAGAATTTGTTCCTGAGTAGTAGGAATGAAGAAATAGATGTGCTGGCTTTGCACAATTGAAGTAGAAAAATCGGAAGTTAGCTTTAAAATTCGGCCGCCCATCTGATGGGTTGCTATGAGATTTGACTTCCTAATCTCCCATAGCCCGAACATAGAAACACATTGCATGTTGTTCAGCTAAAAGCTCATAATGCCTTCAGTTTTATATCGCTAAAGACAGGACAAATGAAAACAAAAAAAATGTAAAAACAAGCATTTTCAAAGAAATTACGATAAAACGCAAAAAAAAGATTTTTCAACAAAAAAAAGATTTCAAAATACAATCTAATTACCTTATTTTTAAGTCATTAAAAACTATTTCACAGATGAAAAATAGCATTAAAAATTATTCAAAAAACATCGTTATATGCCTTCTACTGGCCATATCAAATGTGGTCCATGCTCAAATACCGTCAAAAACTTACTTTTTTGAGGAGAAAGTTGACCAAAACAACATTACCCATGAGCTTCAGGTAGATGGTGATTATTTAATACATACGGTTTACAAAAAAAGCCCTGCCCAGTTTATTATGACCCGTGGAGGTTTTACCCAAGTAGAAGGAAACCGATTAATAGTACTATTGGAATTCAACTCTAATTATGAAAAAGACCAACTGAGAACACTTAGTATTCCTTTTGAATTGAACGGCAAGGACCTTATTCTTGAAATGAAATCGAAACACCTTTTTAAACCAGCCCCATCAATGAAACAAGACTTGGACGGAAAATGGCTCTTTGCCACGCGCGGACCGGACACAGGGCAAGAACGAAGAGGAGAAGAAAACCCTCGAAAAACATTGAAACTACTGAAGGATGGTCGTTTCCAATGGATAGCCTATAACACGGAGACAATGAAATTTCATGGAACAGGAGGTGGTTCATTTACATCGCAGGATGGCAAATACATTGAACACATTGAGTTTTTCTCAAAGGATAATTCTCGCGTTGGGGCGGAACTGACTTTTAATTATGAACTAAAAGGAAATGATTGGCATCACACGGGAAATAATAGTAAAGGAGAGCCCATGTACGAGATTTGGGCCAAGAGAAAAGACTAAAATTATTAAAGACATAAACGGCCCTGTAATTTAAGTTATCAACAGTTTATGTGATAAAAATATTATAATTGATAAAAAAACACACAATGTAAGCCTTCATGTGCCGTTATAAACGGACAATCATAATAATGATGGCATGAATACCATTACGGAAGAACAGATTAAGGAACTTGAGGCCAAGCTAGAGGAAAACAAAAAAAGGATTAATGAGTTGATTGAAAAATTTGACGTCTATAAAATCTAATACTGTTCAGCACAACATGTTTGACTTTTTCCCAAACACCAAAATATCAAAAATCTTTTATTGGAAAAGTGACCTCGGCAAGAATCGAACTTGCATCTAAAGTTTAGGAAACTTCTATTCTATCCATTGAACTACGAGGCCATTTAATCAAGATGGCAAAACTAAAGTTTT
Organism: Zobellia amurskyensis; assembly: GCF_009725985.1. Taxonomy (GTDB): domain Bacteria; phylum Bacteroidota; class Bacteroidia; order Flavobacteriales; family Flavobacteriaceae; genus Zobellia; species Zobellia amurskyensis. Next base: position 101,227 of record NZ_RCNR01000008.1, read on the forward strand.
TTTACGTGTGTTGAAAAAACTAAGCCACTAATTTCACCCGGTTTTTACCATAAATCGTTAAGTGACTAATCAATAAATAAATTGGGGAGTGCTAATGAAAACCAAGGAAACAAGGTTACCAAAATTAGCACCAAAAAACTGACCAATAAAAAGGGCAGACCAGCTTTACTTACTTCTCCTATAGATATTTTACCTATACTAGATGCCACAAAAAGACAAACTCCAACCGGTGGGGTAGTCAATCCTATAATTAAATTTAGAACCGCTATAACGGCAAAGTGAATGGGATCCACATCTACTGCCAAAGCCACTTTTAACAGGATTGGAAAAAGAATTAAAAGTGCGGCAATGGTTTCCATAAAAGTGCCCACTACAATTAGAAGTAAATTTATCAGTAATAATACCACGTACTTATTATCAGTAAATCCCAAAATTTCATTGGAGATACTTTGCGGAATCTGTTCGGTAATCAATATATATCCAAAAAGGTTGGCAAAACCTACCAATACCATAAGAGAGGCCGAGGTTTTCATACTATCTAAAAACACCACCTGAATGTTCTTAAAGCTCAAGCGCTTGTAGACAAATTTACCGATTACCAAAGCATACACCACAGCAATAATAGAAGCTTCCGTAGGAGTGAAAATCCCTCCAATGATACCATAAAGGATGATAAACGTCATTAAAAGCGACCAAAATGTATCAACAAAACCACGGGCCACCTGCTTTAAACTGCTTCGGGCATGTTTGGGATAATTTTTCTTTTTAGAGATAACATAGGCCGTAATCAATAAACCCACTCCCAAAAGTAAACCTGGCAGCGCACCTGCAAGGAACAATTTCCCTACCGAGAGCCCACTCAAGGTGGCCGCAATAATCATAGGTACACTTGGAGGAATAATAGGACCAATAGTTGACGAAGCAGCGGTAACCGCACATGAAAAACCGGTATCATAGCCTTCCTTTTTCATAGCTGGAATCATAATAGACCCCATACTTGCCGTATCTGAAATGGCAGTACCGGAAATACCGGCAAATAACATGGATGCTCCTATATTTACTAAAGAAAGTCCTCCCCTAATATGACCTAGCAAATGATTGCAAAAGGTAATTATCTTTTCGGTCAGTCCTCCGCGATTCATAAGGTTTCCCGCCATAATAAAGCCGGGAACACTTAGCAGTACAAATACGTCTATACCCGAATACATTTTCATGGGTACAATAATTAACGGAATACCTTTTGCCAAAAGGTAACTCAAACATGAAAGCCCGAGCGCAAAAGCTATAGGAAAACGCAAAACGAGACATACCACAAAAACTAGAACAAGAACCCAAATCATGATTTAGAATTTTTATAATTTCTTTGGATTTTTTTCCAGAGGTAATAACTGATAGAAGCCGACATAACAAACATACTGAAAAAGGCTACCCCCATATTAAAGCCCATACTGGGTGATTTCTCAGGAATACCCAATACAATGAATTTCACAGAATAAATAGCCATGATAATAAACAGCACCAACACCACTACAGGAATAATTTGAACCAACAGTTGCTGCATTCTTACCGGAAAGCGACTAAAAAACATATCTAAGTGAACATAATATTCGTTTTTCATAGCCAAACCGGCACCAAAAGACATAGCATAAATAAAGAAGAGACGTGAGGCTTCTTCCGTCCATGAAGGGGTATCCAAAGGTGTGAACCTACAAAGAATCTGTAAGAGTACCGTAGCAATGAGCCCCCACGTACTTAATAATACGCCCACTTTTAAAACACGCCCAATTGTTTTATGAAGCATCTTTCTCTTTTTTGAGTTGATTGTATATTATTTGCATGTCCGGGGAAAGGCTATTGTAAATGGCCTCCTCACATTTTTCCTGAAAAGCATCTTTATCCACCTCTATAAACTCCATACCTTTTGCCTTAAGCTGGTCCTGTACTTTTTTTTCGTTTTCCAGAAAAAGACGGTGCTCATAGGATTGCATATCTTTGGCAGCCTCTAAAAATAGTTTTTGTAAATCCGGTGGAAGCCTTTGAAATTGCTTTTCACCTACAACCGGATATACCCAGCTCATAACATGACCTGTAAGGTTCAAATATTTTTGAACCTCCGCAAAACCGGCATTGTTTACCAAAGCAAAAGGATTTTCTTGTGCTTCTATAGTGCCCTGTTGCAAAGAAGTAAAAACTTCAGAAAAAGCCATGGGCGTAGGTTTTGCCCCAAGTGCCTTCCAAAGTGTCACAAATGATGGCACGTTAGGCACCCGCACAATAAGTCCTTTTAAATCATCAGGGTGCCGTATAGGTCTGTTGGATGTAAGATGTCTAGGGCCCCGTTCAAAATGACCCAATGATCGCAATCCAGACTTATTTATCATTTCCTCCTCCATCAATGTACCAATAGGCCCATTAATATACCTATTCATATCTGTCGAATCCTGCATCAGAAAGGGAAGTTCACAGAAAGTAGCCACTTCAAACCAGTTGGTAAGCGTGGAGCCTGTGGTCGTCATATCAATAACATCTGCCTGAATAAGCCTTATGGCTTCAATCTCTTTGGCCAATTGCTCGGAGGGATACACTTCTACCTTTATTCGCCCCTTGGAACGTTCTTCAAGAATCTCCCCAAAATAAACAAATGCTTTGTACCAAGTGTGCTCCTCATTTACCAAGAGTGCGGTACGGAGAAGGAATTCCGGTTGGTCAGTATCAGGCTTACAACCGTTGAATCCAAAAAAAACAATAAGACATACTAAGACTTTTCCGAAAGCAGAACTGAACAACAATTGATTGCGCATAACCTAATCTTCTACCTCAACAATCATTTCTACCTCAACAGCAATATTACCGGGTAAAGAACCCATGCCCACGGCAGCTCGTGCATGTTTGCCTCTTTCTCCGAAAACCGCTACCATTAAATCTGAATATCCGTTGATGACTTTAGGCTGATCAGTAAAATCCGGAACGGCATTGACCATCCCACGAACCTTAACAATACGTTTTACTTTTTTTAGGTCGCCCAATTCCATTTTCAATACTGAAATTTGATTGATACCTGTTATTCTAGCTGCCTCATAGCCTTCTTCAATAGTGAGGTCTTTCCCTAACTTACCTGTAATGTTCTCTCCATCAGGTTTTGTTGGTCCTTTGCCCGCAAGAAAAATGAGATTCCCCGTACGTACCGCATTTACATAATTGGCCATAGGAGCAGAAGGCTCCGAAAGTTCAATTCCAAGTTCTAAAAGTTTAGCCTCGGGATTATATTCGGTTTCATTTTGAGCAAATCCGTTAAATGAAGTAAAAACTAAAATTGAGGCAATTAAAGAAAAGGCTTTCATACAGTCTAAATTCTATCTTAAAGCTACAAGATAAGAATTTCTTATTTCCCTTAACATCTTCGAAAACAGAAAATAAACAACAACAAAAACACTATTTGTTTCAAATATGAAACTAGTTTCTAAACTCGATGTAACTTATAAGGATAGACGCTACCGGCATTCCATTGGCAGACATATAGGTTTTTATCATCATCTATACATACATCATGGCAATGCTTAAAAATGGGTTTCTCTTGAAACATCAATTTTAATTTTCCATTTTCATAAGTTGGCTCGGTACCACCAGGATTTGAGATCACTTTATTATCCTTATCTAAAATAGTTACGAAACCTTTATTCGCTTGCATATTATAATTGCCCTCCTCCATTCCAAAACAAACACCGGAGTATACATTTTCACCATCTATAACGGGTCTACTCACAAAAAGACCTGGCATGTAATAATCTTCTATATACTCGCCTTCCAGAGAAAACCTTTTGAACGAATTTTTTATTCGAGCAGTACATAATAAAGTGGGGTTAGACGGATCTCTATTATCAATCGCTACACCATGTGCTTGCTTGAACTTTTCCGGAGAAAGGAAGCTGTCTCCCCCAAATTTTCGGATAAAATTGCCTTTCGGATCGTATTGTAGAATGAACTGTGATCCATATCCATCCGCTATATAAATACTACCATTAGGTCCAATTGCAGTTTCTGTGGGCTTAAATGGTGCATTTTGCTCATACACTCCGTTTGATACGGGTGATGCAATCTCTAGGACAATACCCCCATCTAAATCAGTTTTTATGACCTTCCCTGAGGATGGGTCGGTAATGTACAAGAATTCCGCACCACCTTCTTCATGAATAGTAAGACCATGTGCCCCTGGTAAATTCAGTGTCCAGCTGTGTAATAAAACCCCTGATTTATCATAGACCAACACATTGTTCTTCATATGATCGGTAAGCATAAACAACCTTCCCTTTTTATCCATGACCATTTCATGGCAATTATTTACAGGGTGTTTCTTAGGGTCCAAATCTCCCCAACCTATTTCAACTCTATATTTAAAATCACCATGGCCAATGACTTCTTCACTCAGGTTAACTTTTGAATTATTAATATAAAACGGCACAGTGGTCATGGCTAAAATACCTCCCGTACCCATGGTTGTTTTTTTCATGAATTCTCTTCTTGTTGGCATGCGGATTATGCTAAAATATCTTTTACTACATGACCGTGAACATCGGTCAAACGGTATCTTCTACCTTGGTGTTTAAAGGTAAGCTTTTCATGATTTATACCCAACAAATGCATTATTGTGGCTTGAAAATCGTGAACGTGTACCCCGTTACGAGCAACATTGTAACTAAATTCATCGGTTTCTCCGTAGACCATGCCTGCTTTTACACCGGCACCTGCCATCCACATGGTAAAACAGCCGGGGTGATGGTCTCTTCCATAACTTTCGGCCGTAAGCCTACCTTGCGAGAAACTGGTCCGCCCAAACTCTCCGCCCCAAACCACTAGAGTATCCTCTAGAAGTCCGCGCTGTTTTAAGTCCGTAATAAGTCCCGCAGTAGCTTGATCCGTACTCAATGCCTGTCTTTTTATTCCATTAGGAAGCCCGCCATGCTGGTCCCATCCCATATGGTACAATTGTATAAACTTCACGTCTTTCTCCGATAGACGCCTTGCCTGTAAGCAATTGGCAGCATAGGTACCCGGAATTTTGGCATCCTCACCATATAATTCATACACATGGTCCGGCTCATTGGAAGTATCTACCGCATCCGGTACTGAATTCTGCATGCGATATGCCATTTCATATTGATTTATTTTAGATTGAATTTCCGGATCTTTCCAGATATCGTACTGCTGATTGTTCAAATCCGAAATATAGTCCAGCGCCCGCCTACGGTCGTGATCGTGTACCCCATGCGGATTATTCAAATACAACACCGGATCTTTGCCCGAGCGAAATTGAACTCCCTGATGGTGGGAAGGCAAAAACCCATTCCCCCAGGCCGCCGAACTCAAGGGTTGGGCACCTCCTCCTTTGGAAAGCATCACTACAAAATTGGGCAGATCCTTATTATCGCTCCCAAGGCCATAACTTAACCATGACCCAATTGAAGGCCTACCACTTAATTGAGAGCCCGTTTGCATAAACATAACCGCAGGTTCATGGTTAATAGCTTCGGTATACATTGATTTTATAATACAAAGGTCATCTACAACGCCAGCGGTATGTGGAAAAAGTTCACTCACCCAAGCACCGGACTGACCATGTTGTTTAAAATCGAAAATAGATTGTACCAACGGAAAAGTGCTCTGTGAAGTTACCATTCCAGAATTACGCTGTGTTCCCCTAACCGAATCAGGTATTTCCTGACCGTGCCATTTGGCCAAAGAAGGTTTATAATCGAACGTTTCAATTTGAGACGGACCACCACTCTGGAACAAATAAATTATCCGTTTGGCTTTGGCGGGAAAATGGGTTCCACCCAATGCGCCCCCATTGGCGTTTACCAACGAAGGCCTTTTCGAAACTAGCAAATCGTTGGCAAGAGATTCCGTTGGCCCCAAAAGACTGGACAGCGCAATGGACCCAAACCCTAAGGATGCTTTCTTTAAAAAGCCCCTACGGGTATCTTCAAACTTCTTCTGTTCATGAATATCTCTCATAATCTTCTTCTTATCGTATGGTGAATCCTTCCGTAGTATTCATAATTCCGTTAATAACCGTTGCCAGTGCCGCCACCTTCACTGGGTCCGATGTACTTTTTATTTTAGTCTCGCCCATATTCAAATAGGCCATAGCATCCTCTTTATTCCCCAAAAACCGATGAAGTTCATCATCAAGAAATTTCCTTAAAATACCCATTTCTTCCTTTTTGGCCTTTCTACCCGTACTAAGTTGAAACGCCTTTTGCAGTAACAATTCCGGATTATCCGTAGTTTCCTCTATCAAATTTTCAGCAAGAACATATGAGGCTTCAATATATTGAGGGTCATTCAAGAGTACCAAGGCTTGTAACGGAGTACTGGTCTCCCTTCTTTTAACGGTGCAAACACTTCGATCTCCCCCATCAAAAATCTGCATAGACGGTGGTGCCGAGGTTCGTTTCCAAATGGTATACAAGCTTCTTCGGTATAAACCTTCCCCTGGTTTCTGTTTGTATTGATAACGCCAAGGCTTGTTACTGATTTCGTCCCATAAGCCTTCGGGTTGATAGGGATAGGTACTTGCTCCGCCAATTTTCGAAATCAAAAGCCCACTGATCGCCAATGCATTGTCCCTCACCATTTCTGCCGTCATACGCATACTGGGCCCTCGCGCCAATAAAATGTTATCCGTATCAATTTCTAACAATTTTGGAGTAAGTTCCGAGCTTTGTTGATAAGCAGCCGACATAACAATCAGCTTGTGCATTTTCTTGATATCCCAACCTGAATCCATGAATTCCACGGCCAACCAGTCCAACAGTTCCGGGTGCGACGGCAAGCTGCCTTGGTTTCCAAAATCATCCGAAGTGGACACCAAGCCTTGACCAAAATGCATTTGCCATAAGCGGTTTACAAAGATCCTTGCTGTTAACGGGTTATTTTTATCGAACAGCCATTGTGAAAGTCCCAACCTGTTTTTGGGCAAATCATCGCCAAAGGGCATTACAACTTCCGGCACATTGGGCTGCACCTCTTCCGTAGGAGCATCGTACATTCCGCGATCAAGAATATAAGTAGGTCTGGGCTTTGGCAAATCTCCCAATACCATGATTTCTTTTATAGACTCCAGTTCATTAAACTGTTTTTTTCGTTGCTCCTGCAGTATATTTCTTGTGCTTTCGGCTTCTTTATCCATACTTAGAAAATAAAAATCCGTCAATAGATTCTTATCCCCCTCTTTCACTATACCCATTGTCATTTTTGGGGATATATTGTAAAGCACTTCCAAATCTGATAGTTGGCGGTCGTAAATTTTGAGGTTATCCACGCCTCCGTCTTTAAAAGATTTAAACTTGCCACTTACACCAACAGTAAAGCCACCGAATGCATAATTATGCGCATTTTTCTTGAATAGGATGGATTTGTACAAGTTGTCTATTTCAATCTCTACCGGCACTTTTTTTCCATCTAAGTAGATATGAACACCTTCCGCTTTACCGAGTCCATCATAGGACACGGTTACGGAACTCCACTCTTTCTCGGGAATAGATTCCTTCGTTTTTACCTGAATGGCATTGGATGGCCAGGAACGCGCAATTATAAACTTAAGCTTGTTATCCTCTAGGTGCATAGAATACCCTTTTAACCCTTGCCTAACTTCTTCGGAATGTGTAAAAATTGCAGCCTCTTCATAGTTTCTGTCCGGTTTTACGGCAATGGAAATGGTAAAAGGATCAGATTGATCAAACCACCCTACGTTTTCGGGCATTCTCATGGTGGTATAATCTCCAAAAAAAACAGCTTTTCCGTTTAGACCGTTGTCAATAATTGGTTCCCTGACGGTTACAGACTGTCTATCCCCCCCACTATTTTGAATGCTGAACGATTTCTTATCCCGAGGTAAAAACGAATCAAAATTTAAGCTGGTTTGCAATCCTTTTTTTAAGCTTTTTTGCAAGGAAGCCTCTAGCCCCAATAGGTTTTTAGACCAATTATTTACTATCTCAGGTGTTTCCTTTTTAACCGATATCAATTGTTTTTGTATTAGATCGATATCCCTATCAATAAATTCCAGCACTTCTTTTTGCTCGTCATTGGTCAATAAAAGTGAAGGTCCGGGTACTTGACCTGGCCCATATACTGGCGTCCCAATTTCATTTGTACTATTGAAGAATGCAAAAAGCTCATAATGGTCTTTTTGGCTGATCGGGTCATACTTATGGTCATGGCACCTTGCGCATTCCACACTCAATCCTAAAAATGCCTTTCCAACAGATAAGGTACGATCCGCCACATACTCCACCCGATACTCTTCAAAAACAATTCCCGCCTCAGAGTTCTTTTTGTGCAATCGATTAAAGGCGGTTGCCAAAATACTTTCTTGAGATGGGTTTTTAATAAGGTCTCCTGCCAACTGCCATGTTACGAACTGCTCGTAGGACATGTTCTCGTTAAAGGCTTTTATGACCCAATCCCTATACGGACTAAAATCACGGTGTTTATCATCCAAATAGCCATCGCTATCTGCATAACGAGCTACATCCATCCATTCGGCCGCCATACGTTCTCCATATGCAGGTGAAGCCAAAAGACGATCTACTACTTTTTCATACGCATCCGGCGATGTGTCATTTACAAAATCCTCAATCTGTAACAAGGTTGGTGGCAATCCTATTAAATCGAAACTGAGACGGCGAATAAGGTGCTCTTTTGAAGCCCTTTCAGAAGGACTTAGATTTTTACGCTCCAACTTGGCCAAAACAAATTTGTCAATAGTATTCTTAGGCCATTCTGCGAGGGTTACCTCAGGAGCTTTTTCTTTTTTAGGCTTTATAAACGACCAGTGGGGTTTATATTCAGCACCTTGCTCGATCCATTTGGTAATCGTTGCTATTTCGCTTTTGCTCAAAGCAACATTAAATTCTACCGGAGGCATTTTTATTTCCGGGTCATCGGATAAAATTCGAGTTACCACCTCGCTCTCTCCGGGTTTTTTAGGTACAATAGGATGCTTCCCTGAGCTTTCCAATGCTTCATAAGCACTCTCGGCAATATCCAAACGAAGTCCAGCTTTTTGATTGGCCATATCCGGACCATGGCAAGCAAAACACTTATCCGATAATATAGGCTTTACATGGTAATTGAAATCTACCTTTTCCGGTAGTTTGGTCATTGCTTCCTCAATTTCTTCGGGTGCGTTCCATCCGCAACTGCTCAAACACAGGCAACAGATAGCTAAAAATAGTCTCGATAAAAATCGCATTGGTTTTGGAATTTTTATCAATATACAACCGCATTTTAACTGTTAATGCGTTAAAAAACTGTTTCATTAACTGTTAATAATTTTAATTATCTTTAAAAAATACCTTCTTTGAGACAATGAATTCCAAGGATTATACTTTTTATGTAAACAAGATAATTTCGAGCAAGTCGTTTGGCAATTCAACCACCTACGCCAACTTGTTACGATACCTTGTACAGTGCACACTAGAAGAAGATGTACCCAAAGAAACTACCATTGCCACAGAGATATTTGCCAAGAAAGAATTTGACCCCTCGCAGAGCACGCTTATTCGAGTCTATGTGTACAACCTTAGAAAAAAACTCAAAACTTACTATCAAAAGGAAGGGCTGAACGACCCCATTCTACTCCGCGTACCAAAAGGCAGCTATAAAGTAGAATTTGAAACTAAAAAAAAGACGCCTAAAGAATCCAAAGGAATTCTATCTAGAAAACAGATATTACTTCTACTAGGTTTTCTCTTATTGACCTCTGTTATTGGAAATTGGATGCTATGGACAAACAACAAAACTGTAGACCAATTTTCTGAATCCGTTATCTGGAACGGCATTTTCAATTCAAAAAAACCAATGATATTGGTCTTGGGGGACCTTTTTATTTACAGAGAAGTAGATACTTCTTCCCATAACGAGAAAGTGATTAGGAATTCGCTCATAAACTCGGAGAACCAACTTCACGATTCACTTCCCGAAATCGGTAGTGCAGGTTATGTATACGAGCCTATGGAATACAGCTTTCTAATTAGAAATAGTACGGAATGGGTAAAGGATATTAGTAAAGTTCTTACTTCTAAAAACAAAGATTTTAACGTGCGTACGGTTTTGCGTTTTGGCCCAAAAGAGCTTCCGGAAAACGATTTTATGGTTGTAGGAATGGCCAAGACCCTGGGAATATTTAAAGACTATATTGAGAAGAGTAGTGTGAAATATAATCCCATTGGCGATACTTTTTCTGCGAAGGGATCGGACACCATTTATAAGCCCAGCGGTGATGCCGAAGCCTACCACAAGGACTACGCCATTATCATTAAAGCACCTGGTCCTAACAACAATGCCATCTATGTTTTTGCCGGATTATGGGATACTGGAGCTTCGCAAAGCCTGAAAAACTTCACAAATCCCGTTCTAATAAAGCAATTAGAATCCCGTATGAAAACCGACCTTGGAGAAATACCCCAGTTCTTTGAGGTATTCATGGAAGTAAACGGCATTGACCGAATGGAGCTTAGCTCTAAAATACTTCATGTGAAGGCACTAGAACTGGACTAGAGATTTTAAATCCCTTTTATCCCGTAAGCAGCATCGTTCCAGCGCAACTCTTGCTTAAAGCGATAGAGGTCTGTTTTTTCATCGATCAACAAAAATTCTATATCCATTATTTCGGCGAAGTCCTCAAGTGATTCTGCAGATATATTCTGACTGTAGCATGTATGATGTGCTCCTCCACCATAAATCCAAGCGGCAGCAGCAGTTTGAAGATCCGGTTTGGCATCCCAAAGCACTCTGGCCACAGGAAGGTTTGGCATATCATTTTCAATTTCTAAAGCCTCAACTTTATTGACCAACATCCTAAAACGGTTGCCCATGTCAACAATGGATGCATTCAAAGCTTCACCTTCGCCTGCGTTAAAAACCAAACGCACAGGGTCTTCTTTTCCACCGATTCCCAAAGGATGGATTTCACAGGAGACATCTCCTTTGGCTATAGATGGGCAAATTTCCAACATATGTGAACCTAGGACAGTAGTGTTTTCAGGATCAAAATGATAGGTATAATCCTCCATAAAGCTGTTTCCGCCTTCAAGACCTGAACCCATAACTTTCATGGTACGCACCAATGCAGCGGTCTTCCAATCACCTTCTCCACCAAAACCATAACCGCTGGCCATTAGTCTTTGTGTTGCTATACCCGGTAATTGTTTCATTCCGTGTAAATCCTCAAAAGTATCGGTAAAAGCGGTATAACCACCCTCTTCTAGAAAAGCACGCATACCCAATTCTATTTTGGCCGCATCTCTTAAAGAATTGCGCATGCTTCCATCAGACTTAATTTTAGCTGCCATGGTATACGAATCCTCATACTCTTGAATCAATATATTTATTTGAGTATCGGAAACTCCATCTATATATTTGACCAAGTCACCTACGCCGTACCCGTTTACTTCGTAACCGAATTTTAACTGAGCAGAAACCTTGTTTCCTTCCGTGACCGCTACTTGGCGCATATTATCTCCAAAACGGGCCACTTTCATATTTTTTGAATCGGCAACGGCACACGCTACACGACACCAGTTACCTACTTTCAGCAAAACGGACTCACTTTTCCAATGGCCAACTATCACCTTCCGGTTCAATCGCATTCTCGACGCCAAAAAACCAAATTCCCGACCACCATGTGCCGACTGGTTCAGATTCATGAAATCCATATCTATAGCATTCCATGGAATATCACGGTTATACTGTGTATGTAGGTGTAAAAATGGTTTTTGAAGTGCTTGTAAACCAGCAATCCACATCTTAGCCGGAGAAAAAGTATGCATCCATAAAATTAAACCTACGCAAGCATCCGTATTATTAGCCTCTTTACTTAAAGCACTTATTTCACCAGCAGTTTTAACCACTGGTTTAAAAATAACGTTTACTGGAATTGTCCTGTTACCATTATAATACTGGGCTATCTCGGTAGAATGCTCCGCTACCTGTGCTAAAGTTTCCGGCCCGTACAAATGTTGACTACCTGTTACAAACCAAATTTCATTATTGCTTAAATCAATCATCATTCATCAAAATAAATTAATCCTTAGGAAAAGTACACGTACATACCCACTACAATGGAGCATATTACAAAACCAACGGGTTTGGCGAATTTCCACGGAGTGATATCAACTTGCTCAGTATACACTTGAACATATTCCGTTTCTCTTGGCCAGAATTTGCCAATAATAAACATTAGCACTACCACTAAAGCAAATAAGATACCCATGACATGAAGGAAGCTAATATCTGGCTTAACAATATAAAGAGTTACCAAATACGTAACAACTGCGAACACGATACCAATGTTAGCAGCAATACCCGGTACCTTTTTCGTTAAATACCCTACTAAAATTATAGCTAAAATTGGCACACTGTACGACCCGTTCAATTCTTGCAGATAATTAAAAATACCACCTTCAACTCCAAATAATAGTGGGGCAATAATCATAGAAATAATGGCCAAGAACATTCCGAATATCTTTCCTGCTTTTACCACTTGTTTCTCCGTAGCCTCTTTATTGATGTATTCTTTATAAAAATCAAGACCAAAAAGGGTAACGGAACTATTGAGCGCACTGTTGAAAGAACTCAGTATAGCCCCAAAAAGGACAGCTGCAAAAAAACCGATAAAAGCAGTAGGCAGTACTTTTTTAACCACCATTGGGTACGCCTGATCCGCATTGGCCAGTTCACCATTAAAAATTTGAAAGGCAATGATACCTGGCAACACTACAATAAAAGGCCCTAATATTTTTACGAATGCGGCAAGACTTAGACCTATTTGACCTTCACGTAAATTCTTGGCACCAAGCGCTCTTTGAATAATCGCTTGGTTGGTTCCCCAATAATAAAAGTTTACAATAACCATACCCGTGAAAAGTGTCCAGAAAGGCACCGAAGAATCGGGTCCGCCCAAAATATCGAATTTTTCAGGAAAATTGGTTGTCAGAACGTCCATGCCGGCAAAAAGACTTCCGTCGCCTACGTATAACAATCCGAATATAGGTATAAGGGAACCCCCGATGATTAAACCTATCGCATTAATAGAATCGGATACGGCAACCGCTTTCAATCCGCCAAAAATGGCATAGATACTTCCGATTATACCAATACCCCAAACAGTAACCCACAAAGCACCTTCTTCGCCCATGCCCATTGCTTCGGGCAAATCGAACATAGTGTTGATGGCCAAAGCACCTGAGTAAAGTACGGTAGGAAGCATTGAAATAGCATATCCTCCTAAAAATAAAAGGGACACCAAGGTCTTTGTTGATTTACCATATCGTTTTTCAAGAAATTGAGGGATGGTTGCAATACCTCCCTTTAAATATCGAGGTAATAATACCAAAGCGGTAAAAACCATGGCTATGGCCGCCAAAACCTCGTAAGCCATAATGAGAATCCCCTCGCTATAGGCGATACCGTTCATACCTACAATCTGCTCTGTTGAGAGATTTGTTAGAAGCAACGATCCTGCAATTACCGGTCCGGTAAGACTACGACCACCTAAAAAATAACCGTCCGAAGAGGTCTCGTCTGTTTTTCGGGTTGATAAATAGGCAATGATTGCCACTAACAGTGTAAACCCGATGAACGTTGCTATTCCCATAAAATATATTTCATTTAAAACTTAACATCCTTGTCCGTAATAGGCATCCTTACCATGCTTACGCTCAAAATGCTTCTTTTTCAAAGCCTCTTTTAGTGTAGCGGCATTAGGATTTATCTGTAAGGTTAGATGTGCCATTTTAGCCACTTCTTCACATACCGCACTATTATATACGGCCTTAGCTGCCGTAGCGCCCCAAGTAAAAGGGGCGTGACTACCAACCAATATCATGCCTATTTCATTATAATCCAAGCCTCTGTCTTTTAGACAATCAATTATCTGATAGCCCGTCATATGCTCATAATCGCCTTGAATATACTCATCTTTCATAGGAGGTGCACACGGAATATCAGCAATCAAATGATCGGCATGAGTGGTTCCGAAGATAGGAATATCTTTTATTGCCTGTGCCCATGCCGTACCATAAGTTGAGTGCGTATGTACAACTCCGCCAATTTTATCCCATTCTTTATAAAGAACCGCATGCGTTTTTGTATCTGATGACGGCCTCATCTTGCCTTCTACTATCTTTGCTTCAAAGTCACAAATAACAATATCTTCTACTTTTAACGTAGTGTAAGGCACACCACTTGGTTTAATGGCAAATACCCCTTTATCTCTATCTACCGCACTTGCATTACCAAATGTAAACAACACCAGTCCAAGTTCCGGAAGCTGCATGTTTGCCTCAAAGGCCTCTTCTTTTAACGCTGTATACTTACCCATTTCTTCTGGTTTCTTTCATGATATGTTTCTCCATCGTATCGCCTAGCCTGCTATAGTTTTCATATACTTTTTCGTAGGCTATTGCATCTATTTCATTCGGTTGATAAATAGTCTCAAAAGGACTACCCATCTTCTCCATAGCTTCGGGAACACTTGTATAGACCTCCGCAGCTACAGCACCAAAAACTGCCGCACCTAAAGCACAGGCTTGTTCTGACGCCACTACCTTAATGGGCATATTAAGCACATCAGCCATCATTTGCATAATAAATGGAGATTTCTTAGCCACTCCTCCCAAAGCAATAACCCCTTTAATTGGTATACCTTCGGATAAAAATCGGTCAACTATTTTTTTAGCTCCAAAACAAGAAGCTTCTACTAAAGCTCTAAAAATTTTAGGTGATGTACTTCCTAAATTTATACCAGCAATAACACCTTTCAAATTCTGATTGGCATCTGGAGTACGCCGTCCGTTCATCCAATCTAGCGCCAACTCTCCCGAAGCACCAATAGGCTCTTTACTTGCCGCATCACTAAGTTCCGGAATCAAATTATTGATTGCCTCAGCAATCAGTTTTTGTTTCATCTCTTCATCAATTAAAGACGATTTAGATATTAATTCTTCAATTGGCCACGCCAATACCCTGCTATACCATGCATAAATATCTCCGAAAGCAGACTGGCCGGCTTCCAACCCTAACATATCCGGAATAACGGAACCATCTACTTGTCCGCAAATACCTTTAACCAATTTTTCTTCACCTTCCATAGGAGCTACCAAAACATCACAAGTAGAGGTACCCATAATTTTTGTTAGGTAATAGGGTTCTATTTTTGCCCCTACGGCGCCCATATGGGCATCAAAAGCCCCCACGGAAACAACCGTACTTTCAGAAAGACCAAGTCGCTCGGCCCATTCGGAACTTAAAGTACCTACTGGAACATCCGAAGTGTAGGTCTGATTAAAAAGACGCTCTCTTAGTCCATCCAAAAGCGGATCTAATGCCACAAAAAATTCATTTGAGGGTAACCCGTCATAACTATCATGCCAAAGAGCCTTGTGTCCTGCGGCGCATCTACTGCGCTTCATTTCCCGAACATCTTTGCCACCAGTGAGCAAAAAGGGTATCCAATCACAATGTTCTACCCAAGAATAGGCGACTTTATGTACTTTAGCATCCGTTCTGGACACGTGTAATATCTTGCTCCAGAACCATTCCGAAGAATAGATTCCTCCTTCGTATTGCGAATAATCAATATCCCATGTGGCACATAATGCATTAATTTCATTAGCCTCTTGGATACCGGTATGGTCTTTCCAGAGCACGAACATAGCATTCGGGTTTTCTTTGAACTCCTCTAAAAGCGCCAATGGAGTTCCGCTGGCATCAACAGCCACAGGAGTACTTCCTGTGGTATCTACACCGATACTTACAATTTGTGCCGCAATATCGGAACCTACTTCAGCCACCACCGACTTAATCGTAGATTCTATACCTTCAATATAATCCAATGGGTGTTGCCGGAAACGGTTTTGGGAAGCGTTACAGTATTCACCTTCTTTCCAACGTTTATAATAATGTACCGAGGTGGCAAGTTCCTCGCCCGTTCGTGTATTGACCAAAAGGGCCCGGACGGAATCCGAACCAAAATCCAAGCCTAAACTATAGGCGATTTGTGACCTCATGTGTGATAACTTTAAATTTTAGATAGCGTTTTAAAATAGGGCCACCTTGTAAAAGAGACTAATATAGAACATTTTACAAGTGTTTCAAAAACACTTAATACCTAAATTGTAAAGTTTTTTGTTTTGTTGTATTTTTTTTCATCAAAACGGTATAAAAAGGCGCCCTTTTTAGATTCGGACATGTCTTTTTCGTTCAATTTAACTAGAAAGTCCATTGTAGCAAGCTTCTTTCGAAAGTTGCGTTTATCCATTTCTTCTTGAAAAATTCCTTCATAGAGTTTTTGCAATTGTGGTAGCGTAAACTTCTCTGGAAGAAGATTAAAGACAATAGGAAATGTCCGCACTCTTCTCTGAAGACGTCTAATGGCAGATTCAACCATATCCTTATGGTCAAAAATTAAATCAGGAAGTTCATCAATAGGAAACCATTCTGCCCGGTATTCTTCTATCAGCTCTTTATTATACTTCTCTTTGAGAATCAAGGCACTATATGTTGTAGAAACTACGCGCTCATAGGGGTCACGGTTAGCTTTGCCAAAAGTCCGTACTTGCTCCATATACACATCTTCCAAACCAGAGAGGTCTTTTAACACCCGGTGTGCCGCATCATCTAAATTTTCATGGTTTCCTACAAAACCTCCCATTAGAGACCATCTATCCTTTTCTGGCTCAAAACCTCTGTGCACCAATAATACTTCCAGCCTATTGTCATTAAAACCAAATATGATACAATCTACCGCTAGTGTAATTTGTTGTATATCCTTATATGTTCTATCCATCTTAAAATAAACTAATGTTAATGGTTTCTTCAAAAATACACAAAGAATCCGGGTATAAGTGTATGAATAACAATTTCAAATATATCCTATGAAATTTCATCCAACAACTAGTAATTCTTTCCCAAATCTGCACAAAAAAGCATAAATCATAAGCATTGAAAGTCAAAATTTAAATACATTTCTCAATTGTTTTAGGAAATGACAGAATACTATCTTTTACATAAATTTATTCACAAAACAGCCTTCGAGAAATTACTCATCTGTCAATTTTCGACATGGAGTCCCTTTTTCTCTATCAAACACCCGATACCGATTTTACAAAACTGTTTTATTACGGTATCTTGCGCCCCCAAAACAACTATAAAGTAAAATCAAACCTAACCATATGATCTCTGAGAGCAAGAAAATTCTCATTACCGGCGTTGCTGGTTTTTTGGGCTCAAATTTTTTAGTTAAATCTTTAAATGAAGGACACCGCGTTGTTGGGATAGACAATCTGTCCATGGGCTCTCTTAAAAATATCCAAGACAGCCTTGACCACAAAAATTTCGACTTTATAAAAGGTGATGTTCTAGACACCACATTAATAAACGGATTAGATGTTGATTTTGATGTTGTCGTGCACTTGGCCGCTTTCAAAATACCAAGATACGGCAATGCTGTTGACACCTTAAAAATAAACTCCAAGGGAAGTGAAAACATGTTGGAACTGGCCAGAAAACTTAAATGTAAGTTTGTTCTAGCATCTACATCAGATGTATATGGCATGAGTCCGGATATTCCTTTTAAGGAAGATGGAAATTGCCTCATAGGTGACTCAAAAGTACCTCGCTGGGCTTATGCTGTTTCAAAACTGTTTGATGAGCATTTGGCTTTAGCATATATGGAAGATTACGACTTTCCTGTTGTTATCCTAAGATTTTTTGGTTCTTATGGACCAAATCAAAATTTATCGTGGTGGGGAGGCCCGCAATCTGTTTTTATAGATTGTATTTTAAATAACAAAGAGATTCCAATTCACGGTGATGGACAGCAAACTAGAACCTTTACTTATGTGAATGACACAGTAGAGGGCATCTATGCTGCAACTATAAAACCTGAAGCTAACGGTGAAATTTTTAATATTGGAGCAAATGAAGAAATTACTATTCTTGAGCTTGCCAATATGCTAAAAGATATTTCGGATGAACCAACAACTTCCGAGGTAAAGTTGGTTCCGTATAACGAAATATCTGCAGGCAGAAAATATCAAGACGTAATGAGACGTGTACCCGACAATTCCAAAGCAGAAAGGATTCTTGGCATAAAAGCAAAGACTTCGTTAGAAGAAGGGCTACGGATTACATTTAATTGGCAGAAAAACGTTTCTTTGCAAAAAGTTTAACATTTATGAAAATAGCAATTGTTGGAGGCGGATTAATGGGACTAGTTTTAGCCCAAAAAATATCTTCCTCAACCAAAGCAACCGTTAAAGTCCTTGAGCAGGATACTTTACCCGGTGGTCTTTCTACATATCATAATTATGGTGATTTTACATGGGATAAGTTCTACCACGCCATTACACCAACGGACACAGATTTAATTGACTTTCTTTCCGAAATTGGATTAGAAGAACAGATACAATGGCGTCGTTCGCTTACCGGATTTTACGAAAATAAAAAGTTTCACTCCGTAAGTAGTTCGTTTGAATTTCTACTGTTTCCACTTCTTGGCCCAATTGATAAAATGAGGTTAGGCTATACTATTCTCAAAGGCTCAAGAACTGACGATTGGAAAGCACTAGAGAAAATTCATGTAACCGATTGGCTGATTAAATTAGGTGGCAAAAAAACCTATGACAAATTTTGGGCTCCTATGTTGCACGCCAAATTAGGGGAAAATCACAAAAAAGTTTCGGCCGTCTTTATTTGGACCTATATTAAAAGATTATTCAAAGCCCGTAGCTCTGCCGCTAAAAAGGAGCATATGGCTTATGTTAATGGTGGGTACAAGACCATTTTTGACCGTCTTGAGGAAAACTTAAAGCAAAAGGGGTCAAATATACTATTAGATAGTAAAGTTGAAAACATCTCTCCTGACCCTAACGGAGGAATGAACATTAACTACAATGGCACTATTGAACATTTTGATAAAGTAGTTTTTACTTCTCCGCTTAATGTAATGGAAAAAGTAACTGCACCTGAACTTTATAATATCTCAAAAAGCAAAAAGCCCATAGATTATCTTGGTGTAGTTTGTCTTATTCTGGTGACAAAAAAACCAATTACCCCATTTTACGTGTTGAATATTGGTGACAACGACACCCCTTTTACGGGTGTAATAGGCATGAGTTCTTTGGTAGATTTAGAAGAGACTGCCAACCAACATATCACCTATTTCCCAAAATATGTGGGCCAAGACAATGAACTTTGGTCAAAATCAGATGAAGAAATTACAAAAAACTTCTTAAATGGGGTTAAGTATTTATATCCGGACTTTGATGAAGCCGATATGATTTCTTCCCATGTACACAGAGCTTTTAAAGTACAACCAATGCAAGTATTGAATTACTCTGAAATTGTACCCAAGGTGAATACACCTCATCCTGATTTTTACGTTCTTAACACCTCGCAATTTGTAAGTGAGTCCGTAAATAACAATTCGGTCGTTACACACGTTGAAAAATTCATGAAGAATTTCAAAAACGATATTGAATCGTATTCTGAAAAAAGCATAGCCCAATAAAATGAGTAAACCTTTTGCGAGTCTTTCCTTGGACATGGACAACCAATGGTCCTACATGAAGATACACGGTGAAGAGGGTTGGGAAAGCTATCCTTCATACTTGGATATCTTTGTACCACATGTTTTAAAAGTTCTGGACGAATTAAATCTGAAAATTACTTTTTTTATAGTTGGTCAAGATGCTGCTTTTGAGAAGAACCATAAGTACTTAAGAGATATTGCAGATGCTGGTCATGACATAGGAAACCATTCTTTTGTACATGAAACATGGCTCCATCTCTACTCTAGAGAAGAAATGACCGCCGAAATAGATACGGCCCATGATATTATTGAAAAAGTAACAGGAAAAGCCCCAACTGGCTTTAGAGGCCCCGGATTTAGCTGGAGCCCCACCTTGCTCGAAGTTCTTGCGGACAAAGGCTACGTCTACGATGCCTCAACTTTACCAACAGTTATAGGCCCTCTGGCCAGATTGTATTATTTCAGCACATCTAATCTTTCTAAAGAGGAAAAAGAGGACAGAAAAGAAATTTTCGGTAAGTTTTCTGACGGATTTAAAAAGCTTAAGCCCTACTATTGGAAGACCAAAAAAAACCAGCGGTTATTAGAATTACCGGTAACGACCATGCCTATATTTAGGATTCCGTTTCACCTTAGTTATCTTATTTATATAAGTAATATCTCAATTCATTTGATGTCGATTTATTTGAACATAGCCATTTTCTTATGTAAAATAACCAAGACTCAACCTAGTTTTTTATTGCACCCGTTAGATTTGATAGGAGGCGACCAAATAACTAGTTTGGCCTTTTTCCCGGGAATGAATGTTTCCAGTGAAAGAAAGGTATTTCTGTTTAAAAAAGTAATGAAAAAGTTAGGCAAGCATTTCACTCTAACGGATATGAACGGACACGTAAATAGCATAATCGTTAAAAACGAGCTAAAAACAGAGCAAGTGCCCGATTAATGAATGTGAAACGTGCTTTTCACATCACTTTCTAGAGAATAGTGGGACTTTACCGTGCTGAGACCCCTCTTTGTCGGTGTATGAACGTTTACCCTAGTAATTTTTCATAATTTTGAAGCATATTACCATCATCAAATACGTAAGACTTATACTGTTGTGTACCTGTACCTACCTGAAAACAAGATACCAATATGCCTACCACCATCAATAAAATCGACTTAAAGCAATCTCTTGTTTCTATCATATTGCCCGCTTTTAATGAAGAAGCGATTCTCGAAAAAAATGTATCTCTTCTTTATAATTATTTAGATACCCTTAAGGATTTATACACGTGGGAAATCATCATTATAAATGATGGCAGTACGGATAATACCAAAACCATAGCCGATGCACTGGCTAAATCAAATCCTAATTTACGCGCCTATCACCATATAGTAAATAGAAACCTAGGCACTGCTTTGAGAACCGGTTTTAAACATAGTGAAGGAGACTATGTTATTGTCTTAGACATTGACCTGAGCTATTCTCCCGACCACATAGGGAAACTATTATCAGAAATAGAGACTACACAAGCGGATATGGTCATTGCCTCACCTTACATGAAAGGGGGGAAAAACACCGCTGTTCCAAAGTTAAGGTTGCTGTTGAGCAAGACCGTAAACTTTATGATGCGTAAAGCTTCAAGGCTTAACATTTACACTTTCACAGGTATGGTAAGGGCGTATAATGGTGATTTTATACGATCACTCAACACAAAATCCAGTACTTTTGACATTAATACCGAGATTTTACTAAAAGCTTATATTTTAAGAGCCAGAGTTATAGAAATACCCGCACACTTAGATTGGTCCGAACAACAAAAACTTGGTAAAATACGTACCTCAAGTTTACGTATCGTTATGGGCATATTCAATGGGTTGGCCAACAGTTTTATGTTCAGGCCTTACATGTTCTTTTGGATTTTGGGGCTACTTATTTTTCTCCCCTCCTTTTACATGATTTTATGGATTGTTATTGATGCAATTCAACTTTATCCGATGACCGCCGAAATAACCAAAGGTTTCGGGCATAGATTTGCTGCTGCTATTTCTGAGGTGTTTCGCCAAAGACCATACTCATTTATTGTAGGCGGTACCGCAATGATAATTTCTATTCAACTATTAGGCCTTGGGTTTATATCGCTCCAGAAGAAAAGGTATTTTGATGAATTGTTTCATTTAAACTCTGAAATACTTAAAAAAACTAAAAATATCTAGGCACCATATTCTATGCTTAAAACATTGTTCCCCAAAAACACAATTCAACTACTTCCTCTATTAGCCGTCTATATAATAGTGGTTCTTTTGTTTTCCAAAAACGATTTTTTTGGTGATGAAAGCAGACACTACCATTATGCACTAAATTTGACAGAGGGTTTTTATGAAGATACGGAGAACCCTAATCTTAGGAATGGGCCAGGCTACCCTTTGATACTAGCACCATTTGTAGCTTTGGGAACAGACTTTATAGTCCCCAAACTATTTAATGCCTTTCTACTTTTTTTCTCTATTTTATATTTCAAAAAAACTATTGACTTATTTACGAAAAATAAATACAGCTTACTTTTAGTGTATTTACTTGGACTATACCCTCCTATTATTCGTTATGTTCCTTTACTCTATTCAGAACCATTAGCCTATTTTACATTTTGCGGAATGGCCTATCACTTTTGTAGATTATTTTTGGAGGAACGAATCAACTGGAAACATCTTATTGCCGCCTCGTTCTTTTTGGCATTTCTGGTGCTAACAAAAATTATCTACCTGCAAGTTATACTTGTTAGTCTTTTACTTTTGGCACTAACCCTGTTGTGGAAACGAAACCATGAGACCAAAAAATCCATACTTATACTTATTGGAGGTTTTTTCTTAATTACACCCTATTTATTATATACATATTCCCTTACAGGAAAAGTGCTGTACGTTGGTACAGGTGGCGGAGAAATATTGTATCACAGATCTACACCGTTTGAACATGAACTTGGAAGTTGGTTTTCAAAGGAAGACGTGCTATACGGACAAAACAAAAACTACTCTCCTTCTTCTGATGTTTATAAAGACTTAAGCGAACTTTCTAAAAACCATAGAGACTTCTATCTAACTTTAGAATCCTTAAGCAACATGGAGAGAGATAGTGCATTTAAATCTGCAGCTATTGATAATATGAAGGCACACCCTATTAAGTACTTAAAAAATACTATAGCGAATATAGGTCGGTTTGCCTTTCATTATCCTTTTTCTTATAGACCGCAGAACTTAAACACATACGGTTTTATGCTTCCTAATGCTTTTTTGCTGATGCTTTGGGGGTTTAGCTTATATCCTTTCTTTTTAGTGAGGAAAACATTTCCCTATTCAATACAGGCTTTAATGGTCTTCAGCCTCATTTATGCCGGAGGCATCATATTGTTGGATGGGAGAGCCCGGAATTTTGTAGTAATGGCGCCGGTACTTATCTTATTTTTTGGTTATGTGTATACCAATGTCTTGAAAATTAAAACAATTAATTATGAGGAGTAGATTTTAAAATGGATATTAACAAAAAGATTAGCTCATAACCTCCTATTATATATTCATTTCTTTTTTGAGCTTCTGGATACTTTCAACTCTCCGCTCATAGCTCTCACCATCTCTTTTATACCAAGCGTGAGTCTCTTTTTTTAATACGGCAGGTAAACCCGCCAAAAGGATATTGGACTCTTTAAAAGATTTATTTACCATTGAACTTGCTGCAATTGAAACGTTATTACCTAGCTCTACTTTACCTCCCATTATTTGAGAGCCAGAAGCAAGATACAAACCATTACCTATACTTTTACCTGAACCTCCAATACATGTTGAAGTGTGTAACACACAAAAATTCCCAGCCCTAGTGCCGGAATTGACAACAATTGTTCCATAATGAGGAATTAAAAGGCCGTAGCCAAAAACATTATATCCTATACTAAAACCCAGCCTTGCGCCTAGTTTATT
Organism: Zobellia amurskyensis; assembly: GCF_009725985.1. Taxonomy (GTDB): domain Bacteria; phylum Bacteroidota; class Bacteroidia; order Flavobacteriales; family Flavobacteriaceae; genus Zobellia; species Zobellia amurskyensis. The sequence continues at coordinate 124,781 of NZ_RCNR01000008.1, forward strand.
AAACAGTCTTAGATTGTAATAATATAAAAATGTTCCTTTCTTCTTAGTATTTACACAATAGGCCACTGTACGCATGGCCTTCAGGTATTTTAAGATATCATTCGGGCTAATTATATCTTGTAAACGTTCCCTAACTCCTTTTTTAGGTGAAACCCCCGAGAGTATTCGATCCGCCGTTATGTAGAATAAAAGTTCTTTTTTGGATGTAATCATTTAATATTCTATCAACTTAAAAACACAGGTATATTTCATCGTTAATTCTTAAACCTATACTATCAGCTAAAATAGCCCTGTTAAGGGAGTCTACAAAAGCTAAGCGTCATTTATCTACTTATTAATCCTAATCTGGCGCAACCAATGAATAAGCATCGGAACCATAATCAGCATCGCCAGGTTTTCTAGTAACCATTCGTAATGTTCCCATGTAAGTTTCTATATGGCTTACGCCCTGCCGTTTTGATTCCTGTACATCTGCCTCATTGGCCCAAGGCCATTTATAAATGCCCCATTTTGCATTTCCACCCCAAGGGTAACGTGAATAAACTGTAGCAACCTGCTTGTCATAAACCTTATTACCATTTATCCAAACTTGAAGATGACCTTTAGATGCATCATCCCATATGGCATGCACTACAATTTTCAGCTTCTGCCCGGCACTTGGAGTAATACCCGTTGGATGATAGTCTTTACCATTAGCCGCGTTAATAACAAAAATCTCTCCTGCATCATGGCCAATTGCTTGATTATCTTTTATAACCATTAACTCCATATGGGGAGATTCTCCGGTAATACCCGGGTGTACTTGAAAGAATAGCCACTGACTACTCTTGTCTATCACATAATCATTACCGAAAGTATAGTCCCAACCAAACCATTCTTCTGTACCTTTTGGGTGTTTCACTTTCCATGGCAACGTACTAATTTCAGCTCTCATATTAAAATCACGCGCACACCAACTTCCTGGCTTCGGATTGATTGGATCCACACGGAACTTCAAACGACTACCTTCTTGGGTTACCTGCTTTTCATAACACTCAGAATCAATTTTCAGCTCATCGTTGCTAATAGGCGGGCCATTCTGACCAGAGTAATCAGGCATTGAGACATTGTTCCAACACCAAATTTTAGCACCCGATTCATTAGCCTTACCGCCACCGGCACTACAATCTATATTACCAATTGGTGCTTGCGTCACTTCTACAGTAAGATTGTCTGTACTTGTCAGACCTTCTTCATCCGTTACGGTAAAGCTAACATTGTAAACACCAGGATTATTAAAGGTATGACTAGCTGTAACTTTAGACGAGGAACCTTCCGTAAAATCCCAATAGTAACTGCTTATGGCTAAATCGTCTGTAGAAGAGCTTCCGTTAAAATCAACCTTTAAAGGGGCATAACCGGAATGAAGACTTGCAGACGCCTTGGCAACAGGTGCTTCGTTCTGTCTTGCTACAACAGTAATACTAGTAGTTTTTGTATCTCTAAGACCTGCTGCATCTTCAACAGTAAGCTCAACATTATAAGTGCCCGGTTCGTTAAATGTGTGCTCAGAATTAGCTTGATCCGAAAAAGACCCATCCTGAAAATTCCACGCATACTTAACAATACCATTATCATCTGCAGAACCACTACCCGTAAAGTTCACCTTGAGGGGAGCTGTTCCATTATCTAAATTGGTTGTCAACTTTGCAGATGGCGGTTCGTTTGTGGGAGCCTGTGCGTTAATCTTAAGCGTTGTCTTGTTAGTCTGCCCCTTGCTATCAGTAACAGTAAGCTCTACCACATAATCGCCTGCAGATTTAAAAGTATGAGACACCGCTTCCTTATCTGATGAATTCCCATCCTTAAAATCCCATACATACTTAGTAATGCCATTATCATCCACAGAATTAGCAGCCGTAAAATCTATTTGTAATGGAATAGTACCGGATGTTTTAGATGCATTGGCCTTAGCCACTGGAAATTGATCAGCTGTAGATTCAACAGTTATAGTTATAACGTCTTTATGAGTTAGCCCGTTTTCATCTTCTACAATAAGTTCAACCGCATAATTTCCTTCTTCTTCAAACGTATGCGCAGGATTAATTTCATTGGAAGAACTTCCATCTTTAAAATCCCATGAGTATTTGGCAATACCATTATCATCCGTAGAGCTGTTTCCATTAAAACTCACTTCTAAGGGAACATTCCCGTTTTCTACGTCTGCGCTTAGTTTAGCCACAGGAGCTACATTCCCTTTAGCTTCAACCGTAATTATTACTGTGTTAGTATGACTAAGACCGTATTCATCCGTCACTGTTAATTTAACATCATAATTCCCAACCTCGTCAAAAGTAATCACTGGATTTATCTCATTTGAAGTTTTACCGCCTTCAAAATCCCACTTATAACTAACAACAGATACATCGTCTGTAGAATTACTTCCCGTAAAAGTAACTTTTAGAGGTGATTTCCCTGTCGACGGACTTGCTTCAGCCAAAGCAACAGGAGCCATATTTGGAATTTCTATTGGTGCAATTATAGAATCGGAAGGCTCAGACGTTTCTTCCTCGATTTTCTCTTCTTCTACAACTTCTTCCTTAATAATTTTTTCCTCAACTACATCTTCTTCAACGACTTCTTCCTCGATTTTCTCATCTTCGACATCTACCTCCTCAACTACGTTTTCTTCAGTCGTGTTACTTTGGGGTACGTCCTCTTCTTTAGCCTCGTTTTCTTCATTGATCTCATCCGTAGACTTCTCATCTAAAATAGGGTCGGGTTCATTAAAAATTATTGATTCCGAACCAACAGGCACCGTATATTCTACAACTAGAGCGCTTCCAGGACTATCTGCATCCTCCTTAGCCGAAAAAGCAAGATCATCACCATTCTTGTGACCCAAGACTAAAGTAGCAAGTGACGGTTGTAAATATGTAGTGTCTAAATCTATGGAAACCCTATTCTCAATTCTATACTCCTGATTAACTGTACCTAGCTGTACAACTTGTTCGGGTGCAGACTTTTCAGAAAGTTCAGTTTCGGTCCAATCATTAGACCCGCCTTTAAATACATCAATTTCCCCATTACCGTCATCCAAGTGAATGACAAATTCTAGGTTGGCACTGATAATCTCTCCACCAATAGAATCAATGGGACTTAAATCGAACATTAAATAACTTGTTCGCCTTTCTTCCTGTAGCCTTATAATTTCTTCGTTGTATCCTATACCATTTTGAATATAGGCATCGTGTACGGGGTAAAAAACAACCGTTCTATTTTCTCTTTCAATTACATCAACAACCTCATCTCGATCTAATTCCAAAGCCGTTTCCTCTGATTGTTCCGTAACCTCTCCAGATGTATCTTCCTCATCATCAATCACAGGGACGGTTTTATCAAGGACAGCTTCACGAAGTGTGTCCACATCCTTATTACATGATAGATTAAGTAAAAATGAGAGTGCCACAAATCCTATGGAGTAGGCCAAAGTCTTTTTGGGGTATAATTTCATAAGTTTTCTCTTGGGGCTTTCTTCTTTTGAAAAATAGCTACGCCGCTATATACGCACAAATGACACGAAATAGCCGATATAAACCACAAAAGATCGATGAAATGCACGATAAGTTTTATTGAACGCTCCAGCGAAAGAAAATTACTAATTAGAAATTAGTAGGTAGAGAAACTAACGAGGAGACACTAAGGCATATGAATCCTTCCCATAATCGGAATCATCAGGCCTTCTGGTTATCATCCGTAACGGGCCCATAAAAGTTTCAAGTTGTAAAATTCCTTGATTTTGAGATAGTGCTACACCCTTGGCCTCTGCCCATGGCCATTTATAAATACCCCATTTTGCATTACCTCCCCAAGGATATGCTTTATAAACGGTTGCCACTTGTTTGTTATAAATACTTTTACCATTGATCCAAACTTGTAACAAGCCATTACTAGTGTCTCCCCAAACCGCATGAACAACAATGTTAAAAGTTTCACCAGCTTTTGGTGTAATACCTGTTGGATGATAATCTTTTCCGTTGGCCGCGTTTATAACAAATATTTCACCCGCACTATGACCGTTCACTTGACCATCCTTTATAACCATTAACTCTGTATGAGGAGACTCTCCCACAACACCAGGATGAACTTGAAAAAATAGCCAATGATTACTTTTATCTATAATATAATCCGAACCAAAAGTGTAACTCCAGCCAAACCACTCTTCTGTACCCTTAGAATGGTTTACTTTCCAAGGTTGTGTACTAATTTCCGCACGCATATTAAAATCGCGAGAACACCAATCCTCAACAGCTGGGTAAGTAGGATTTAAGCTAAACTTGATTTGATTGTTTTCTATTGAAACTTGCTTTTCATAACACTCTGAATCTACTTTTAACTGACCATCACTAAAAAGCACACCTTTTTTATTTGAATAGTCAGGAATAGTGGCATCTTCCCAACACCAAGTTTTGAGTCCAACTTCTTCTGCAGTTCCCCCGTTTGTAAAACAATCTATTTCTGGAACAGATGTGGAAGTATCTTCTGGTGTTGAATTACCTTCCTGGTTAGTTTTTTGACTTTCTAAAACCTCACCCTCTTCAGATTCCGTATTAGTTTTACCTATCTGAATTTCTTCTTCTTTAATTTCTTTTTGTATTTCTACCCCGTTAATCTCGTCTTGGCTAAGGTTGTCTTTACCACACGATAAAACAGTAAAAGCGCATAGGTATACAATGGTAATCTTTGGGAATTTCATAAATACTATATAACTCTGAATTTAGGATTTGGTAGGTTGCCTCCTAAAATAGATGTGTTCAATTTTTAAGTTCTGTCATACGGGATATTTTAATTCTTTAGAAAATTTGCAGAGAAACACTCATTAGAATTTATATTACTTCCAACTTAAATCTAACGGGCATAACACAGAATTAGTGCAGTGAAGAGATGTAGTACATCGAAATAATATATTTCTCTAAAAAATCACCTATGAAATGAAGACTTGTGGCTACAGGAAATGAATATTGTGAATTGCAAATTATAGAAGCTCTCAAACTATAGAAGTATTCTATTAAGGAGCGACCAATTGATATGCGTCATTCAAATAATTAGGTTCACCGGGTTTTCTTGTTACTATTTTAAGTGGGCCCATAAAGGTTTCTAAATGGTCTATCCCTTGTACTAGTGATTGTTCTACCCCTTCACTATCGGACCATCGCCATTTATAAATACCCCATTTTGCATTACCTCCAACCTCATTGGTGGATCGTACTGTTCTAACATTACGACCATGTACTTTTTTTCCATCCATCCACACCTCTAACAATCCATTAAAACTATCACCGTAAACTACATGAACAACAATTGAAACAGTTTGTCCGGCAACAGGAGTAACACCTGTTGGAGAATAATGATTCTTGTATGCACTGGCATTATTTACCACATGAATTTCTCCGGGCTTACCACTACCCGGACCTTTTTTATTCATACACCACAATGCTACTTGAGGAGGAAGACCTATAGTACCCTCGTGTATTTGAAATAACAGCCAAGGCACTTGTGAATCAATACTATAATTTTCTCCAAATGTATACGTCCAACCGAACCATTCCTCAGTACCTTTCTCCTGATTTACAGGCCATGGTGCTGTACTCAACTCTGCGCGATAGTTATAGTTCTTTGAGCACCACTCAGCTGGTTCTGGTCTTTTGGGGCTAACACTAAATCTTAATTGACCATCTACAATAGATATTTGATTTTCAGAGCACTCAGAATTTAATTTTAATTGCCCCTTTACCAGGGTAGTCCCTTTTCTTCCTGAATGTTTAGGAACAATTGAATTCTGCCAACACCATTTCTTGAGACCGGTTTGATTTGCCTTACCACCGTTAGAATCGCAATACGCAGTAGTGTTTACTTTATTAGCAAAAGCAGTATTATAAAATGAAGTAGGAAAGAAATTATCTGTTAACAAGTATACCACCATAGTACCGATGGCCAAAAAAACTAATACACCCATTGGAACTCCAAAACCAGAAAAATTCCTCATTACTCAAGTCTTAACCATATAAAAACAAGACAAATTAAGCCAACAATATGAACTTGGCTTATAGTTTAAATACTATCATAAATAGCACAATACTCATGAGTAATCCTATCCCATGTATATTGACTTTCCACTTTAGCTTTGGCATGCTTGCCTAAAACCTCAAAATCTTCGCTACTATTCTCTGCCCAAACCAACTTTTCGGCTAAATCGTCAACATTTTTGTTTTGAAAGTACAAAACATGATTGTCATCAAAAACTTGTGTGTTTTCAGGAATGTCACTTGCTATAATTGGCTTTCCCGCACTAGCAACCTCTAACAACATAATAGACATGCCTTCTGTTTCTGACGGGAAAATAAAGTACTCACTTTGCTCAACTAGTGCCAAAAGGGTAGGTAGGGGGCTCACAAAACCTAAAAAATGAACATTTAAACCTTTACCCAATTCTTTAATCTGCTTGATATAAGTGGGGTAATTATCCAACTCACCTGCCACAAAGATATTCCCTTTATAATCTATTTTCTTATATGCCTTTAACATGGTATGAAGACCTTTAGTCCCCATTATTCTTCTTGCCGCAAAGAGAACGAATGGCTCATCATACCCTAAATTTTTCGGCCAGAAACTCTTTGCTCCCTCATAATCGATTTTTCCCATTAGATTAATACCATTTGGTATAAATTTAACAACTACATTATTGTTCTCTTTATAAAACTCACATAAAGGCTTGGAAATGGCGGTCTTAGTGCCTGAGAAATTTAAAAACCGTTTTTCAGATATTTTAAAGAACCACTTAGCAACCTTACCCCATTTGTCTCTTTTATATGGTGCTTCGTGTGCTGTGGCCACCACCTTGGCCTCTTTACTTAAAGCATTTAAAAAGAAAAAACTATCAATTTTGTGTGCATGAATGATATCATATTTACCTTTTATTTTAATGTGCATACAACACATCCAATAGTATATAAACACTCCTAAGCTCCCCAATTTAATCTCAGAAAACTCTATAACGTTAACTCCCTCTATGTGATTTTTAGCTTTTTCATTTTTATAACAGTAAACCGTTATATCATATTTATCAACCAAGTTGAGAATCATATTCTCTGCTACACGGCTAGTCCCTCCCCGAGATGGAAAATATTTAATACCAAAAAAAGCTATTTTTTTCTTTACAGCCATAGTCAAAGATTTGAAATCTTTTGAATTAACATTACTTGATTATACTCTTCTGTTAAATATAATTTACTTCAATATATCTTGGTAAAGTTCGTAGTATGCCGAAGTCATCTTTTTTAAACTGAACACCTCATCAATTCTTGCTTTTCCTTTTGCTCCCATTTGCTCTGCAACCTCATCATTATCCAACAGATATAAAACTTTCTCCGATAAAACTTCAGGTGCTGCATTAGGAATTAAAAAACCCGTATCTCCATCCTTAACTATCTCATTAGTTCCTCCACCTGTAGTTGCAACGACCGGTTTTCCCAACGCCATATATTCAAGAATAGAATTTGAAATTCCCTCTCCATGGACATCTGTATTTGTAGCTAAGACTCCCACGTCAAAAACATTTACTAATGATTCTACGTCACTTCTAACTCCCGTAAAAACAAAATGGGATAAATATTTATGGGGAATCATCTCCTTGCATTTTCCAAGGTTAGGTCCGTCACCTATAGACATAAAAAGCACATCATTACGGCTATCCAAAATGGACAAACCAGCTTTAATAAAGTTTGCAAAATCTTTTTTATCCGTAAAACTTGCGACCATACCAACAATTCTTTGGTCCGATAAACCAAACTCTTCTCTTACAATAGAAGGTTTTTTTAGATTATCTATTCTCTTATTTCCAAAGCCATTATAAATACATACTCTTTTCTTCTCAGGAACACCATATGCATCCAAACCAGCTAGTGAATTACCAAGTATAACCTCTGAAAACGGGAAAGTTAGCCTAGCCCTTAGTAAACGCTTATCAAAAAACCCCATGTCTTTTGTAGCATTTACTATATTACCATTAATGATTTTAACACCTAAAATTACAGAAGCAGGAATAGCCAAAATAGTAGACATTGTACCCCAACTATGAATAACATCTGGTTTATAATTTTTACAAAACTCATAAAGCCTGTAAAAAACCATAGGATTTTTTTTAGGAACCCTTTTCATAATCGTTATCGGAATACCAAGTTTAAACACTTCTTTATAGTGTACTTTATCAGAAAATGTCACCAAAGACAATTCAATATCTTTATGGCTTTCAAATCCCTTAATAAGTTCGATCAATCTTCTTTCCCTACCTCCCGAGGTAAGACTATCAATAAGTAATAATACCTTCATTCAATGTTGGTCAACTCTATTTTTATTACATGTGTGGTGAACACTTTAACTTACGTTTATATATTAAAGACAGATGTTACCCTCATCTATTTTAAATATTTCAATATTTTTTATCAATTTTAAGTACTGATTTTGAAATGCTTCATAACTAAAATTCTCTACAAGATGATTGTAGCTTTCCATACCCATTTCAATTCTTTTATTCGGTAATTTCACAAGATTTGCGAGATGCTCAGCTAGCGTATTAGTATCACCAATCTCAGTGATGAAACCATTCTTTCTATGAATTACGAGTCTTGAATTATCACCTGCATCTGTTGCAACAATAGGTAAAGCACAATTCATAGCCTCCATAACAGAGTTGGAAACCCCTTCAAAAGATGAAGTACATAAATAAATATCTGATTCTTCAAGTAGTTGGTAAATATTGGATGGGTTAGTTACAAGTTCAACTTCATTTACCAACCCGTACCGCTGTATATCTGCAACAATATTGTCTTCTTCAGGGCCCTGACCTACAATTTTATAATGGAGTTTATATTCGTCTCCCAATTTTGCTTTAAGTTCATGAATACACTTAAGAGCAACATCATACTTCTTTTGTTCTACCAACCTACCCATACTGATTATATTAACCGGTTCGTTGCTTAATACACCCCTCTCTTGAAACGGCTTAATATCTATACCATTGGATATGACAAAAACATTCTTCTTAAACCCAAAGTCTTGCGAAGAACGATAAGCAGCAAAATTATTTGCAATGGTATAGTCAAGTAAATAGTTATTTACTGCACGCAAAGCCATAAATTTTAGCTTAGGCATATAACTATTTCTAATCCCTCCAAAGGAATGAGGTACACCGGCCAACTTGCCACACAAACCAGAGAACATAGTGTCTGTAGGCAAGAACGAAAAAATAATATCTATTTTTTCGTTCTTTAGAAATTTGATAAAATCAACTGTTTTAGCTAAAACGTTTGGCGACAATACAATGTGATTTATTTCTTCTTTTTGAATAAACTGTCTATAGGGTTCATAGGATGGTTCCGGTTTAAGAATTGCCACCGTAACATTATGGTAGGGCTTGAGTGCTTTCGCCAATAATAGGCATTGCTTCTCAGCACCTCCGCGACTTAATGAGTTTATAGTAATACAGATATTTTTCTTTTCTGTCATAGCTACCTTTGCAATTGATATTCAGATATTAGACGCAAACGGTTTATTACCTCTTAAGCAATCATTTTATTATTGCTTGTTTTATAGGCTTTCTATAAATTTATTTAACCGCGAACCATGTGTTCGGTAGTCAAACTCCCTTAAACCCAACCTCTGACCGTTAAGTCCTATTTCTTCAGCTTTTTCTGGATTATCAACCACGAACTTCATTTTTTCTGCAAAAGCATTAACATCATATTTCTCGGCCATTAAAGCAGTTACTTCATCTTCAAAATAATTGGGTATCTCTCCAATATTAGTAGTTACGACCGGATTTCCAGAAGCTAGGTACTCCCCAATTTTGTGAGGAAATCTTGATGTATCCTGAACTGTTGGTCTAAGCGGTATAAGCAGAGCCTTTGCGTTCACGTACAAGTTTACCAAATCTGAATACGGTATGTTTGAGAACAATTGTATAGGGTTGGTTTTAAAAACATTGTTCATTTCTTGCTGAAACCTAGCCACTTCTTTTTGACTCTCTCCACTAACAATCATGTACAACTTTACACTTTCGTCTTGTGCAATACGCTTATAGGCTTCTAAAATAAAATCTATAACCTCACGATAAGAAATACTACCACAGTATAAAAAATAAGGCTCAGATGGCTCTCTAGCTATATTGAACTTATCAAAGTCGCATACGATGGGTAATTTTAGGTTAGGTTTGGCAGGACAGGCATTACCGTAAAAACTCATTAGTTTGTCACTAATGGGAAGGGCTCCATCATAAAATTTAACCACCCATTTATCTAGTACATAATCATTAATCTTTCTTGAAAAACTTCTTTTATGTTGCATGGAGGAAGCCATTTCAACCAGATTGATAGCAATTGGAAACTTAAAGAGGGAAGCAAATAAAAGATACCGGAAAACATGTATTAACTTTCTGTTGGATAGTACTGCCATACTAATTTCACCTTCCTTCTTCAACTTTTTCAAATACTGATACTCTCCATAGACCCCTCTAAACTTCTGTAAGTTTCGGTTAACGAAACCACTTGGCTTATGGACTTCTTTAGAGGTATAAATATAATTGATGCCCTCATATATACCTTCATATTCAAAGTCTGGGTGTTCCCCTTGGTTCCAGGAACCTTTTCGGCATATAATCGTTGCTTTAATGTTTTCATGGAGCAATGCCCTTGCCATTAAAGTCATTCTTTGCACCGAAGCCAAACCATAGGGAAATCTAGCTTCCCCTAGAAAAATAACATGTTTTTGATTTCTCATATTCTGTTCTACAAAACTATAGGTGGTATGTATTCCGAATTGCAAGAGATTCTTTATCTATTACATTTATACTCCTAGCTAAATTCTTTACTGTGCCCATATGCCCCTTTCTTTTTTAGCCAATATTTTCATAACTTGAATTGGAGCTAAAATGGCCAAAGGTATTAAACAAGCTACGGTACCCAAAACAATACCGACTACACCAAGGTTTAAAACTTTAACGAAGAACAAAGAAGCAGGTATATTTATTAGAGCAGCAAAAAGATAGGCGTACATCTGAATCCTTATCTTCCCTGTGCCATTCAACACTATACTAAAAATATTAATCCAAGTAACCAAACAGACAGACACGGCAACAGTGATAGAAATACCAATTGGTATGACCAAGTTATCCTGCAACCAGAACTTGTAAACAAACGGTGATATCAAAACCATAATAAGTGCAAGTATTAAAGTAACGAACCATACTTTCACTACAGTTTTTAAAGATTTCTTCATCCACTCTATATCACCTTTTACATAAGCCTCTATATTAGAAGGCCAAAGCTGATTTGTGATAATCACGAAAAGAATCATGAATATAGAGAGGTACTTATATGCGGCTTCATATTGAGGCACCCCTTCTAAAGAAACAAAACTTGCAATTAAAAGATTGTTGGTCTGATGAATGACAAGAAGAGATACTTTAATTAGAAAAAATTTCACTCCCAACGAAAATAAGTCCTTAAAATAAGAGAGTTTTACGGCTTTTAGTGTTGGTCTATACTGACTAAACTTGCGCCTAAAAAAATAAAGCCCTACAAATAAGGGTACCAAAGCAAATGTCATAGCCTTTGCTGTTCCAAAGAGCAGCAAAGAATCACTCATAATAAACGGTATTAATAAAATCAACACCAAAAAAGAAGCCTTCGTCAATAAAGAAAAATACTCTACATACGCCATTTTTTGTAAGGCATAGAAAATCTCATACACATTACGGGTTACGAACCTAATACCAAAAGCAACAATTATTACGGCTCCCAACATTTTAACTTCTTCAACCATATCAGGAGTAATATTAAGCCAAGCCGTCCAAGGAAGTATAAAATTAAGAGCAAGTAAAACAAAGGTTAGTAGGGTAACTATACCTCCTAAAACAAAATAAGCGGTACTAACATAATGCACAGCTTCTTTTTCTTCATCTCTGGCAATAGCTTCTCCAAATTTATTTCTCAAGCCAAGTCCTATACCAATATCAAAATTCAAAAACCAATCTATGGTAGATAAGAGCGTTAGATATATCCCAAATTTCATGGCTCCTAGATAGTCCAATGATAAGGGGAAATATAGAAAACCAATTAAGATTCCCAACCCCTTGATGATAATGGTCAAGAAAATATTTTTTTTAGCCTTTGATGTCCTTCCGTTTCCTTTCCCTATAAGACCTTGTACCTTTTCTAATAATTTCATACGTAAATCCTAGCCTATTTTAAATACTCAGTTTTGGAATGAAAAACTTTGGTTTCTTCAATCTTATGTATACCCATACCCATACCAATATGTACGGCATATAGAACGGAAACATATGAAAGAAACAAAAATGTATTTGTAAGATTACCTATCATAAAAATTATACTTGCTAAAAAAGGAATTACAAAATATAGGTTGTTGTGGAACGAGCGTGAATAGTAAAAAGCGGATAACATCACGAATAAAGTAAAACATACAAATGCCGGCACTCCATATTCAAACAAAGAGGAAAAATACCCACTATGCAAGCTTCCCGTAGTAGCTGTAGCACGATCTCTATCTCCGGTTATCCTTAACAAGTTAATGTAATAGACCTCATTCTTTAAACCTCCATAACCCAACCATGGTTTCTTATGTATATTATCCAACACCATACCATAATACCCTTTACGACCTCCAACAGAATCCGTAAGCCTATCTTTTACAACAGCACTATTTACAATATCTTGGTAATAGAAAATAGTAACGCAAAGTAGCATGGCAAGACCGGCAAGACCGGCAAACAAAATCTTTTCCAGAGCCACCTTATTAATAAAAATTAAATAAGTAACTAAAACTAAGGCAAGTATTATCCAGCTCATCCTCATAAAAGAAGTTACAACACCAATAGAAAATAATATAATAAGACCTGTTTTTAATAAATTATTTTTGACGGTTGTAAATACCCAAACAATAGCGATAATTAGAAAGTAAGAGTGAAAATACTCCGTACTGAAAATACCATTAGATCTTATTACAGAACCAAAAGCAGGTCTATTGTCGCCAATACGCATAAAATAAGGTTCTAGCCCCAACTGTATAATAGCTACTACTGAGGTTACTATAGCTCCTATTATAATTGATTTCCCTATTAAATCATAGGTTGGCTGGTCTGCCATAAGTTTCAAGCCAATAAGTATAATTACAAAGGCAAAAGATTCTAAAATAGTCTTTAAAGCATCTCCAGCACCAACATCATCTACATTTACCCCAATAGAAATGGTAAGTAATGTTATATACAATGCCAGCGGTATCATAAACAACGGTGTTCTTCTCTTAGAGGCCGACGGTAGTTTCTCTTTGGACAACAAAGTCTTACGTACTATAAAAAAAAGAAGTAAAAGGTATATTAGTCTAAGCGGCTGTATTTCAAAAAAACTAAACCCTGGAATCTTAATGGTCAATAGTTCATTTATATTTCCAGTCAGAAAATAAAATGATAAAAGAAAACCCTCCAATTTGTACTTGGAATTACTTTTATATGTTAAGTAAGAGGCAATAATGCCGGCGATTACAAAGTAGATGTAAAAGTGATCTAAGTTAGCCCCTGGCCATTTGAAGTGCTGTCCGTAATTGTTCATCGCGACTTAGAGTCTATCAATTTGATAAATAAAACTATACTGAAAAGGACTTATCTACCAGTTGTTTTTCTTTGTTCAGACCATACTTTGCCTCATACCCATATTTATGATCTTCCTTAAGGGCATCGTTAAAAATGATGTAACTTTTCTTCTTTTTATCTCTCGGAATTAAGTTATCCAAATCTTCAAGGAATTCTATTTTGGAAACATTTCTCCTAACTACAAACAAGTTAATATCCATTTCATCCAAAAGCAGTAAAAAGTCTGAAACCAAACCAACCGCTGGCGTATCTAGAATTACATAATCGTATTCTAGTTTTAGTTTTTCTATAAGAGATTTCATCTTATCGCCAGACAGTAATTCTTGAACATTACCATCTACAATTTCTGTAGGAATAAATTTTAAATTCTTAACTTTTTCGTGTGAATGAACAATATCATTAACAGAGCTTAGTTCTCCTTTTAAATAATTTGATAGCCCTTTACCTTTTATTTTACGAATACCCTTAACTAAGCTAGGGTTTCGTAAATCAGCATCTACTATAATAATATTTTTACCGGCTTCGGCAAGCGTTATTCCCAAATTAATAGCACTATACGTCTTGCCTTCCTCCGGCAATATAGAGGTTATACCAATAACCCCTTTACCTGAAGAATTCACGAGTTTTAGGTTGGTACTAAGATCTCTAAAAGATTCTTTAAGTTTCCAAAGCGAAACTTCAGAATCGGCTTCAGATGTTTTAAAATTCTGGTCAACAAAATCAAACAATTTTTGACTTCCTTTTATTTTTTTAATAGTTTTTTCAAGTTCTTGACCTATATAAGGAATTTTGAATGACCTTTCTTTTGGTTCATCATCATAATGAATGATGCTTGCGATAATCGGCATATCACTGTTGGCCATAACTTGATGTACATTCTCTATGGTATCGTCTGGTGAAAAGAATATCATCCAGCCTAGTGGAATTAGCGTACCAAGAACAATAGCAAGCGCCAACAACAGTGATTTTTGCGGAGCTACCTGGCCATTTCCTTCCATTCTAGCTTCATCCAGAATTCTTGTATCTGTTGTGCTTTCCGCTCGAGCAATTCCTGTTTTAGCCAATTCCTGACTCAAATACTTATAGAGGTTTTCATATAACGTATTTTGTCGTTGTATGTTGAGTAACTGAATTTCCCTGGTTGGCAATGAGCTAATCTCCTCATCTATACTAGATAATTGTGAAGTTATACCACCCAATGCTGCCTGCGATGATCGCACAGCACTTTTGAGATTACTTAACAATATTTCTGTAGATTCTTTAATTTGACCATTTAGAATAGTCATCTCCTGATTGTTGCTCGTGACAAAAAACTTCTTTTTAGAACGTTCTGAATAGAGATTTTTTAACTCCTCAATATTCTGATTAATAGAAGCATCTTCAACACCAATACCGGAAGGCATTATAAAATCATCACTATTTCTATTATTACGTACGCTTCTTATAATAGAATTATAATAGTTGATGTTCATTTTAATCTTGGCCGCCTCAACTTGTAGGTTGTTCGTCTGATCCAATGCATTAGAGGCCGTAGCTCCCAGATCAACCGCTTTTTTATCTATTTTAAAAGCCTCTAACTCCACCTCGAATCTCGTGAGGGAATCAGAAATTATTCGTAGTTGATTTTGAATAAAAGCTTCTTTACCAGCTGCTATCTCATTTCTTGAAGAAAGTTCGTTATGAACATAATTCTCTGTCAATTGTTTAAGAAAATCAACCTCCTTACTCACAATAGGCCCAGTAGAAACTATTTTAAAAATACTTGCCTGTATATCAATATTATCGGCCTCAAGCTTGCCCATGTAATCCTTTGCTACACCTTCTATATTATGAATAACAAAATTTAGGTCATCACCGTCAAAGTCTTCAATTGTAACATTATATTCCGGCCTATTAAGAGTGAATGTAAAATACTCGTGCTCTATTTTGTCTCCAAACTTATATTCCCCTGAAAAATCAAAACTTCTTTCTACTTCTCTAACGGATCCATTAGAAGGGTTGGAAACCCCAAACTCATCGCCTTCAATAGTTAATTTATAACTATCTCCCCCCAATAATTCAATTTCAAAAGGCACACCGAATAATTGGGGTCTGGAACGATCTAGCTCCACCTCAAAAGGAAAATAACCATATCTCTCCTCTGAAGAAAATAAGCTCTCAGTATGGTATGACACATCAAAATTTAAATCTTCGATGGTCTGCCTTATAAGACTGAAGGATTTTAAAATACCTATTTCATTATATAGGTTTTTCTCCATCTCAATTAAACTTACGCCACCTTCAACGTATTCACTATCCCCTAAAACACGGTTTCTACCTTTAGAATCAATTAATACAGAGGTGGAGACTTCATATATGGATGTAGCCGTAGCTATATAAATCAAAGCCAAGAGCACAAATAGGCCAATGCTTGCCATAAAGAACATCTTGTTCTTGTATATTTTCCGAAAAAATAATTTTAGATTAATCTCTTGCTGAGCATTAACTTGATTATTCTTTTTCTCTTTCATTTCGCTGTCATTATTGTTTTCATTAAGTCCGAACTCACTTATTGATGTTCACACCATACTGAAAGCTTATTTTATACTTTATGAAGGACTACGATTTTTTTATTAGTTGGAATTGAAACTTAACACCAATATGGTAGTAGATATAGCAGATAGCACCAAACTAAAAACACCTAAATTCTTTTGAAATAGATTCTCTTTTGAAGTTTCCACGTACAAAACGTCATTAGGGTGTAAAAAGTAATACGGCGAACGTATAATCTCAGGGCTTGTCAAGTCCAAATCAACAACAATTGATTTATCTCCCTTTTGACGGATCAACTTTACGTTTTTCCGCTTACCTGATATATTCAAGTCTCCTGCAGCACTCAGCGCCTCAAAAATGGTAGCTTGAGTATTATATATGTAGGTAGTTCCAGGAGTTTTAACATCTCCCAGCACGGAAACCTTAAAACTAGTGAGTTTAACAGACACCACAGCATTCAATAAAAATTTATCTATTTCCGCCTGAACAAAATCACGAATTTCCTCAATGGTCATATCTTGAACTTGAACTTTCCCAACAATAGCCAAGTCAATAGAGCCCTCTTTATCTACTGTATAGCCGGTTAAGAAAAGAGAGGCGGGATTAGCTTGAAGATTTCTGTTTTCTACGGTGGAATTATTGAAATATGCCACTTGATCAGGATCCCTACTTTGCACTTTAACGCTTAATACGTCATTGGGTTGAACACCATATTCGGTAGGACGCAAGCGTATCGTCATTTCTTGATCTGAACTCTGAAGGTAATTTACCCCTTTGGAAGTATAGCAAGATGATAATAATAGAGTAACCAATACAATTATTATGTGTTGTACCGAAAGCACTGCACATATGTTTTTAAAAAAATTGAGCGTTGGTTTTTTCATGCCTTGTTTAATTGTCATGTTTTCAATTTTACTTTGGTCTAATTCTTTGATTATTTCTAACCTGCAAAGAACATACGTTTAGAATAACGAAATTGATCTACCTATTGCAAGCATTTTTAAAAAGCCTTTTTATGATGGCTTCCAAAAAGTGTTAAGAAGATAATTTTTACGTCTAACCAAGGGCTCCAATTTTCTATATACCACAAATCGTGGTTCACCCTTTGGTTTTTCTGTTCGTCAGTTACGGTAGGCCCTCGCCATCCATTTACTTGTGCCCACCCAGTAATACCAGGTTTTATATAACTTCGCACCATATAATGGTTTACACTCTTCCTAAAATCGTTCTGCAAATTAATTCTGTGAGGCCTTGGTCCAATCACACTCATCTCGCCCCTAAGAACATTATAAAACTGTGGTAACTCATCTAAATCACCCTTTCTCAAATACTTGCCCACCCGGGTTATTCTAGGGTCATTAACTACTGTTGATTTAGCTCCATTCAATGGGTCTTCCGACACAGACATTGTTCTAAACTTATAACATCTAAATGTTTTACTAGCCTCCCCCTTCCTAAATGGCGTATAAAAAATTGGCCCTTTGGAATCTATTTTTATAAGTATAGCTATTAATAAAAATAAAGGGGACAGAAGTACCAGTACCACAGACGCGAAACAAAAATCAAACAAGCGCTTTAAGATAGTTGTACTAAAATGATCCAGTGGAGATTCACGAAGCTTAAAAACAGCAAGATCCCCCATAGCAACCGCTTTATAATTTTTTGACTTAAGAAGCGGGTTTTTAGGAATCAGCTTAACCCTAACTCCAAAACTATCCGCTATTTTGATAGTCTCCATAATTTTTTCATGTTTCATACCCGCCATGGCTATGAAAATATCATCTACGCCATTATTGGCCAAAGCTTCAGACAAATCGTCAATACCCCCAAAAACACTGAAGTCCAAAATATTCTTTGGTTTTTTCTCTTTATTTTCCAAATACCCCATTACGTTATAACCGTATTGAGTCATTGCGTTGGTAAATACCTTTATGTTAGTTTCGTTATATCCAGAACCTATAAGCAAAGTATCAGAAAAGAGATGAGAAGCCCTTTTCTTTAAGTACCTCAGCAAATACTTATGGCTAACCAAGTTAAGATAAGAAAATATGAAGATGGGAATGATAAATGTTGAACGGGCGAAATATCTTATTTTCAACAAAATAACTACACTAATCACGAACCCCACAAAGAAGAATAGTGAGGTTACAATACTCTTAAAATAACCAAAATCAGGATTAAAATAAAACTCACTATTACGTATGTACATAATAATTACCAACCAGGTAACATTATAGATTATCATTAAGCGCACCATATTCCAAAGAATGGCCGTATCACTAAATGTGAAATCTGGCAGCTTAAACATAAAACATATGGTTAACACTACGTTAAGCAAAACAAACTCAAAGGCAAGTAAATTTATAAGTATAAACCTATTTTTCGAATTCATGGGGGAAATTTAGTTGGTTTTAATCGTTCTCAAAATCAAAATTAACAACTGGCACCTCTGCCGAATAACAGCCAAATATATGAATGAAATAATTAACATTTAATGAATATTACCTCTTCTGGGGTAATTGACCTAAATATTAGTCAATCGACATTTTATTAGCTAAATATTTGTTAGATGTTTAGACATATTTACTTGAACATGCCAAAAAACTCTTTTCTCCAATAAGTCAAATCACAAAATCAAAGTATTCATAATTGCAACCAAAACAAGGTAATCCATTTTTTAGACTTACACACCTATTAATCAACATATTATAACTAAACAAGGTTAATCTTAAATCAACAGTTTAAAAATTCGGCAATTCTTACAGCGCTGTTCTACTTTATGCTATTTTTTATCTTTTAGAACATAATAATTTATCCTCAATTTAAATGATAAAATATTATCAAACACAGTCCGATTAGCAACCAATCTTTATAGTTTGAATTCTAATCAACTTTAATATTACTTATCACCCTGATTTTAAAGATTTCATATTTAGGTTTGATGCGTTTGGGAAGAACACCCAAAACCAATAGCCTTCAAAAATGGCAGATGTGCGAACATATTATTTTGTATTTAACATCCAAAATGTTCAAACACTAAAAATCTTCTTGATTATCTCCAAAATAATGATATATTTGGTTTACCAATCTGGTTTACCAATAAAGACAGACTGGAAAAACAACTATCATTGTTTATACGGATATTACTAATAAAGCGTCGTACATCTCTCGGAGAACAGAGATGCAAAAGCATTGGCTCCAGTCATCATGCTTCAATAGAGTCCAAATATTAGTCAAGAATATAACTTTAAATGTCCTGTTTAAAATAAATTGTTTTGAATTGGTTTCCTGGATTTGCTGGTCTACAAACAGACCAACAAATTCTATTCTATAGCATCAGGATAGATTTATCTTTTTGAATAGCTCTAAAAAGACAAGTTTAAAAACGAGTAAGTATGCAAAATGAAAAACAAAATTGGCGCACTAAATTCTCAGCTTACATAGCTCTATTTTTACCGGGCATATTTTTACTCGGACTAAATATAGGCACCGGCAGTGTTACTTCTATGGCTAAAGCAGGCGCTGATTACGGCATGTCTTTACTATGGACTATTCTAGCCTCTTGCCTTACTACTTATTTTATGATTAATCTGTACGGACGCTATACTTTAGTAACCGGCGAAACTGCACTACAAGCTTTCAAAAAACATATACACCCTGCAGTAGGCATATTTTTTATCATAGCATTAACCGTTGGCGTTTGCGGTAGTGTTATGGGCGTTATGGGTATTGTGGCGGATATCTGTTTTGAGTGGTCTAAAACAGTAGTTGAAGGTGGTATATCTCCTATTTACTTTGCCCTGCTCTTCATTTCTCTCGTTTATTTTATATTTTGGAACGGTAAGACACAATTTTTTGAAAGGGCATTGGCCGTTATAGTAGCCATAATGTCCGCCAGTTTTTTACTTAATTTTTTTATTATGATGCCACCACCTATGGATATCATAAAGGGTTTAATACCAACAGTACCCGAAACAATAAGTGGTGAAGAAAGTCCTCTTTTAATTATTGCTTCACTCATTGGAACCACTGTTTTCTCCGGTTTATTTATTATCAGAACTACTTTGGTAAAAGAAGCCGGGTGGACCATTGCTGATCTAAAGAAGCAAAGAAACGATGCATTGTTTTCTGTAACTTTAATGTTCCTCATAAGTGGCTCAATTATGGCTGCTGCGGCAGGTACTTTGTTTGTAGAAGGCATACAACTCTCTAGAGCTTCTCAAATGATTGAACTACTACAACCTTTGGCCGGCAGTTTTGCCACATCAATATTCGCAGTAGGTATTGTTTCTGCAGGAGTTTCCTCCCAGTTTCCTAATATTTTAATGCTACCATGGTTAATCTGCGATTACAATGAATCTGAACGCGATATGAGCTTACCAAAATATAGGCTCATCGTTTTTATAATATCACTCCTAGGCTTAGTTGTACCTGTTTTTAATGCGCAACCGGTCTTTGTTATGATCATGTCCCAAGCCCTGAACGCAATCATTTTACCCCTCACCGTTCTCGGTATTTTTTACTTGGTGAACAGAAAAGATTTAATGGGCACTTATAAGGCCGATATTAAATCGAATGTTATTTTAACCTTCATATTAATCTTCGCAATTTTCACCTCCTTTACTGGCATAAAAGGTGTTATTGAACTTATAAATTAAAAACATGATTAGCGATTTACAGAAATATGCCCAGATTCCTCTAAAACAAATTTCAAACCGCGTATGGCGCACCTACTCTGGAGGAGCTTTAATAGATAACTGGAAAAAAGAATCTCCTGAAGTAGATAATAGTTTCCCCGAAGAGTGGATTATGTCTACGGTAACAGCTAGAGGCAAAAACAGACCTGAGGACGAAGGACTTTCTAAAGTTGAAACTACAGATGGATTAATTCCGCTTAAAAAATTGATAGATTCCAATAAAGAATTGTTTCTGGGTAAAGAGGTGGCTCAAAAGTTTGGTTCTACAGGAGTATTAATAAAAATGTTAGATTCCCAAGAGCGCTTGACCATTCAGGTACATCCCGATAAAATTTACGCAAAAGACATTTTGAATTCTTCATTCGGAAAAACAGAATCATGGTACGTTCTTAACACCAGAGAGATAGAGGGTGAAAAGAGCGTGGTATACATGGGATTTAAAAAAGGCGTAACCCGAGAAAAATGGGAAGAACTTTTTGTAAATCAAGATATAGAAGGGATGCTGAACAGTCTTCATAGGATAGAAGTAAAACCAGGTGATGCTTTTATGATATATGGCGGTGTCCCCCATGCCATTGGAAGCGGATGTTTTCTAATGGAAGTCCAAGAACCTACTGATTATACCATGCGCGTGGAGAAAGTGACTCCCGCAGGACTGGAAATCTCCCAAGAGTTGATACACCAAGGAGTGGGAGAACAAAAAATGCTAGATTGTTTCCATTATGACAATTATACGCTAGAGGAGGCAATGGAAAAATGGAAAGTAAAACCAAAAACTTTAGACTCTTCTGATAACCATACACACAATACCATCTTCAATAAAACCCACACAGACTGTTTTGGCCTTAGTGAACTGTATTTAGATGGTGAATATTCAATTCCTTCTAACGGCGGCTTCTACGTAGTTGTAGCGTATCAAGGAGAGGGCAAATTACAATGCAATGGAGAAGAATATCCATATAAGCAAGGTGATGAAATTTTTATATCGGCAGCAATAGAAAATGTTACTTTCAAATCTACTGTGAGTTCTAAACTGTTACTTTGCTACCCTCCTAGTTAGGAACCATTTGTAAATACGTATGTTTCTATTTATACGGGAACACAAGTATAAATTGGTAGTGTAAAAGATTAACTTATTTTGATAAAAAAGGACGGATGTACATTTTGTACATCCGTCCTTTTTCTTATCCGAATTCTATATTTCTATTTCTTTTCTGAAGTCGGCGTTGATGGCCTTCAAAAACATTTACAATCCTTTCCTCCTCACTTTTATCCGACTTCTTGGCCGTAAAATGAAAAACCTCTAATGGATTAAGCTGCGAATTCATATCAGAGGGGTCTAAGGCAAGCTTTCTACCTAGTAGTTTACCCAGCTCATGATATTTAAATCTAATAAGTGTTTTGACAAGGGTAACGGTACCATCCATTTCAGAAAGAATCAGCCGAATATATTCGTTATGCTCCTTCGTTAAGGTATAATTCATTTTACAAGACCTGCAGCGCACTACCAACAATTTTTGTTGTTGATAATTCCAAAGCTGCATTTTATCGTTCTTACAGTTTTTACAAATTGAGGTTTTTTGTCCAAGACCTTCAAGGTGGCCTCCCAACATTCTATATCGCTGTACCAGAACTATATTTTCCACCAACCATAACTTTGCTTTTATCCTTTGATCGGATAGTTCCACTCCAAAATACCAAAAGAAAAGCAAAATGGAAGGGAGTGCCACTGCCCCCAACAACAAAGGTCCTACATCCAATACAAAAGACTGTATGGATGTTGCTTCTTTTATTAAAGCAATCGGGGGACACTCTAGAATCATTTATCAAATAGGGTTGGTGCTCACAAATTAGTAAATTATATATGATTTTAAGTACCGAAGAGCCAACTATTATAGCTAAGAACATGAATATTAACAATATACAAATTTAGCACCTGTATTTATAAAGTTATCAAAAAAGAGTAGCTACTTATTTAGGAAATAACAATAAAGGCAAACGGAAGAGCTGTAAAACAAGAAAAGCCAGTCTTTCGACTAGCTTTTTGTTGCTCCCCCTCTTGGGCTCGAACCAAGGACCCTCTGATTAACAGTCAGATGCTCTAACCAACTGAGCTAAGGAGGAAAATATATCCGCTTAGTTTACCTAAGCGGGTGCAAATATAATAGTTTTTTTTATTGTCCCAAATAAAATTTACATTCTATTTTCCCATTAAGTATCTATAGAGGTCATTCCCGTTCGCAAACAGTATCAAAGCCAGCAACATAAAGAAGCCGATCATCTGTGCATATTCCAAAAATTTATCACTTGGCTTACGTCCGGAAACCATTTCATATAACAAGAACATAACATGACCACCATCTAACGCAGGAATAGGTAACAGGTTCAGAACGGCCAGCATAATAGATAAGAAAGCCGTAGTTCCCCAAAATACCTCCCAGTTCCATGCCTCAGGAAAAAGCCCGCCAATGGCCGCAAAACCACCAACTCCTTTATATGCCCCTGTATCTGGGTTGAAAATCTTTTTTAATTGCTTCAAATAACCCGTAAGTGTATTGACCCCTTTATTTATTCCCGCAGGTATTGATTCGGCAAAAGTATATTTCTGCGTCTCTAAACTCAATAGACCTCTTTTTTCCATTTCATCCATGGAAGGCATTCCCGGCCGCACTCCTATTTGAGCAGAATCATTGATTACTACTGGAATTACTTTACGAACACTATTGTCACGAACAACCGTTAGGTTTATCTTCTCACCTTTATACTGGTCCAAAATAGGTTTAACCTCATCAAAGTAGGTAATTTTCTTCCCAGCTATCTCTACTATTTCATCCTTTGGTTCAAGACCTGCATCTTTGTTCAAAGATTCTGGGGAGACTTCCGCTATAAAAAACGGGAAACGCGGACCTAAAAACCGCGCACGGTCTTTATCATCAAGTAATGTTGCTATAAAATCAACAGGAATAGCTTGTTCAATAGTTTGGCCATCTCGCTCTATAGTAATAGAGTTTCCGTTAATAATATCCATAAAGACATTATTGAAATCCTTTATCTTTTCACCATCAACAGCAAGAATTTTGTCCCCTGTTTGTATTCCAATTTCATCACCAATAATCTTTTCGGTAACATACACACCATCCTTAAGACTATCTGACGGAATGAACTGATCACCATAAGCGTAGGCCATTCCTATATAAATCACCAATGCCAGAACAAAGTTCACGGTTACCCCACCCAACATAATAATTAGACGTTGCCAAGCCGGTTTACTTCTAAACTCCCATTCTTTGGGCTCTTCCTTCATTGCCTCGGTATCCATACTCTCGTCTATCATACCGGCAATTTTCACATAACCACCTAATGGAAGCCAACCAATACCATAAACAGTTTCGCCTATCCTCTTTTTAAAGAGCGAAAATTTAACATCAAAAAACAGGTAGAATTTCTCTACACGCGTCTTAAATAATTTTGCTGGGATAAAATGCCCCATTTCGTGAAGCACAATCAACAACGAAAGGCTTAAAAAAAATTGTATGGCCTTAATAAGGAACGGACTCATCTATGTTTTCTATAATTAATGAACTCTTCTTGAATTCAGCCGACAAAAGTACACTTTTACAGCCGCTTAAAAAAAATAACTGATAACCGCTATTTGTTTTTAAGAAACATTTAGCAGCACTCCAGCCAGTTAAGTGTTGAATGCTTGTACTGACTAACGTATCTTTGCTAAAAAGATTATGCGCTCTTTTTTCGCCAAATACAAATTTTTCGGTCTCGTACTCTTTGGGCTCTCTGCTGTAATCATGTATTTATTTTACAATGCTTTACAACCACCTAAATTATTGACCGTTTACCAGCCTACAATGGTCAACCCAGAACTGGTAGACAGTACACTTCAATACAAAAGAAAATACCATACCATTGCAGATTTCTCTTTAACCAATCAAAACGGGAAAACCATTACCCAAGCGGATTATGCCGGTAAAATATATATAGCAGATTTCTTTTTTACCACCTGCCCTACCATTTGCCCTATTATGACCAAGAACATGGTTGGTATTCAAGAACGAATCAAAAATTTTGATGATGTGATGCTCCTATCACATTCGGTAACTCCAGAAATTGATTCGGTAGCACAATTGAAAAAATACGCAATTGAAAAGGGGGTAAACGATTCTAAATGGAACCTAGTTACTGGAGACAAGAAGCAGATATATGAGTTGGCCCGTAAATCATACTTGGCAGTAAAAGATGATGGCGATGGCGGACCTTTTGATATGATCCATACCGAGAATTTTATTTTAGTCGATAAGAGGAAGCGTATTCGCGGGTTTTATGACGGAACCAACGAAGAAGAAGTAGAAAAACTGATGGCGGATTTAAAAATTCTAATGGGTTCTGAAAAAGAACAATAACCACGGGGAAAATGTTTTGATTCCCAAAGATGAACCTAACAATACAAGGTACAAACCCATCTATTTTCCAAATGAACTTTTATAGACCTTAAAACTTTGTGAGTTTTAGGTTTTTTTGGGATTTAACCCATCTCTTTTAGGATAATTTGTGCTACTTTTGCCTTACTTATAATCAATCTAAATAAACATTGATAATTACGGTCGCACAGTTAAAAAAAGGTCAAAAGGGAATCATCAAAGAATTCTCCGATGATTCTTTGCCCATAAAATTGTTAGAATTGGGTTGTTTACCCGGCAATGAAATAGAATTGGTTCAGATCGCCCCTTTTAAGGATCCTATTTATATAAATGTAAACGGCTCACATATTGCTATTAGACGTGAGACAGCAAAGCTCATTGAGCTAGAAATTATTGAAGACACCCCTGTTCTATGAGCAAACAAATTAACGTTGCCCTTATAGGAAATCCAAATACCGGTAAAACTTCCGTTTTTAACCAACTTACCGGCCTAAAGCAGAAAGTAGGAAACTACCCAGGCATTACGGTTGAAAAAAAAGAGGGTGTTTGCAAACTGCCCCGTGGAGTAAAAGCACATATTCTTGATTTACCGGGCACTTATAGTTTAAACACAACTTCTTTGGACGAGAGTGTTGCCGTAGAACTTTTACTGAACAAAAACGATAAGAACCACCCTGATGTGGCCATTGTTGTTTCCGATGTAGAAAACCTAAAACGGAATCTACTTTTATTCACACAAATAAAAGACCTTAAAATACCCGCCATTCTTGTTATTAATATGGCAGACCGTATGTCTCGCAAGGGTATATCTGTAGATATTCCACTTTTAGAGGAAAAGCTGAATACCAAAATTGCTTTGGTCAGTACTAGAAAGGGTATTGGCATTGATAAGCTTAAAGAACTGATTGCGGATTACAAAAGCCTTTCTACGGAACAAAATGTAGATATTACCGTAATTGATCCGGGATATTTTAAAAAATTAAAAGAAGCTTTTCCCAATGAAGATTTATACAAATTGTGGCTTGTTATTACACAAGACGTCAATTTTATGCCCATTGAGAAAAAATTGTTCAAAGACGCTTCTTCTTTTGCCACCAAATCAAAATCTGAACTAAAGCGGCTACAACAAAAAGAAACAATTCTCAGATACCAATTTATAAACGGGATTTTAAAAGAGACCTACAAAGTAGATTTAGCCATAGCCAAAGGCTTTAGAGCCTCTTTGGATAAAATTCTAACGCACAAGGTCTTTGGATATATAATTTTCTTTGCCATTCTCCTCACCATATTTCAGGGAATTTATGACTGGAGTGGTTATCCGCAAGACCTTATTGAAACATTTTTTGCTTCGGCAAGCTCTTGGGTAAAGGACACCTTACCTCCAGGCGTATTTACCAACCTTATTGCAGAAGGTATCTTAACGGGTATTGGTGGTATTGCCATGTTTATACCGCAGATTGCTTTTCTGTTCCTTTTCATATCCCTTTTAGAGGAAACAGGTTATATGAGCCGGGTAGTATTCTTAATGGACCGCCTTATGCGCCCATTTGGACTAAGTGGCAAAAGTGTTGTACCATTAATGTCGGGTACCGCGTGTGCCATACCTGCCGTAATGGCCACCAGAACCATTGAAAATTGGAAAGAAAGGTTAATAACCATTCTTGTTACACCATTTACAACCTGTTCGGCAAGGCTTCCTATTTACATTATTATTATTGCCCTTGTAATCCCCGAAGGCAATTTTCTTGGTTTTGGCTATAAAGCCTTAACCTTAATGCTATTGTATCTACTTGGTTTTGGCGCAGCCATTATCTCTGCATTAATATTGAACAAAATATTAAAAATCAAAGGCCGGTCGTTCTTTGTGGTAGAAATGCCAAACTACAAGTTGCCATTACCAAAAAATGTTGCTTACACGGTTTGGGAAAAGACCAAAAGTTTTGTTCTAGGTGCCGGGAAAATAATATTGGCCATTTCAATTATACTCTGGTTTTTAGGCTCCAATGGTTATGCAGATGATTTTAAAAATGCAGATGAAATTGTAACAAATCGAATTAAAACCGAAGGCTTTTCAGATTTTAATCAAACTAGTATTGTAAATGAATTGGCTACTTATGAATTAGCTTTAAAAGACAGCATAAATAGAAACACATACAATCTAAACACTTCCGCTCTGTCTGATTCTCTGGCACAAAAACAAGCCTTTCTTGAAGAGCGAGCCATCAGCCAAGAAATTTCTAGTTACAAGTTAGAAAACTCCTATATGGGCTATATGGGGAAAGCTATTGAACCTATAGTTCACCCATTGGGCTACGACTGGAAAATTGGTATTGCGGTTCTTACCTCCTTTGCTGCTCGTGAAGTATTTGTTGGCACCTTGGCCACGATATATAGCGTAGGGAGTGACGAAGAACAGACTATTCAAAACCGAATGGCGGCAGAAATAAACCCCAAGACCAAAAAACCATTGTTCAATTTGGCATCTGGTATTTCGCTATTATTGTTTTATGCTTTTGCCATGCAATGTATGAGTACTTTGGCGGTTGTTAAACGAGAAACGAACACCTGGAAATGGCCTGCGGCACAATTGGTATTTATGAGCGCTTTTGCTTATATTGTTGCTTTGGTCGCCTATCAAATATTAAAATAACATGAGCATACTTCAACCCATATTAGTTTATATTCTTTTAGCTATTTCAGTAGGTTATTTAGTTAAGAAGTTCCTTTTGCCAAAAACATTGTTTTCAAACAAGAAAACAAACAGTAAAGCATGTGGACAAGATGGCTGTGGCTGTCATTAATTCTCCAAAAATCTTGCCGGTAACTTACTCAAGACGTAGGTCAATTCGTTAACAAAAGGATAAATCGGTATTAAATAAATCAAAAAAGCCGTGCTTACTTCAAATGCTATTGCTTTTTTTGAATAGCCGTTAGCCGTGAATATGCAAAAGCCATTTACTTATCTTTTCACTTTTTTCCTTTTTTTCACCACCATTCAACATGCCCAAAGCCTAAGTTCCGTAATTGTTGATTCCGTTTCTAAAAAGCCTGTCCCGTATGCAACTGTTCAATTGAACAATAAAGGGATGATTACCAATGAAGAAGGTAGGTTTAAATTTTTACTGAAGGATGACATTAAAGCCACGGATTCACTTTTTATTTCATGTATTGGCTATGAATCCTTAGGCAAACCTATTTCCGAGTTTAAGGATAGCCTTATTTATCTAAGCCCAAAAGCTATAGAGCTACAAGAGGTTATTGTATCCAACAAAAATTATACACCAAGGGAAATTCTTGAACTGGTAGAGGACAACATTGAGAAAAATTACATCACCCAATTTTCTAAGAAAAGACTCTTTCTAAGGGAAACCTATCAGAACAACATCATAAAAACCCAATACGAAATAAAGAAATCTTCCATTGAAGCTTTCAACAAGAATTTCTTGGATAGTGTTATTCATACCATTCCCAAAAACAACATTTACTACACGGAGATGCTGGGCGACCTCTATGGTGCAGATGATGCCGATGAGCAAAAACTGGACCTCATAAAAGCCTCTGAACTTTATGATAAAAGTAAAGAGTTGGATGTTGAGCTTCTAGAGGAAAAGTTCAATAAAATAGTAAAAGAAAATATTAAGACCGATTCTTATTTTAAGATAAAATCCGGGTTGTTCGGCACTAAGGTAGACCCCGAAGACATGGGCGATATTTTTAAGGAAGAAATAGATTCTACAGATGTTGCCGCCCTAAACAAGCAACTTGAGGAAGAAAAGAAAAAGAAAGAGGAGCGACGTGAATTTTTCCTGGAATACAAGCGAAAAACACTGGGTAACCTTTTTGAGAACCTTCCCATTTTTGATGATACCGATTATAATGTAATTTTCAAACCAAGACGTTATGAACTAACACTTGAGAACCATACTTATTTAGGCGACCAAGCGGTTTATGTAATTCGATTTGTACCTGATGGTTCTCCAGAATTTGGGGGGATGCTTTATATTAATTCCGATGATTTTGCTTTAATCCGTATGGATTTTGAGAATACGGAGTCACTCCGGGATTTTAAACTCCTTGGGGTCTCCGTGAATGAATATTTAGCAAAAGGAAGTATCTTATTTGATAAAGGAGCGGACCAGAAGTACCATCTGCGTTATTACAACATCATAAAGGGCATTAGGGCGGGAATTAAAAGACCTCTGACAATTATTGAAAAAAACAAGAATGTAAAAGGCAGACGCAAACAGAACGAGTTGGCGCTAAAAGTAGATGCTTCTTTTGGGAACATTAATCAATATGAACTTATTGTTTTTGACGAAGAGCCTATCAATTCAGGTCAATTTGAAGCATTTAAGGAAAAAACAGGTGTTTTACCTACATACATGCCAGACTACGACCCAAATTTCTGGAAAGGGTATGATATTATAGAGCCCAACCAAGCCATAAAGGAATTTACATCAGAAGTGCAACCAGAGAATTAAACAAGGTTTCTTATAAAGCTATATAACAATAGTGCCCAACCGCTTACCAGCAATAACCCGCCTAATGGTGTTATAGGTCCCAAAAATCGCATTTTCCTTCCTTTTGCAGAGCTAATGACCAAAGCATAAATACTGAAAGAGAACAAGAAGGTGCCAATAGCAAAGCAATAGACCATGTACTGTTGAAAAGCAACATCCATATTAAAATTGAAACCAATCAAAAGCAATACAATAGCGTGGTACATTTGGTATTTAACTCCAGTCTCAAAACTTTTGAGCTGATCTTCAGAAAGCAATTTCTTTAAAGCGTGAGCACCAAAAGCTCCAAATATTACTGCTAAAAGACCATACAACGCGCCAACAATCTGAGCCAATAGAACCATGAATATGTTTTAAAGCAAAGATAGGTCTTGGCCCTCCTAAAAACAAAGAGCCGTCCAACAGTTGAACGGCTCATTATTTTATTAATTTTAATTAAGGTTATCCTTTGTCATCGTAAAAGAACTGCTCTTTTACAATTTTACCATCTTGCACTTCGTACACGGCTATTTCGGACATGGTTGAACGCTGTCCTGATGGTTTATGGGTTGTATCCATTGTAAATTTTACCGAAAACCAATTGTCGGCTACTACAGGGTCTGACGCTTTACTGCTGTGAACCTCAAAATTTTCTTGCCACCATTCCCCTTTTTTCTTTATGCCTTCAAAGCCTTCAACATAAGCACCTTCGGCCTTTCCATCATTTTCAATACTTACAATTTTATCACTGTACAGCTCTTGATAAGGTTTTTCAAAATCGCCTGCATTACACCAAGCCACCAATTTTGACGCAATTTCGTTTGTTTCCATGATTGATAGTTTTATTGATTATCACAACAAAATACAACACATAACCCTGAATAACAAAAGGATACAAATAATTTAAACTGAAGTTAATACGAAACCCTTTAATTAGTTGGGTTCTACGATTAACTTGCTGGAGAGCAAGTCAAATAACTGCTGTGTTTCCACAGAGTCTTTAAGGTTAATGAAGAGTTTTAAAGAATCGTGATGAACGATTTTAATTTTTTGATTCTCTAGGTTATCAACATAGACATAAACTTTCTTATCAAGAAGAGAATCTTTGAACTCCCTAAACACACCCTTTTCTTTTTCTAAGGCCGAAAAACCGTTAAGCCGCTCCATTGGTGGAATTTTAGGAACAAGGTCTACACTATCCAACGCGGAAAAAGGAACTTCTTGCCAATAAAACCCTGACACGACCCTTAAACCGGAAGCATCTGTTTTGGTCCAATTTTTAAAATGAAGAACAAAGGCAAACAGACAAACAATTACCGTTAGTACGCCCAAAATATTCCAGAATACATGTCCTTTTTTCTGCATATCAATAGTAATTTTTCATTTTGAAGATCGGCAAGCGTTCTACACTGGTACCAATTACTCTATGAACGCACAAAAGTGGCGAAAATTTCCGATAGCGCTTAAAATTTTATTCTCTGCATCATTTATCACTTGCTAAGACCTCTTTATATACCTAATTTAGGTATTGTTTTAAAAGCAGTTTTATAGAATAGCTGTCTCAAACTATTAACACGTTTCATATTTTTCATTTATGACCCAGAATACCAAAGAAAACCAAAGATTGGAAGACCATTATAGCAAGAAAAAAGATTGGCTTAAATGGGGGCCATACCTTAGTGAACGTCAATGGGGAACGGTACGGGAAGATTATAGCGCTAACGGAGACGCTTGGAACTATTTACCGCATGACCATGCCAGAAGTAGAACTTACCGTTGGGGAGAAGATGGTATTGCAGGTATTTCCGATCGCTATTGCAACATCTGTTTTTCGGTGGCACTTTGGAACGGTAAAGATCCTATTTTAAAGGAACGCCTCTTTGGACTTACAGGTCCACAGGGAAATCATGGTGAGGACGTTAAAGAACTCTATTATTACTTAGAGAACACTCCGTCTCATTCGTACATGAAACACCTCTATAAATACCCTCAGAATGAGTTTCCCTACAATCAATTGGTAGAGGAAAACCGAAATAGAAATAAGCACGAAACTGAGTTTGAACTTTTAGATACCGGTATTTTTGACAACAATGAATATTTTGATGTACATACTGAATATGCCAAAGCCGAAGGAGAGGATATTTTAGTAAAGATTTCCGTTAGTAATCGTGGTCCAAAAGAAGCTATGGTCGTTGTTTTACCTACTATTTGGATTCGGAATTTCTGGAGTTTCACTGGTATGGAAGAAAAACCGGTCATTAAGAAAAAAGGGAGTACAAAAGCACCGCATGTTAGTGTAGACCATAGCTATGTTGGGAAGTACAACTTATATTTTGATGCCCCTTCTAGAGTACTTTTTACGGAGAATGAAACAAATATGGAACGGGTCTTTAACGGCTCTAATGAGCATCCGTTTAAAAAAGATTTGTTCCATGATGCAGTTATAGAAAATGATTTCGCTTTAGCTGAAAAAAATACTCAAGGCACCAAATGTGCACCAATGTACGAATTGAATATAGCGCCAGGGGAAACCAAAACCATTAGATTAAGACTATCTACACAAGATATCGATTCTCCTATTGATGATACTTTTGAGTCCGTTTTTGAAGAAAGAATAAAAGAATCCAACGAATTCTTAAAGTCCGTAACTGATAAATCTTCCGAGGAGGAACGTGAAATTCAAAAACAAGCTTTTGCGGGCTTGCTATGGACTAAACAATATTATAATTACGAAGTAGAACAATGGCTGAATGGCGACCCAGGCACTACACCTCCCCAAGAAAGAAAACACGGTCGTAATAGTACATGGCAGACGTTTAGAAACCATGATATCCTCTCCATGCCAGATGCTTGGGAATACCCTTGGTTCGCAGCATGGGATTCAGCTTTCCATTGTGTCACCTTCTCCATGATAGACCACGAGTTTGCCAAAAAACAACTTTTGCTCTTTACCAAAGAATGGTACATGGCAGCAAATGG
Source organism: Zobellia amurskyensis (assembly GCF_009725985.1). Taxonomy (GTDB): domain Bacteria; phylum Bacteroidota; class Bacteroidia; order Flavobacteriales; family Flavobacteriaceae; genus Zobellia; species Zobellia amurskyensis. The sequence continues at coordinate 157,623 of NZ_RCNR01000008.1, forward strand.
TCAAATACCGGCCTATGAATGGAATTTTAGCGACGTAAACCCACCTGTTCAAGCGTGGGCGGCCATTCAGATTTATCAAATGGAGCAACGAAAAACTGGTAAGGGAGACATAAGCTTCTTAAAGCGAATGTTCAATAAACTGGCCCTGAACTTTACATGGTGGGTAAATAGGGAAGATAGCTTGAACAATAATGTTTTTGAAGGAGGTTTTCTAGGGCTGGATAATATTGGGGTTTTTGACCGAAGTAACGGTATACCGGGCGGAGGTATTCTAGAGCAAGTAGATGGTACTTCTTGGATGGCACTTTACTGTTTGAACATGTTAGAAATTGCCCTTGAGATATCCTTACATGATGACACATTTGAGGATATGGCGCTTAAATACTTTGGGCACTTTGTATTCATAGCCGAAGCCCTGAATAAGATTACCGAGGGTTCTATGAGTTCTTGGGATGAAAAAGAAGGCTTTTTCTATGACACCCTAATTTTACCTGACGGCAAAAAAATCCCGATTAAAGTACGGTCTATATCCGGCCTTTTATCAATGGCGGCAGTTTTGAACATTAGAAAAGAATGCTTAGAAAAGTTACCAAGATTTAAAGCGAGTATGGACTGGTACCGAACCTACCGCATGGAAACTCAAAAATACCAAGTTGTAGAAGAGTTTAATCCAGACAAAGACGTACTACTCTCTTTAGTCCCCAGAGAAAGACTTAATATATTAATACACAGCATATTGGATGAGTCCGAATTTTTAAGTGATTATGGTATACGATCCTTATCTAAAATTCATGAAACCAAATATGAAATAGATATAAACGGTTCTACCTACGGCATTAATTATGAACCAGCAGAGTCGTCAACAGATTTATTTGGAGGAAACTCCAACTGGCGCGGACCTATTTGGATGCCAATGAACTATCTTTTCATAAGTTCTTTTAAAGAATATCATAATTATTTTGAAGACGATTTAAAATTTGAATATCCTACCGGGAGCAATAATCACCTGAACCTAAAAGAAATAGGTTTTGAAATAAGTAAAAGACTGATTGGTATTTTCAAAAAAGATGAAAATGGTAACCGACCTGTGAATAAATTGGAGAAAGAAAAATATACCGATGAGTACTTTAAAGAACTAATTTTGTTCTATGAATATTTTGATGGTAATAATGGCCGTGGCGTAGGGGCTTCTCACCAAACTGGATGGACAGCATTAGTAGCCAATCTAATTGAGGAAATCAATAGATAATCTATTGGATTAATTACTGAATTTTGAGAAAAATCAGAATTAGACCATAGAGGATTCTAGTACAATAGGACTCTTGATGGTGAAGGTAAATGTAGCTCCTTCACCAATTTGCGAGGTAACGCTTATTTTGCCTCCTAACCCTTCAACTACCTTTTTTACGGTAGCCAGACCAATGCCTGTTCCTTTTTCGCCGTATCTATCTTTTTCGGAAACCACTTCAAATATCTTGAAGATTTTTTTCTGATTATCCTTATGAATACCGGGACCATTGTCTTTTACCAAAAATTCGTAAAAACCACTCTGCTCCTTTATTTCCAACTCTATTTCAATCTTAGACTTATCATTGTACTTAACGGCATTGGCTATAAGATTTATCAAAATCTGTTCAACGGCTACCTTGTTGGCGTAAATCGCGTCCAGCTCACTCTTCACTTTAATAGAACACTCCTTTTGAACTCCGAACAAATCGTTAATTGTTTTCTGTAGATCAGTCAAAAGTATGTTGGTCTTATCTTCTATACTATATTGACCAGATTTGCTATAACTCAGCAAACCGGTAATAAGCTTTTTCAACGTTTCCGATGAGCTTTTTATAAAACCTATAATTTGCTTCCCCTCATCGTCCATTTTGGGAGCATAAAAATCTTCCAAACAATTGGACAGGGTAATTATGTTATTTAAGGGAGATTTTAAATCATGGGCCGCAACCGCTGCAAAATTATCAAGTTCGTGATTAGCGAGTTCAAGCTCTACATTTGCTTTCTCCAACTCCATTTTCTTCTTACGAAGATTCAATAGATTCATTACCTGATCAGAAAGTATACTTAATGCACTAAGCTGACTTTTTGTAAGTTTTTTTGGCTCATGATCAATAACACAAAGTGTTCCTAATGGCAAACCACTAGCTCCACTAAGAGTTACACCGGCATAGAAAACAACATTGGGATCACCTACCACAATAGGGTTGTCATGAAAACGTTCATCAACCCTAGCATCTTCAATTACAAATACATTACTAGGTTCGTGAATTGTATGACCGCAAAAAGAATACTTTCTTTCCGTTTCACTTACATCTAAGCCATGATGAGCTTTAAACCATTGCCTATCCTTATCCAAAAGGGTTATTATAGAAATAGGTGTACCACATATTTCAGAAGCGAGTAAGACTAAATTGTCATAATCTTCCTCCAATTGTGTATCAAGAATAGCATACGATTCAAGAAGTTCTAGTCGTTCTGCTTCCCTGTCATGATTTTTGGGGGCTATCATAATTACAAGTTTTTACGGACCAAGAATATGGAATAGAATAACGGTCCTAATATTAAACGGAATACTTACCCTAATCTTATAGATGATTAAAGTTAAAAAATAAACGTAAAACTATTCCTACATTTAACATAATTAACCTACATAGCAATCAATGTATGTAGATTAAACCCCTAAAACTTTATCAAAACTAACGTTATAGCTCTCTATCCTAAACCTACATCTAACGTCATCATAACAATAAAACCGCCTATAAAGCCCATAGTAGCAATGTCTGTGTATTTATCTTGTTGTGTTTCCGGTATTACTTCCTCAACCACAACAAAAATCATTGCTCCAGCAGCAAAAGATAAGGCATAAGGTAAAATAGGTTGAAAAGTCATTACTGCCCAAGCTCCTAAAACTGCCGCAATTGGTTCCACTAATGCAGATGCCTGTCCATACATAAAGCTTTTTGTTCTACTTAAACCTTGTCTTCTTAATGGCATGGCCACTGCAAAACCTTCAGGAAAATTCTGTAAACCAATACCTAAGGCCAATGCTACTGCACCACCAATACTTGCGCCTTCAAAACCTGCGGCAACTCCGCCAAAAAGCACCCCTACAGCTAAGCCCTCCGGAATATTATGAAGTGTAATCGCCAAGGTTAATAATGTGGTACGGTGCCAAGGGGTTTTAATCCCTTCTTTTTCGCTTTCCTTAAAATTAATATGGAGGTGCGGAAGTATTTTATCCAATCCAAAAATGAAAAGAGAACCTAATAGGAACCCAACAGCAGCGGGTATCACTTTTACAAAACCATCACCAGGACTCATTTCTATACCTGGAGCAAGAAGGCTCCAAAAACTAGCAGCTACCATTACGCCACCGGTAAAACCAAGCATCCCATCCAAAAGTGCACGGTTCATACCTTTAAATAAAAAAACCAACGCTGCACCTGCTGCTGTTAAACCCCAAGTAAAAAGCGTAGCATAAAAAGCCGCTAAAACGGGATCGATCGATTCAAAGTAAGCAATTACTTCTTGCATATTATTCTGTTATTTTAAGATAAAGATTTGCTGCAATCTGGTCAGATATACGAATATCCTTTTCCTTAACCTGTATATGCAGCGACCCATCAAATTCTTCTTTTTCCAAAACTAAGATGGTGTCTCCTAAAGCAATTCTATTTTTATCGAGAAACTTAAGAAAAGGTGCCGACGAATCTTTTACACCAACACAAGTACCACTTGTTCCTACAGGCACTTCGTTCAAAAGCTTTTTAACCGCCTTCTTGAACTCGCCATTTTTAGATGGAATAGGGTCTCCATGAGGATCAACCTGAGGAAAACCAAGAAGTTCATCTAGGCTGTCAGTTAGTTTTTCGCTTTTAATATGTTCTAGCTGCTCTGCCACTTCATGAACCTCATCCCAAGCAAAGTTTAACTTCTCCACTAAAAAAACCTCCCACAGGCGATGTTTCCTAACAAGTGTCAAAGCCACTTTTTGACCATATTCCGTAAGGCAAACCCCTTTATACTTCCTATAGTTAGCCACTCCTTTATCTGAAAGTTTTTTCACCATATCCGTTACGGATGAGGGTTTGGTCTTCATTTGTTCTGCCACCTCATTGGTTGAAACAATGTTATTCTCACCCTTTCCTAGGTGGTAAATGGCCTTTATATAATCTTCTTCTGAAAGTGTCATAAAATTTCAATCATGCAAAAATACATTTTTATATCTAAAAACAAATATTTAGTTTTGTCTAAATTTTAATTTAAACTAATGAAAATAAATTTACAGTCGAGCCTATATTTAACCTTATCCATCCTATTCTCCGGCATAACAAGCGCTCAAAACAATAGTATAAGTGGCATAATTTCAGATAATGAAGCGAATGTTCCGTTCGCGAATATTTATCTTAAGGGCACAAAAATTGGAACTTCGGCATTAGAAGATGGCTCTTATATTTTAAATAATATTCCTTCGGGCACTTATAGATTACAGGTTTCAGTACTTGGTTACCAAGACTTTTCCACTAAGCTTACTTTAGGAGAAAATGAAAATAAATCGCTTGACATAAAGATACTTCCCGCTTCTGAGCAACTAGAAGAAATGGTAGTTACGGGAACTTTAAAAGCGGTCAACCGCTCAGAAAGCCCTGTTCCTGTTGAAGTTTATAGTCCTACTTTTCTTAAAAAAAATCCTACTGCCAGTATTTTTGAAGCATTGCAAAACGTTAACGGTGTACGGCCACAAATTAATTGTAACGTTTGTAATACAGGTGATATTCATATAAATGGACTTGAAGGCCCCTATACCCTAGTTTTGATAGACGGAATGCCTATTGTTAGCGGACTAGGTACAGTTTACGGTCTTTCTGGAATACCCAATTCCCTTATTGAACAGATTGAAATTATAAAAGGTCCTGCTTCTACCCTCTATGGTAGTGAAGCAGTAGGCGGCTTAATCAATATTATTACTAAGAATGCTTTAGACGCCCCTAATTTCTTTGCGGACGCGTTTGTAACTGGCTGGGGGGAATATAATATTGATGTTGGCGCAAAGATTAATATAGGAAATAAGACGGATATGCTCTTAGGCATAAACTACTTTAATTACGACAACCCTATTGACAATAACGGCGACAACTTTACCGACTTAACTTTGCAAGATCGTATTTCGGTATTTCAAAAATGGAATTTTCAACGTGAGAACAATCGCATACTCTCACTGGCCGGGCGATTTTTCTACGAAGATCGTTGGGGTGGTGAAATGCAATGGACACCAGAATTCAGGGGTGGTGACGAAGTATACGGGGAAAGTATATACACCCGCAGATGGGAAGTTTTAGGTAAATATCAACTTCCTATTGAAGAAAAAGTATTGTTTTCGTTCTCGTATAATGACCATAGCCAGAACTCCGTATACGGAAATGTGCCCTATATTGCCGATCAGCGTATAGGTTTTGGACAGTTTACATGGGATAAAGAACTAGAGAATCATGACTTTCTAGTTGGTTCTGCCATACGTTACAATTACTATGATGATAACACTACAGCAACCACTTCCGCAGACGAAGTAGTTATACCAAGCTTATTCGTTCAAGATGAGATTTCCTTGGCCACCAAACACTCTTTATTGCTTGGCGTGCGTTATGATTATGACAAGAGACATGGAAGTATTTACACCCCAAGAATGGCCTATAGATATAAAATGACGGATAATGACATTATACGTCTTAACGCAGGTACAGGTTTTAGGGTCGTAAATCTATTTACAGAAGAACATGCCGCACTAACAGGAGCCCGTGATGTTGTCGTAACCGAAGAACTCAAGCCCGAGCAATCATTCAACGTTAATCTAAATTACCTTAAAAAAATATATGCCGATAATGGCACTTTTGTAAGTGTAGACGCTTCACTTTTTTACACCAATTTCAGCAATGCCATCTTACCCGATTACGATACGGACCCTAATAAGATTGTTTATGACAATCTCAACGGCAAATCTGTTTCAAAAGGGGTTAGCGCCAACGTCGATTTTTCTTTTCCCAGCGGATTTAAATTTTTAATAGGAGCTACTTTTCAAGATGTGAGTCAAACAGAAAATGGGGTTACAGAGCGTCAAATATTGACCGAAAGCTTCACCGGTACTTGGAACGCATCCTACGAAATCAAAAAAATCGACCTATCAATAGATTACACAGGAAACATTTATGGCCCCATGCGTTTGCCAACTCTGGGCGAAAACGACCCTAGAAACGATTTTTCACCTACTTGGAGTATTCAGAACATTCAGTTTACATGGAAAGGACTTGAAAATTTTGAATTTTATGGAGGGGTTAAGAACTTATTGGATTGGACTCCAAACCGCGGTAATCCTTTTATCATTGCCCGTGCCAACGACCCTTTTGACAAAAACGTAACTTTTGACGCTAACGGAAGCGTAGTAGCCACACCAAATAACCCGAATGCATTAACCTTTGATCCATCATACGTGTACGGGCCCAATCAAGGTATTCGTGGTTTCTTTGGGCTTCGTTATCGTATCAAATAAATATGAAATGCGCTCAAATAGAATCGCTATTTTTGAAAAAGTAACGTTTCTAGAATAGACTTGGAAAAAGCAACACATTTTGATTACATCATTATAGGCGCCGGAGCAGCAGGTCTAATGCTTGCCAGCGCCTTTATCAAAGATGATTTCTTTACCAATACGTCTATTTTACTGTTGGATAGGGATACCAAAAGGTCCAATGACAGAACTTGGTGCTTCTGGGAACAAGGTGAGGGAAGGTTTGAGTCTATCGTTTTCAAAAAATGGAATCATATTTATTTTGGAGGCGAAGAATTCTCAAAAGATTATTCCATTTCCCCATACCAATACAAAATGGTTCGGGGAGCTGATTTTTACAAAGCTTATTTTGATGAATTGAAAGGCAAGTCCAATATTACTTTTCAGCAAGAAGAGGTTGCCCAGATAGCAGACATGGGTTCAAAAGTAAACGTCACAACTAATCGTTCCTCCTATTCGGCCTCAAAGGTCTTTAGCAGTAGTTTTGATTATAAAATGGCCACCCATCAAAAGAAATATCCCGTGCTGCAACAGCATTTTGTAGGGTGGACGGTGAAAACCGAAAAGTCCATTTTCAATCTTGACCAAGCTACTTATATGGATTTTTCCATTCCGCAGAAAGGGAATACCCGTTTTATGTACATCCTTCCATTTTCCAAGAACGAAGCTTTAGTAGAATACACCTTATTCTCTAAAAACCGTTTACCAAAGGAAGCATATGAAGAAGCTATAATTCACTATTTAGAAAACGATCTAAAATGTGACACTTATAAAATAACAGAAACCGAACAGGGCAGTATACCCATGACCTCTTATGACTTTAGCGAACACCATACCAAGAACATACGCTATATAGGTACAGCGGGCGGATGGGCCAAACCAAGCACGGGGTATACGTTTATGAGTACGGCAAAGAAAATTCCTGTACTAGTAGATTTTATTAAAACTGGAAAACCTCTAAATACACTAAGTTTTAAGAACAGATTTTGGTTTTACGATTTGCTATTCCTAGACGTATTGGCCAAACACAATGACCAGGGCCACAAAATATTTGAGTCGCTTTTCAAAAAAAGCACCCCACAATTAATATTCAAATTTCTAGACGAGGACACTACCCTCTTAGAAGACCTCAAGTTTATATCTTCCTGTCCAAAAATACCTTTTATAAAGGCTTTGTTGGGGAGATTAACCTAAACCCTCCTACGCATAAGACCTTCGCCAAACTCTTGTAAAACCTTTTTTTTATCGGGTGAGATATTTAGGGTCTCCAGAAGTCTAAAAGCACGCTGCGTATAGTCCTCAATAGCTTTCTGGGTGTATTCTGCAGATCCACTTTTGACGAAAATTTCTTTTATAGTTTCAACTTTAGCAGAAGGGTCTTTTGGTTGAATAGAATACATATCTAGCAGCTCCTTTTTCTGAACTATTGATCCCAGTTCTAGTGCATTTAGATACAAATAGGTTTTCTTGTTCTCTATAATGTCCCCTCCTACTTGTTTTCCAAAGGTTTTGGGGTCTCCAAAAGCATCTAAATAATCATCTTGCAACTGAAAGGCTATACCCAAATTCAGACCAAAATTATATATGTCTGTTTGTTCTTTTTCAGAGGCATCAGCTATTATTGCGCCCATTTGCAATGCAGCTGCAACGAGTACGGCAGTTTTATACTCTATCATTTTAAGGTACTCAGGTAAAGTAACATCATCCCTTTCCTCAAAATCTATATCATATTGCTGGCCTTCGCACACCTCCAAAGCTGTCTTGCTAAAAAGCTTTGCCAAGTATTTAAAGGTATTCCCGTCATAGTTCTCAAATAACTGATATGCGGTAATGAGCATGGCATCTCCTGATAGAATTCCCGTATTTACATCCCACTTCTCATGCACTGTTACTTCCCCTCTTCGCAAAGGAGCATCATCCATAATATCATCATGAACCAAAGAGAAATTATGAAAAGTTTCTATGGCCAAGGCAGCATCTAAAGCCTTTTTATAATCGGTTTCAAATATTTCGGCAGACAACAATGTAAGTACTGGTCGCAAACGCTTACCCCCCAACCCTAATATGTAAGTAATCGGATCATAAAGATTCTTAGGCTCTTTTTTGATCGACTTCTGTTCTAAAAATGAAATAAACTCTGAACGGTAAAATTCTATGGAATGCATTCAAGAAAATTTTTTCAAAAATAAGACCATTTATATAAAGAATGCCGCTTTAGAAGGTTTTGTAAAAAAATAACCTAAAAAAAATGCAATAGATTTGAAAACCATCGTCTTTAGTATTGAAGAATCGCTGCAAAAAGCTTTTTAATGACTTCGGATACCGAAAATTATAACAACCTGAAAACCTTTTTTGACGAAGAGTATCGTTCGCTAAAGGCTTATGCTAAATCTAGAATAGACGATGCAGCCGATAGAGACGCGGATGATATTGTACAGGATGTTGCGTTAAAGTTATTTTCCCGATCAGATAGCGCGTTGCCCATTAATAATATTGCAGGGTTTGTCTATCACTCCTTACGGAATAAAATTGTGGACTTAATGCGTACTCAAAAACCAGCGGTTAATCTTGAGACCGAAATGGAAAATAAGTTGGCGGAATTTACCGAGCTGGTTTATGGCAAATCGGATAATTCATATTCCGAGGAAATGAAAACAGAGCTTAAAAAAGCAATTGCCCAACTAAAACCACACTATAGAAATATAATTGTAGCCATAGATTTTGAGGGTTACACGTACCATGAGCTATCCGAGGAAACTGATGTGCCAGCGGGGACTTTAATGTCTCGCAGACACAGAGCACTAGCCATACTTTTACAGCAACTAGAAATTAAGAAACAGAATATAAATTAAAAAAAAGAAATATGGAAGAATATATAGAACACCAAGTAAAAAGCAAGGCCAAAAAATTCGTGACAAAATTTGTTAAGGTTTTGTTCTACATCATAGCGGGAGTAGTCTTTTTATTATTATTCGCTTATGTATTTATGTATCTATGGAATTGGTTAATGCCCGAAATTTTTGGATTGACCACCCTTACCTATTGGCAGGCGGGGGGGCTTCTTGTTTTAGCAAAAATAATATTTGGCGGTTTTGGGAATGGAGGAAGCAGCAATAAAAAGAAATGTAAAAAAGAGAAATCCAACCAGCCGCTTAAAGGAAAATTAAATAGAATGTGTAGAGATGACTTTTCTAAATGGAAGTTTTATGACGAGTTCTGGAAAGAAGAAGGTGAACAGGCTTATG
>NZ_RCNR01000009.1 GCF_009725985.1 Zobellia amurskyensis
ATTCGTTTTTTACCGTTTGACCTGGTCTCCGAAAAAGGAGATGCCGTAATTGCCGTTGCCGTTTGGATGGTAATCTGGTGGATTACCGAGGCGGTTTCAATTTCGGTAACCGCACTACTCCCACTACTTCTTTTCCCTTTTCTTAAAATAATGGATATTGGTGAAGTGGGTGCAAATTACGGAAGCCCAATAATCTTTTTATTCTTCGGCGGTTTTGTTCTGGCTTTAGCTCTTGAGAAAGTGAACCTCCACAAACGCATTGCCCTGAATATTATTAAAATCACAGGTACAACGCCCAATAAGGTGGTTCTAGGCTTCATGATCGCTACGGCATCATTGAGTATGTGGATCAGTAACACCGCCACGACCGTTGTAATGCTTCCTATTGCTATGTCCGTTATTAATCTTTTAGTAAATGACGCAGATGGGTTTACTAAAAGTGATAAGAATTTTGCACTTTCCGTTATGCTAGGCATTGCTTTTTCGGCCAATGCAGGAGGCGTGGCCACGGTTATTGGCACTCCACCTAATTCTGTGATGATCGGTCTTTTGGAAAATGAATACAATATTGAAATCTCCTTTTTAAAGTGGATGGTTTTAGGTGTTCCTTTCTCTGCCTTGATGATATGGATTAGTTATCTGGTATTGGTTAAGTGGATGTATCCCAATCGCGATTTGGTGTTTTCGGCTTCAAAAGACGTTATAAACGACGAACTTAAAAAATTAGGCCCCATGAGTGGAAAGGAAAAAATGGTACTCGCTATTTTTGGCGTTACCGTTTTTCTATGGATTTTTAGAACGGTCATAAACGGTATTTTCCCAGCCCTTAAATTAAACGACACCATGATCAGTATTATGGCCGCCATTGCTATGTTCGCCATACCCTATAACATGAAAAAGGCCGATTTTATCATTGAGTGGAAAGACACCCAAAAATTAGCTTGGGGTATTTTAATCCTCTTTGGCGGAGGATTGGCTTTGGCCAAAGGCATGTCCGTAAGTGGTATTGTAGACATGGTTTCTGCCGCAATTGGTGACAGCAATGTTAGTATTCTGTTTACGGCAATTCTCCTTATTACCCTTATGCTCTTTATGACCGAGCTCATGAGCAACGTGGCTCTGATTGCCGTACTGGCTCCGGTAGTTGCCGGCATTGCCATTGGGTTGGATATTCCTATTCTTTATTTATTGATTCCCGTTACCATAGCCAGTAGCTGCGCCTTTATGCTTCCCATGGCTACACCGCCCAATGCTATTGTATTTGCCAGTGGCTATGTAAAAGTGAATGAAATGGCACGCGTGGGGATTATACTTAATTTAATAGCTGTAGCACTATTAGTACTTATGTTTCAATTTGTAGTGCCCCTATTATTTTAAAATCGCCCGAAATTAATAGCCCTGTATCAACATCACCGTAAAACAATGGTGCTCCAATCATAAAAATCGGATTTTATGATAAGTTCGGTTTGCTTGTTCCCCTATTTTCTTATTTTTATCAAATTCGGCTCAACGAAAAAATAGCGTTGCCGCTTATCCACTAATTTAATCGCTCTTGATGAAAAAAATAGTTCTCCCACTACTAGCTCTTGTACTGTTCAGCAGTCATATCATGTACCTGAAATTAGATTCTTATTTTCTAAAACCTAACAAATCTGCCACCATTCAATTGTTTAACGGCACATTTGACAAGAGTGAAAATGTAATAGACAGAGACCGCATGCTAGATGTTAGCCTGCTAAACAACGGTCAGCGGATTAAAGTTGATGAATCTCAGTGGAGCGAAAAGGATAGCATTACTTTTTTAAATTTTAGAACCGGTGAACCTGGAACTTATGTAGTTGGAGTTTCTACGGCCCCTAGATCTATTGAAATGGATGCAGAGGCGTTCAACACCTATTTGGAACATGAGGGCATACAGGATATGTTGGCATGGAGACGAGACAATGATGCTTTAGAAGGCGATGCCAATGAGCGGTATTCCAAACATGTAAAAACTATTTTTCAAGTTGGGGATAAACGAACGGATGATTGGCAGAAAGAACTAGGATACCCCATTGAATTTATACCGCTTGATAATCCGTACGAATTAAATACTGGAGACGAGTTAAAATTTAAACTGTTGTTCAAGGGTAAACCTTTAGCAAACCAATTGGTGTACGCCAATTACAAAGGCAGTTCGGAAGAACACAGCCACGGAACAGCCGAAAATGAGCATAGCCACGCCAGTAAGCCGGAAGAAGCCCACAGTCATGAAAAAAATGCAGAAAAACATAGTCATGATCACAGTAAAGAAGAAAAGCATAGTCACGACCATGGCAAAGAAGAAGGACAGAGTCATAAGGCAACAGAAGAAGCATATAGCCATGACACTAATTCGGCAGACGCCCACAGTCATGATTCCGAAGCGGGTGGCCATACTCATACCTCCGGGCAACAGCTAAGAACGGATTCACAAGGAATGGCAACCGCCAAGCTTACGGCAGATGGCATTTGGTATTTACAGACCATACACTTGCAAAACATAGAAGGGGAAGAAATTACGCATGAGTCTAATTGGTCTACCTTAACGTTTGAGATTACCCATGCACACGGTACGGATACCCATACCCATGCTCCAGCAGAGGAAGGAATACCTGCTTACGTCTATTGGGTAGGCAGCTTATTTTTAATAGCCATATTATTCTTTTGGTTTAATAGAAAAAAATAAATGAAACCTTCCTTTAAAAAACTTCCTGTAACATTATTATTTCTGTTTACTCCATTTTTGCTGGCTGCGCATGGAGTAAGTTCAGCAGACCAAGAAATACTAAATAATGGTGGTTTGCTCTCGTACATTTACGTAGGCGCAAAACACATGGTTACCGGGTATGACCACCTCTTGTTTTTAGTAGGTGTCATTTTTTATTTAAGCGGATTTAAGGATATAGTGCGCTTTATTACGGTTTTCACCATAGGGCATAGTATTACCTTGATCGGGGCAACCTATTTGGGTATAAAAGCCGATGAGCATCTAATAGATGCCGTTATTGCCTTAAGTGTTTTGTACAAAGGGTTTGAAAATTTAGGTGGGTTTGAAAAATATTTGAAATTCAAATCACCAAACCTTTTATTAATGGTCTTTATTTTCGGGCTTATTCACGGTTTTGGTCTGTCTACGCGATTACAATCTTTTGATGTAGGAAGTTCTCAATTTCTAGCAAAGATTTTCAGTTTTAATGTAGGGGTAGAATTGGGTCAAATTTGCGCATTGATTCCTATAGTTTTTATAATAAGCCAATGGAAGAACAAAAAGAGCTTTGACTCTTTTTACAAAGCAACCAATTTATATTTGATTATTGCTGGAATCGGACTTTTTCTGTATCAGATGTACGGTTACTACTATGGCGGTCATTAGTTTATACCGGGAAAGGCTATTTTACCCAATCCAAAAATTGATTATAAAAACCAATTATTTCAGAAAAAACGAAACCCCTGTATTCAACAGGGGTTTAGCTAGCTAATTCAAATAATTTACAATGGTTAATTGTTCCTTATATACGGGTTAAACCCGCTAGGTAGATGTTTTTTTGTATCAAAATCGAAAGAAATTTCATCGTTTTCATCAATATAATTGAAACCCTCTACATTTTTAGGATATGCATAAGCATTGAAGCTTTTTGGAAGGTATTTTTTAGTATTTACAATAACTTCAGAATCAGACTCAATAAAAGAAATTGAACCCAAGTCAACATAAATATCATTGGCATCAAAATCTTCTGGCAAATAGTCTGCCGTATCAAAGCCTAGATCAAAATCGGTATCCTCATCAATATAATTAATAGAATGGATAACTGTTTCATCCTTTTCGGTTAACGGATCTGCTGCAAAAACTCCGTTTGCAAATATAAGACCCAATAGCATACTTATTTTTAAACTCTTATTGTTCATAACGTTGTAGGTTTGTTTATGAGTCTATATAACGCAGAAACATCTCTTTATTGTTCGTTATATTTTGTGGGAGCTTTCCTAAAAAAGAAGAAATAACCAAATTCGCAATAAGAAAGTTCAAACACTACGAAGTTCGCATTTTAAGGACTCTAAATTTATATTACACACACCTTTTAAAGCTTATTTTTATGGCGATAAATTTTCGTTTTTCTCCTGACGAACAGTACGTTACATACCGTAAACATAGGTTATCGGGGTTTTTATGCTTTATATCGATTCTTAAAAAAGATTGCCTCAAAAAAGTCACACACACTCCACATCCATTTTCAAACCGGCCAAGAACAAAAAATATCAAAAGTGCTATATTTACGAATATTAGTAAGAATCTCATGTTGGCACTTATCAATTCTATTTCATCACATTAAAACTTCTAATTACAATTTACATGTTCAAAAAAGTTTTCCCCCATTTAATTTTCTCATTACTCGTTATCAGTCCCTTATCCGCCGAAGCCCAGATTTTCAAAAAGAAAAAAGATGACATTGAAAAGTCGGATAAAAAGGGAGATGACAAAAAAGATAAAATAAAACCTTACGGAAAAGTTATAACGAAAGACGCAAAAACCGACAAAGGTCTTTTTGATGTACATATTGTTGATGAAAATCACTTCTACGAAATACCGGATTCCCTTTTCAACAAAGAGATGTTGATGGTGAGCAGGATTTCAAAGACGGCAACAGGCATTGGTTTTGGCGGTGGTAAAATTAACACCCAGGTACTTCGTTGGGAAAGAAAGCCAAAAAAAGTCTTGCTTCGCGTTGTTAGTCATGGTGTTGTTGCCGCAGATTCCTTACCTGTACATGAAGCTGTTGTAAACTCCAATTTTGAACCTGTACTCTATGCCTTTGATATCAAGGCCATTAAAAAGGATACCGTTAACCCGTCTACGGTAATTCAGGTAAACGAACTTTTTGAAAAAGATGCGCAAGCCTTGGGCATGCCGGACTCATACAGAGAAAAGTATAAAGTCTCTCGTTTGGACGAAGCAAGAAGTTATATTGAGTCCATTAAAAGTTATCCTTTAAACGTGGAAGCGCGCCATGTAAAAACGTACTTGGCAAAAAAACCGCCAAGTAATGGCAGTCTTGGTTCTATTTCTATAGAAATAAACAACTCTATGATACTCTTACCTGCCAAACCTATGAGGCGTCGTTATTTTGATGAACGCGTAGGTTGGTTTACAAGCTCTCAAACAGATTATGGTTTAGACGTTCAAAAAAGCAAAACAGTAAAATACCTAGATCGCTGGCGTTTGGAAGTCAAAGATGAGGACTTGGAAAAATATAAAAATGGCGAACTGGTAGAGCCAAAAAAACAGATTGTATATTATGTAGACAGGGCTACACCAAAAAAATGGTTGCCTTATATAAAACAAGGGATTGAAGATTGGCAGGTTGCTTTTGAAGAAGCCGGTTTTAAAAATGCCATAATTGCAAAGGAGCCACCAACTGTTCTGGAGGACCCAGATTGGTCTCCTGAAGATGTACGTTATTCCGTAGTACGTTACCTAGCCTCTCCCATTCCTAATGCAAACGGCCCACACGTGAGCGACCCACGAAGTGGTGAAATACTGGAATCCGATATTAATTGGTACCATAACGTAATGACCTTATTGCAGAACTGGTTCTTTGTACAAACGGCAGCAATTAATCCTGATGCACGCGGAACTGAATTCAAAGATGAAGTTATGGGACGGTTAATTCGTTTTGTATCTGCTCATGAGGTAGGTCATACCTTAGGTTTGCCACACAATATGGGCAGTAGTGTTGCCTATCCGGTAGATTCTCTTCGCTCGACCTCATTTACCAAAAAATACGGTACGGCTCCATCTATTATGGATTATGCCCGGTTTAACTATGTGGCCCAACCAGAAGATGGAAACGTTGCCCTTATGCCTAATATTGGTATTTACGATAAATATGCCATTAAATGGGGCTACAAACCTGTTCTTGATGTTTCAATAGAAGAAGAAAATAAAATTCTGGACGCTTGGATTTTAGAGCATGCCGGAGATCCCTTGTACCGTTTTGGCCATCAACAAGTAGGTGATATAGTAGATCCAAGCTCCCAAACAGAGGACTTGGGAGATGATGCCATTAAAGCCAGCTTATACGGTATTGAAAACCTAAAGCGGATAGTACCCAACCTAATTACATGGACAAAGGAAGACGGAAAAACCTATGAAGACCTGGATAAATTATACGGACAGGTCATTGCACAGTTCAACCGTTATATGGGTCATGTTTCAAATAATATTGGCGGTGTTTATGAATATCAAAAAACCTATGATCAAGAAGGTGACGTTTACATACCAGTTACCAAGAAACACCAGCAAAATTGTATGGCCTTTTTGCAAGACCAACTTTTTGCAACACCGCAATGGCTTATTGACCAGAACATCTTTAACAAGATTCAATACTCAGGTTTTGTGGAAGAAATTAGGGCCATGCAGACCAAAACTTTAGATAACATCCTAAGCTTAGGAAAATTACAACGTTTGGTAGAAAATGAAACTGCCAATAAAGCGGAAGCTTATAGTTTAACCGATATGATGAACCAACTGCGTAACGGCATCTGGTCAGAACTCAATACCGGAAGCGCTATTGACACCTATAGAAGGAACTTACAAAAAGCACACGTTGAACGCTTAAATTATTTAATGACCGCAAAAGACCAAAAGAAACAACCGGATTTTGGGGGCTATCGAAAATCAACGGTGGTGCATACCAGCCAATCGGACATTCGTTCGGTAGCACGTGGTGAGTTACGAAGTATACAACGAATTATCAAAAGCGCTATTAACCGTACCACCGATACCATGAGCAAATATCACTTAGAGGATGTAAACGAGCGTATAGAGCAAATATTAGATCCCAAATGATAAGCAGAGACCATTTTCTAAATAACATATTTAAGACTTCCGATTTTTCCGATGAAGAACTGGCTGTGATTATTCCTAAATTTAAAAAAGTTGCTTTCCCAAAAAACGACTTTATTTTAGAAGAAGGGAAAACCGAAAATCATTATTGGTTTATTGAAAGTGGATTTGCACGTTCTTATGTGGTGAATACTGAAGGCAAAGACATCTCCACAAACTTTTATGCCGTTGGCGATATTGTTATTGATTGGACTTCTTTTTTCCTTAGAAACCCTACTAGAGAGAACATTCAAGCTTTGACAGATTGCGTATGTTGGCAATTAGATTTTGATACTTTTCAGGAACTTTTTCATGGTATACGCAGTTTTAGGGAACAAGGGCGTACTACTTTGGTAAACAGTTATTTCTCATTAAAAGAACAAAGCGTAGCTATGATCGCCGATCAAGCTTCGCAGCGGTACCTGAAGCTCTTAAGGGAAAAACCACATATTATTCAGAACATTTCGCTTAAACATATTGCTACGTACTTGGGTGTTACGGACACTTCTTTAAGCCGAATTAGAAAAGAGATTTCCAGCGAATAGGTTTTCTTGCCCTATGACAAGTTTTATTTTTTGAAATGCAGGTAGCTTAGCCTCATTGAATTATATAAACCATAAAACTTTGAAACAATGGAAAATCTTCAAGACTTCATGTTGCTATTTCGGATGCAACCTAATGGCCAACAGCCCACATCTGACCAAATAAGCGAAATGCGGCAAAAGTGGGGTGCCTTTATCGGCGGCATTGCTGCTCAGGCTAAACTTGTAAGTACTACTCGCTTGGCTCTTGAGGGTGCTTTAATCGACAATAAACTAAACGTTAGCACCGGAATTACTATTGCGAACAATGAAACCCTAAGTGGCAACATGGTAATTAAAGCCAACACATTTAAAGAGGCTACCCAAATAGCAAAAGGATGCCCTATTCTTTCCATGGGCGGTTCTGTAGAAGTGCGAGGCATAGTACCAATGGAAACTTAAAACCCGGCAAAAGATGAAAACAATTTTTGATAACAGCACAGTTGCCGAATTGGTTGATAGAATAAATTCCCTGCAAGTACACAATCAAGCTCAATGGGGCAAAATGAATACTTACCAAATGCTTAAACGTTGCACATTAAGCGAAGAAATGTTCCACGGTAACAAAAGCTACAAGCGTTTGTTCATCGGCAAGCTGTTTGGTGCCATGGCATTACGCGGAATTTTAAAAGACGAGCAACCGATGAAGAAAAATCAACCTACCCATCCTGAATTTAAAATTACTGGTACGGGCAACTTTGAAAATGAACGTAAGAAATGGATTGAATTGCTACAAGCATACGACTCATTTTCAAACCACGATTTTGTACATCCTTTTTTTGGCAAAATGACCACGGAACAGATTGGCCTGTATATTTACAAGCACACAGATCATCACTTAACACAGTTTGGCAATTAAATACAATAGATGTTACCATACCTATTTATTATCACCACCCTTTTATCCTTTGTTCTATTTTACCTAGGAACCGGAAAGGATAAGAGGGTGTTAATTATTAGTTCTTTATGGTTATTTACAATAGCCTTAATAGCTTACAACGGGTATTTTGAAAATACAATACAGCGGCCACCTCGTTTTTTATTCGTTATCCTTGCCACAACAATTGTATCTGTAATTATCTATAGAAAAACACGTTTTAATGAGATTAGCGTCAATATTTTAATGGGAGTTCATGCGCTACGTATATCCGTAGAATTCATACTTTTTGAATTATTCTTACGACATAAAATTCCTATTCTAATGACCTACAAAGGATGGAATTTTGATATTCTCATAGGTATTTCAGCTCTACTTATTCTATTTTACTTGTTATACACCAAAAAGAATCTATCCGGGGCTTTCCATCTATCTTGGAATATACTTGGGGTTACTTTTCTATCTATAATTGTTTTAATTGCTATATTTTCATCTCCATCACCTATACAACAACTAGCATTTGAACAACCCAATATAGCAGTATTGCAATTCCCCTATATTTTTCTACCCACCTATATTGTGCCTGTCGTCTTTATATCTCACCTGTTAACTATAAGAGATACGCTAAACGGATAATGTAAACTTGGTACCAATTATTTCTATTTAAAGCTCTAAAGCATCGATAAAATACAGCGAACCTCGCTGAAGTGAATTTCCAAACAACAACTTTGGGCTAGTTGACCACACACTAAGGCCGCTTTACAACAACCTTCTTTTCTGCTTTCTTCTTTTATCTAACTTAGTATCAGAATCAAAAAACACATGCCATGTCTCAAAAACTAAAAAGTTCTTTATACCTAGCCGGATTCGTAATTGCTTCAGTAATTTATTACAATCAAACCAATTCTGACCCTTCTCCCCAGACGGTAGAAATGGCTTCGGCAGATATTGAACAAGTTATGAGTCCAGAGGCATTAGACTAAAATAAACACACATTGAACGACCTACTATGTGAGGGTGAAGAATATTTCTTCGCCCTTTTTTTATGCCCTAAAGTGTACCCTATTAACCTGTTAATTATTCCATAAATCAAATTACCCTGTTAAACCTTGTTAGTCTTTTACACTCTAAGCTATATAATCATTAAAATTAAAAAGATGAAAAAAATAATTGTAGCATTAGTATGTATGGTAGGGCTAACCGCAATGGCCCAAAGAGAAAAAGGTCATGATAGAGATGGGATGAAAAATTTGACTGCAGAGCAAATTGCAACACTTCAAACAAAGAAATTGACTTTGGCTCTGGACCTATCATCTGCTCAACAACAAAAAATAAAGGCCATTAATCTAGAGGAAGCAAAAGAACGCAAAGCAAAGTTTGAAGAACGTAAAGCCCAAAGAGAAGAAGGTGAGCGCAAAAAACCGACTTCAGAAGAGCGTTATGCCATGCAAAATGAAAAATTGGACAAGATGATTGCCCACAAAGCAGAAATGAAAGAGATACTCTCAGCTGAACAATATGAGAAATGGCAAAAAATGAACCATAATAAGGGAAAGAGAAATTCTAAAGAAGGAAAAAAAGGACGTAAAGCAAGAAAGTAGAGGGAAGTTTAGTTATATAGTTAAGGGCTGCATAAATATGTAGCCCTTTTTTTTGTTTCCGACTCTGCTGCTTTTATAGATTTATCTATTTTTATAAGATGTCTACAAAAGAGCTTGAGCTTATTTTCAATAAAGTGTACCACTTCTCTAACTTAACCATCTCAAATTTTAAATTAGAACAAGAGAGTAAAGAATATAGCGCCTGTAAATTTAAGTTGGGCGCAAATACTATCATCTGCAGAAATGCAAAAATAACACCTAAGAAAGTTGGGCAGTTCGTTACTTTTTGGAAACGGATTGAAAATGGCCCTATTTCCCCATTTGAAGAGCAAGATGCTTTTGATTATTTTATAATTAATGTGTGCAAAGGTGATTTGTTGGGGCAATTTGTAATACCGAAAGAAGTACTGGTAAAAAAAGGTATTATATCTACCCAGAAGAAAGAGGGCAAACGGGGTTTTAGGGTATACCCACCGTGGGACAAGGTAACGAGCAAACAGGCTACAATGACCCAAAAATGGCAATTACTTTACTTTCACGAAGCAAAAAACCAACCGGATTTGCATAAAATACTCATCCAAAATAACGAACTTTAAGCAACTCTAAAAACCCAAGTATTATGAAAACAATGACATGTAAACAATTGGGCGGTGCCTGTGATATGGAATTTTCCGCTGATACATTTGAAGAAATTGCCGAGCTAAGTAAAAAGCACGGGATGGAAATGTTTCAGAAAAAAGATACCGATCATCTAAAAGCGATGGGCGAGATTCAAAAACTCATGCAAACCCCAAACGGAATGCAGGATTGGTTTGAAAACAAAAAGAAAGAATTTGCTACAATGCCAGATGCTGATTAACCTGGCATTGTAGCAACACTCTATAAATTTACTTTCTTTAAAGCCGCAACGGTTTCATCTATATCTGCATAGCTAAGGGCATCGTTCAAAAAGTAACTTTCAAAGGCGCTTGGTGGTAGGTAAACACCATTTTCCAACATACCATGAAAATATTTTTTAAAAGTATCATTGTTTCCTTTGGCAGAACTCTCAAAATCAACCACAGGATCCTCGGTAAAGTGTACCGATATCATACTTCCAAATCGGTTAATTTGGTAGGGAACTCCTTTAGTTTTTAAAACAGAATCCAAACCTTCATGAAGATAAGCCGTCTTTTTAGCAAGACTTTCAAAAACCTCGGGTTTATTGTTCAATTCCGTAAGCATCGCCAAACCTGCGGCCATTGCTAAAGGATTGCCACTTAAGGTTCCAGCTTGGTAAACTGGTCCTTCAGGTGCTAAATGAGACATGATTTCGGTTTTTGCGGCAAAAGCACCAACAGGCAAACCTCCACCTATAACTTTTCCAAAACAAACAATATCCGCATCAATACCTAGCGCTTCTTGAGCACCGCCTTTCCCTAAACGGAAACCGGTCATAACCTCATCGAGCAAAAGCAAAATACCTTCTTGGGTACAGAGCTCGCGAAGTCCTTTTATAAATTCATCCGAGGGAATAATACAACCCATATTACCTGCAACAGGCTCAATAATTACGGTCGCTATTTCCCCTTTGTTCGCCTCAACTAACGCACGAACACTTTCAATATCATTATAGGTTGCTAAAAGCGTATCTTTTGCAGTGCCCTCTGTTACACCGGGACTATTAGGACTGCCAAAAGTTACGGCCCCACTACCCGCTTGTATCAAAAACGAATCTGAATGACCATGGTAACACCCTGCAAATTTTATGATTTTATCCTTTCCCGTATACCCACGAGCTAAACGTACGGCACTCATACAAGCCTCCGTCCCGCTGTTCACGAATCTAATTTTATCAATATTCGGCACCATAGAAACTGCCAATTGCGCCAACTGCGTTTCTATTTCCGTAGGCATTCCAAAAGAAGTACCTAGTTTTGCCTTCTCAATTACCGCGTTAAGTACGGGTTCATGAGCATGGCCCAAGATTAACGGACCCCATGAAGCAATATAATCGATTAACCGATTATCATCTTCATCATACAAATAAGCACCTTTAGCTCTTTTTACGAAAATTGGATCACCACCAACAGCCTTAAAAGCACGTACTGGTGAATTAACCCCTCCTGGAATATATTTCTGCGCCTCAGCAAATAGGGCGCTACTTCTTTGATATAACATCTATTTATTGAAATTTTGTGTCTTAACAGTAAGTTTTTGACCAATATCCAGATTGTTATTGTACATATAGTTCCACCGTTTTAAATCATCAACGGAAACCGAATACGCTCTGGAAATTGAATATAATGTATCACCTTTTTGAACTACATGTACTTTACTCTGGCCCTGACCACGGGAAGCTATTATAGGCTCTTCTCTTTGTTTACCATACCCTTGTTTGGCTATTTCCGTATCATATTTGTACAATTGATACCGTTCAATAAGTGAAATAAGTTTTTGCGGATAATGTTTGTCCGTAGCATAACCGGCCTGTCTCAAGCCTTTTGCCCATCTCTTGTAATC
Source organism: Zobellia amurskyensis (assembly GCF_009725985.1). Lineage (GTDB taxonomy): Bacteria > Bacteroidota > Bacteroidia > Flavobacteriales > Flavobacteriaceae > Zobellia > Zobellia amurskyensis. The sequence continues at coordinate 12,466 of NZ_RCNR01000009.1, forward strand.
ATCATTACTATAATCGAACAAAAAGCCATAACGGGAACGACCTTTTAAAAATATACTGTGATCACGGTACGAATACATGGGGTGATTATACTTTCTAAAGCATTCCCCTTTTTCGTCATCATCATGAAAATCATAATCACCCTCCCAGCCGGTATGGCATTTTATACCAAAATGGTTATTGGTTTTCAAGGCCAAAGCTCCTTTTCCCAGTCCGCTTTCTAACAACCCTTGCGCCAGCGTAATACTTGCAGGTATACCAAAAGCTTTCATTTCCATTTGAGCAATTTCAGAAAATGTCTCTACATATTCTTCAGGTGATTCAATACTAAAATGCACAAATTCGCCCGTATCATCAGGCATAGGGTACAGACCGTCATCTGCTTTTTTAGTCTCCTTTTTAACGACTACTACTTCGGTTTTCTTTTTGGGGGGTTCACTCTTGGTAGCAACCGTTCGTTTTGCTTTACACCCAATAAAAAAAACACTAAAAAGAGACAATGCTATAACTCTACGTATCATAGGCTTATTAATGGTAGATTTTTCTTTTCCAAATTACGGTTCATACCGTCAATACCTTGAAGCCCTCCACTATGGATTGCTAAAATTTTTGTTTTAGGGGGAAAATATCCTTCTTTGATCAAATCTAAAATACCGTACATCATTTTCCCCGTATAAATAGGGTCTAATGGTATCTGGGTTTTGCTCTTGAAATCGTTTATAAAGTGTATCAGATCTTCGTTTATCTTTGCGTAACCTCCAAAATGATAGTCCGTTATAAGTTCCCAATTTTCCCTTGGTGCGAATTTACGAATATCTTCTTGTAAAAAATCACCTTTAAGCGCTGGAAAACCCAAAACCTTTTGAGAAGTATATGCCGAATTACTAATACCAGCTATAGTACCTCCTGTACCTGCTGCACAACAGATTACATCAAATTCCGCATCGGTATTTATTAGAATTTCTTCACAGCCTTTAATCGCCAAAGGATTGGTCCCGCCTTCTGGCAAAAGATAAAAAGCACCCAATTCTTCTTGTAGATTTGCAATAAATTGTGGGTTATTTTTATACCTATAGGCTTCCCTAGAAATAAATTTAAATTGCATGCCGTGGGATCGGGCCAATTTTAAAGTGGCATTATCTTGCCATTTTAGAGCCAGTTCTTCCCCACGTATTATTCCTATAGTTTGTAGACCATGTACCTTTCCTGCATAGGCAGTGGCAGCAATGTGGTTAGAAAATGCACCTCCAAATGTGAGAAGTCTATCTAATCCCTTAGATTTTGCTTCCTGTAAATTGTATTTAAGTTTTCTGTATTTATTACCGGAAATTAAGGGGTGAATGCGGTCCTCCCTTTTAAGAACTAGGGACACCTTTTTCTGGTCAAGAACAGGTAAATGAATTTCTTGATTTTCGGTAGTTTCTCGCATACTATGCAAAAGTAGGGCGAAAAACAGTGGTATTAAAGTGAAGGATAGTTAGACTAAGTAAATTACAACAGCTATTTCGTTAGATATTTAATAAAACTAAAAGGCTTTCGCTCGCTAGTATAATTCAAATTTTTCTCGTTAGAGTATGCCTCGCGTTCAAAACTAATATTTTGGTAAGCCTTGTAACTATCAAAGTAAATAGCCGTTCGGAGAAGCCATTCAGAGATATAGAAAAAGTAGAAAAAAACAATCAGCAATTCCTGTTGTTGTTTTAAGTGAATCTTCTCATGATTGATCAAGACAATATCTTCTTTGAGTTCATCGTGCTTAAGAATGATGAAAGGCCAAAGTGATAGACCAACATAGTTCTTATAAAAAAAATGTTTAAAGACTAAGATCATAATCAAAGGTTTAAACGGCACTTAACAAAGTTAATTGTTATTGAACCGTCATATTCGATAACTCAACAATGTTGCCATTCATTATAATGATTCGTTAAAATACTCCTAAACACCTTTAAAATGTACGGTTTTAAAATCAGTTTTGGTTGTTTATCAACAAAATGGAGTAATTTTATACGAACCAAATGCAACGGAAAAGGAGTTGATGAAGAAAATAATTCCGCCAGAAGAAGGCGATTTTTACCTATCAAAAGAAGGGTATCGTGTATTTACCCAGCAGTACCACTTAAAGAGAGGTTATTGTTGTGAAAGTGGTTGCAGACACTGCCCATATGGTTTTGACCCAAAAACGAACCGTCAATAAACACAGTTGTTCGGCATGATTTTTGAGACTAATTTATCAAGTAAAAGATGTGCTAACACCAAATACAATTATTTGTTATGAAAAAGATTAAAATTTTAGCGGTACCAATGCTTGTGTTGCTATTTTTAAGTTCGTGCACTTCCGTACGCGTACTTTCAGATTACGACAAAGAGGCCAATTTTAACAGTTACAAATCGTATGCTTTTTATAAAACGGGAATTGACAAAGCTCAAGTTTCCGATTTGGACAAAAAGCGAATTCTACGCGCCATTGAAGCGGAAATGACCAAGCGTGGCTTCTCAAAATCTGAGAACCCGGATATTCTGGTAAGTATATTCACCAAAGAAAAAGAACAAGTAGATATTTACAATAACTACTGGGGCGGCTATGGTGGCTGGGGCTGGAACCCATATTATTGGGGACCTGGCTGGGGAGGCAACAATGTAAGCACCCGTACAGAAGGCTCGTTATACATTGACCTTATTGATTCTAAAACAAAAGAACTGGTATGGCAGGGAAAAGGAGTTGGAAATTTGGTTAATGTGAGCAATATGGAAAAGAAAGAAGAGCGCATACGTGAGTTTGTTTCAGAAATTCTAATGCAGTACCCACCTAATACCGTTGCTGCCAAATAGCAAAACGTAAATAATTATAATATATAGAAAAAGCTCTTTTATTTTTAAAGGGCTTTTTTTTGTGGTGCTTCCATCCATTGTAGTAAAAAGCAAAAACTCCTCTTTCCTTTTTGTATATTTATGACAGAAAATTTTGTAGTATGACATACGCTAGTAATCCTGTACTTGATAAACTACCTGCACATTTGCAGCAGTATATAAAACCGCAAGACTACAATGAATATTCTGCTATTGACCAAGCAGTCTGGAGATATGTGATGCGTAAAAATGTAGATTATCTTAGTAAAGTTGCTCACGCTTCATATCTAGACGGACTACAAAAAACCGGAATTTCTATAAACCACATTCCAAACATGTACGGTATGAACCGTATTTTGAAGGAAATTGGCTGGGCGGCCGTTGCCGTAGATGGTTTTATTCCACCATCGGCTTTTATGGAATTTCAGGCATATAATGTGCTTGTTATTGCTTCCGATATTCGCCAGCTGGATCATATAGAATACACACCGGCCCCAGATATTATTCATGAGGGCGCAGGTCACGCCCCTATTATTGCCAATCCTGAATATTCTGAATACCTAAGAAGATTTGGCGAGATTGGTTCCAAGGCCATTTCAAATGCAAAGGATTATGAACTCTACGAAGCGGTACGCCACCTTTCCATTATAAAGGAAGCTCATGGTACACCACAAGATGAAATTGACAAAGCCGAAAAACACATTGAAGACCTTCAGAACAATATGGGCGAACCCAGTGAGATTGCACTTATAAGAAACTTGCACTGGTGGACTGTAGAATATGGACTTATAGGCACACCCGAGAATCCAAAAATATATGGCGCCGGACTTCTTTCTTCTATTGGGGAAAGCGCTTGGTGCATGACGGATAAAGTAAAGAAAAAGCCGTACTCCATAGATGCAGCCTACACTTCATTTGATATTACGCAACCACAACCTCAGCTTTTTGTTACGCCAGATTTTGCTTACTTAAGTCAAGTTTTAGAAGAATTTGCAAATACCATGGCTTTGCGCAAGGGCGGATTAAGTGGTATAAAAAAATTAATTGCGTCCAAAGAACTCGGTACTATTGAACTTAGTACCGGCTTGCAGATTTCAGGAAATTTTGATAGTGTAATTGAGCATGAAGACAAGCCTGTCTTTTTTCAAGCCAAAGGCCCCACGGCCCTATCTTTTCGTGATAAAGAGCTTGTTGGACACAGCATCAAACAACACGCATCCGGATTTGGTTCTCCACTAGGAAAACTAAAAGGAATGAACTTAGCTATTGAAGACATGAGTCCGCTTGACCTTAAAGCCTACAATATTTTTGAAGGACAACAGATATCTCTAGAATTTGAGGGACACATAAAAATAGCTGGAGAAATCATTACCGGAACCCGTAACCTACAAGGAGATATTATTCTGGTAACTTTTAAAGATTGTACGGTAACCCATAAGGACAAAGTTCTTTTTAAAAGCAAGGAAGAGCTTTACAGCATGGCGGTAGGTCAAGACATTTCCTCCGCTTATAATGGTCCAGCAGATTTAAACAGTTTTGATTTGGTTACCCATGAAGTATCTTCCATGACAATAAAATCTGAAGGCAATGCTTCGCAAACCCAATTGGAACAGTTCTACGAACAGGTACGTCATTTTCGAGAAGGCAAAAACATTACCATATCAAGACATAAGGTTTTTGAAGCCATAAGGGAAAACTACCCTAGCGATTGGTTACTTCCTGTAGAACTTTACGAGCTTGCCAAGGAAAATGGAGACCATGAATTTGCACATGAAATTTCGGTGCATTTGCAGACTGTGAAACTTAACAACCCTAAAGTAGGCCATTTAATAGATGATGGACTAGATTTGGTAAACCATAAATTTCAAACTAAAAAACAAAACTAACTAGTTACATTTTTTTATTGACCCCAAACTAAACCGCCGTGAAACGAATAACCTTTCTCTTTTTTATAATTTTCAGCACTATGCTATTGGCACAACCAGAAGCTAATTACGACGAAACTAAAATACCCAAATTCTCTGTTCCCGACCCTCTAACTTCGTTTAGTGGCCTGACTATTACCGATAGCTTACAGTGGGAAGAAAAAAGAAAACTTGAAATATTTCAGTTTTTTGAAAAACAGATTTATGGTAAAGTTCCCGCGCTATTAGATGAGTACTCGTTCAAAGTCATAGAACAAGATAATAATGCCTTAGGAGGAAAAGCACAGCGCAAGCAAATTGCCGTAGGTCTAAAGAAAAATGGGCGTACGCTAAATTTCAATATTCTTTTATACCTCCCTAATGGGCATGAAAATGCGCCGGTATTCCTAGGTTATAACTTTCACGGCAACCACACCGTTACAAATGACCCTAACGTAATCATCACCGAAGCGTGGAACGCAAATAGTACCGATTTAAAAATTAGCAATAATAAGGCTACAGAAGCTTCGCGAGGGGTGAGAGCGAACCGTTGGCCCATTGATAAAATGCTTGATAAAGGATATGGTCTTGCCACTGTTTATTACGGCGAGATAGATCCGGACAAGAATGACTTTTCAGATGGATTACATAGTTTGTTTTATGATGAAGAGCAAACCAAACCAAAGACCAATGAATGGGGCAGCATAGCCGCATGGGCCTTTGGTCTTAGCCGTGCTATGGATTACCTTGATAATGACACGAATATATCGAATGTTATCGTTTTTGGACATTCCAGACTAGGAAAAGCGGCCCTTTGGGCAGGTGCTACGGACCCCCGCTTTACGGGAGTTATCAGCAATAATTCAGGTTGTGGAGGTGCGGCATTGTCCAAAAGAAAATTTGGAGAGACCATTGGCCGAATCAACAATTCATTTCCACATTGGTTTTCTGAAAGTTTCAAAAAATATAGCAATAGAGAAGAAACACTACCTGTAGACCAGCATCAATTATTGACCTTAATTGCTCCAAGACCTTTATATGTGGCAAGTGCCATTGAAGATGAATGGGCAGACCCAAAAGGTGAATTTTTATCTGCACAACATGCATCTAAAGTATATGAGCTATATGGAAAAAAAGGAATTTCCTTAACGGATGTGCATGAAGTTGACCGCCCTATTCAGCAAACCCTAGCCTACCATATGCGAAGTGGGAAACACGATGTAACGGATTATGATTGGGATCAATACATAACTTGGGCCGAAACCTTCTCAAGATAGTTTTCATCCTTTTCCTAATCCTTAAAAAGTACTTCGGGTAAATTTTGCTCTACGGGTTGGTTATTATAAGCCAGTGTCCACCCTAATGAATTGGTTAATATGTAAAATTTTTGCAGTTCACTGATCAATCGGTTTTCTGCATTTGTTTTTAATGCAGATGCTTCTACTTTTTTCATGAGCGAAGCATTTACATTTTTCTTGATTTTATTATAATCGCTGGCATCGAACATGTTCAAGTAGTCTGACGTAACGTCATAGTATTCAAAATCCGGACTGATCTTTACTTCCGGCTCCGGTATGCTCTTGATGTGCAAGGTCTTGTTTGCCTCATCTACCTCAAAATCAATTTTACTTAAATCATAGGCAATAGTAACATCGGCATTTACCACGACCAACGCTTTCTTTTCCGCGGATATAAAAGGCCCAAAAAGCATTTTAGAGTCTTTATAATTATAGACTTCTGCAAAATGACCTTCGGTGACTATTAATTTACCTACGTTATCTATTTGCGTTTGTATAAGCATGCTGTTCTCTTGAAGGATAGATTTTTCTTCCCTATCCTCAACACACGAACGAAAAACCAAAACAGCGGCCAAGGTAATCAAGACGCCAACAAATACTTTTTTCATAAGATGAAGTTACAATACAAATTGAAATTGACGAAACAGAAAAGGATTCTAACAACCTGAATCTTGACTGGAAAAATCCATGAACGGAAACTGCTTTTGAAGATTGGATATTTTAAGGCCCAGGGATTTTAAGAACTTTAAATGTTGTTCGGATTTTGGATGAAAAGGTCTATGAAGGAGTCCTTTCTGAACAGCATCTACCTGAAGCATGGTTTTCTGGGCCTCTTCCGTAATCCAAACCAATTTAAACTTTTCCCAAATATAATTGACCGCCAATGCGTTCGGGTGCACCATATCCTCTTTATAAAAGCGATAATCGCGCAACTCATCCATTTGAATCTCGTATGAAGGAAAGTAATCCGCCTTTAGCGTAGTCGCCCCAATTACTTCGTGTATAGCAGCTATTAAGTGTGCCTTGCTCCGTTGATTTTCTACAAAACCATCTTTTATATGACGCACTGGCGATACGGTAAAAACAAACTGCACATTGGGGTTTAGAGATTGTACCGATGCTATAATACTATTTAAACTTGCTGTAATCTCCCCAATACCCAACAGCTCTTTTGAAAACTGTTTTTGAGGAACTTTATGGCAATTGGCTACCACTGCATTTGTTTCCGTATGTCTATACACCCAAGCCGTACCCAGTGTTATGCAAATATGGGTGGCTTGTTTCAGATGATTTGCAGTTTTTTCAATTCCGTCATTTAAGGCATTAAGCAGACTTTCTTTGGAAACAGCACTTAAACTAGAATGGGCATCATAGCACTGCCAACGTTCATTGTGAAAAAATACATCTTCTTCCGTATAGACCTTCCCCAATACGGCACGAGAGACCAAATTGGCAATAGCCAACGGGTGGAATAAAATACCGAACGGGTTCTGAAGTTCGCGAAATTTAAAGTAACTGAATTTTTCCCCAATATTCTTCGAAAAGCAGGAACCCAACAACACTAACCTACTTTCATAGTCAATTTGGTTTTGAGCCTTTTGTAAAGGTATTTGGGTTTGGAGTTTTAGTATCATTTGCGCTGTGATTCCAATCTAGAAAATGAACTTAAACGGTTAAACGCTTGATATGGGTAAATTTCGTAATACACTTGGTCTTCATTTATGGTATTTTCTTTATTCTCAATAGCCTTATCATATAATGCGGTAGCTTCCTCCTTTTCACCCAGATGATTCAAACAAATAGCTTTATACAACATAGCATCGGCAAAATTAGTGTAAACCAACAAAGAAGTATCAAACATCTTTACAGCTTCTTCATAGTTCTGAAGTTCCATTTCTGCAATTCCTAAATAAAACCAATCCATATAATGACAAGCTTCATGCGGCGGATCATCAGGAAAATCAGCAAATTGTTGCTCTTTACTTTTTAAAAGAAATGCCTTGGCCTTAGCAAAACGATTTAACTGGAGATAATCTAGAGCCATATAAAAATTGTACGTATGGTCCATTACATACGAGTCACCAAACTTTTCTTTCATTTCCATAAATTCAGCTATGGATTCCTCGTATTCTTTTGAAAATAGGCACTTCATAAAAGCACTGTAGCTCAACCAGTTTTGAGGGTCTAAATCGGCTGCTTTTTGCAAGAATGGTTTCCCTATGGAATATTTTCTTGCCTTATATAGTGGCATAGCCTTTTGCTGCCAAATATAGGCAGAGTCAGGTTTAATCATTAAAACAGAGTCAAGATACTTTTGGTAGTTCTGTGAGCCCAAGTCAGACTTGTAAGCCTTTTCTATGTAGGTTTCAATTTTTAGAGAATCTTGTTTGGTAAGTAGTATTTGTTTCTTTTCTACTTGAGATTCTCCTGCTCCTGTACAACTCGTCAATAAGACAAAAATAAATATGAGATATTTCATAGCTACCAATAACTTTTAACTCAATTCTAAAAATTGAACTATAGGCCCACTACTGCGTTAGCCCATGTTTTCATTCTATGAATTGCATCAATAATCCAATAACACCTATCGCTAGGCATAATGGCGAAAAGATTCTCGCATCGGCCTTGGCAAATGTGGTATGTTTTATTTTCTTAAAAAAACCAACGTACTTAAAATCGCCTATGGCCCGTAAAATAAAAATAGAAGGAATAAACCAATATCCATAATTTATAATCCAATTTGGGCCATCAATAGACAGAAGTTCAGATTTCATTAGGTACACCAAACCAAATAAAACTAATACAACTGCTACAAAGAGTGTCGCTATTTTGGGGATTGCCAAAGAACTTAACCCATCTTTTGTAGGAATAACTTTTTCCAGCCCCCAAAGCCCTCCAAAGAACCAATAGAAATGAAAACCGCCTAGCACCACAAAAATTAAAAACAGAATTAAAGATAAAATCATAACTACCATAAACCCTCTCTTTTAAATGCCAATTTCCTTGTTTTTTATTCAAACAAATGTCCAACATCTCAATGAAAACAGGACTTAACTTTAGGTAATTAATGTTTTGTAAGCTGATTTCTAATTCTACTTAATGATTTTGGCGTTATACCCAAATAGCTCGCAATATGTTTTAGGGAGTACTTTTGAAAATACTCAGGATGGTTTTTCATGAGAAGTAAATACCGCTCCGTTGGATTTAGAAATAGCAGTTGTTCCGTTCTGCGTTTACTATTCACAAATATCTGTTCGCTAATAATCCTCCCGAATTTGTTCCAATAAAAAGACGTTTCATAAAGTGAGTAGAGGCCGGTTCTATCCAAGAAAATAGCATCCCCTTTTTGAATACTCTGAATCCATAAGGTAGAGGACTGCTGACTTACAAAACTCTCATAATCCGTAATAAACTCATTTATGGACCTTAATAACAGATTGGTTTCTACAAGTTGATCATTGGTATGGTAAGACCGTAAAGACCCCGAATTGATAAAAGCAATAAAACCGCATATTTGGGGAGGACAGAGCAATTGCTCCCCTTCCTCAAACTCTACAACAGAGAGATAAGGTGTTATAACTTGCCAATCTTCTTCTGTGATAGGAAGGACGCTGTTCAATATGTATTTTAGTTTTTCGATTGCTCTGTGGTTGAAGATAATAAGCTTCTTTTTATCCGTTGTTTAAATTCTTTAAATAGCGAATGCCCTACACTAGTTTTCTCTTAATGTTGTTATTACCTTCCCAATATTCTTTTCCTCGAACCGACCTATAACACTGAGTAAAAATCCAACAATCTTAGATTTGGGAGATGAAATGATTTCACCCAACTTCAGGACTACTAAATCCATCTCCTTGATAGCTCCTTGTTGATGCTCAATTCCCAAACTCCAAAGTAAATTTGAATTGCTCCATGATACTCCCCTCGCTTTAGCCATACTAAAGTTTATGATTTTCTCATCAGAATTCTCCCCTACCATATCCAATAAAAAAAGTAGAGGGGACACGCGGCCTAACCTGTCCTGCATTTCATTAACAATTTCGGAAAGAATGCGGTTTACTCTGTTAAAATCCCTTTCTATTTCCAACAACTCCTCCCCGCTCATAATAGCGTTCACGGCCAGGGCCAAATCAAGATTAATATGTGTATTGATTCCGAGCATAACATGTTGTAGAATAGTTAAGGGCTCTTCCGTTTTTGTAAATGCAAAATGCCATGATTTACTTATCTGGAGACCACTCGAATAAGCGTGGTAAGCATCAATATAGAAATTGGCGAATGCAACATCAAATTTCACCATTCGCTCATTATCCTCAAAATTTCCGAGCTCTACCTCTTTTAGTATTTGAGCGGTTGTTCTTCTATACACATAAGCAAACAACCCCATGCGGCTGTTAGTCGCAACGGTTGTATCAATTATAATATCCAATTGACGAAGCACTTCTTGTATGGTAGTAGGGCGGCTAATTTTATCTCCTAATTATGATGGTTCAAAATCTAAATCCTCTGTAAGTTACTTCATTTTCGCCACATGCCACCACCCATTTGATACACTCCGTTTCAGCAACGATTGACCATGAATGCGGATGTCTTTGGCCATAAGTCAGGTATTCCCTAAAAGAAAAAAGCTCCACTATGACTAGTGAAGCTTTTTTTGGTATGTTACTTTATATAATCTTTAGCCTTGGCCAATGCTTCGTCAATTCCTTCGGGCTTCTTACCGCCGGCCGTAGCAAAGAAGGGTTGACCACCGCCACCACCTTGAATGAATTTCCCCAATTCCCTAACAATGGTTCCGGCATTCAAATCTTTTGAAGCAACTAGCTCTTTAGAAATATAACAAGACAATAATGCCTTTCCGTTTTGCTCCGTTCCAAAAAGAAGGAACAGATTATCTTGGTTCTGCCCCATTTCAAAAGAAAGGTCTTTTATTCCTGCGGCATCCAAGTCAATCTTCTTGGCCAAAAACTGAATACCGTTCACTTCTTCCAATTCATTTTTTAAATCGCCTTTCAGGTTTTTTGCCTTGTCCTTCAAAAGTGCTTCCACCTCCTTTTTCAACTTTGCATTTTCGTCCTGCAAATTAGAAACGGCCTTAACAGGGTCTTGAGCGTTATTCATCAACGATTTGATATCTAAAAGAACCCTATCATTATCTGCATAGAAGCCTTTTACAGCATCTGACGTAATGGCCTCAATTCGGCGAATTCCTGAAGCAACTGCTCCTTCTGACTTAATTTTAAAGTGCCAGATATCACTTGTATTCTTCACGTGGGTACCTCCGCACAGTTCAATAGACTGACCAAAACGCACCGTTCGTACGGCCTCACCATATTTCTCCCCAAAAAGAGCCATAGCTCCTTCTTTCAAGGCATCTTCCATAGGAATGTTTCTTTGCTCCTCAAATGGCAGATGACCTGCTATACGGGCATTTACAAAGTTTTCTACCTCACGTAGTTCATCTGGTGTCACTTTTGAAAAGTGAGAAAAATCGAACCGCAAATATTTAGAATGTACAGCAGAACCCTTCTGCTCTACATGCGTGCCCAATATTTCCCGTAAGGCCTGGTGCAACAAGTGCGTAGCCGTATGGTTTGCTTGCGTACGCTCGCGTTGTTTCCTATCCACCACCGCTTTAAACGTTCCGTTTGTATCCGACGGAAGGTTTTTAGTAAAGTGAATGATTTCACTATTCTCCTTTTTCGTGTCCAGAATGTAGACCACATCGCCGTTAGGCATTTCCAAATATCCTTTATCCCCTACTTGTCCACCACCTTCAGGATAAAAAGGTGTTAAGTTGAAAACCAATTGATACTGTTCACCGGCCTTTTTAGAGGTTACTTTTCTATATTTCACCAACTTTACATTGGCTTCCAGCACATCGTACCCAACAAACTCTTGCTCCAAATCTCCCGAAAGTACTTCCCAGTCGTCTTTTGAAATCTCAGAAGCCGATTTTGAACGGTTCTTCTGCTCTTGCATAGCTACCTCAAAACCTTTTTCATCTAGGCTCAATCCTTTTTCAGAAAGAATTAGCGCTGTTAAATCTATGGGAAACCCGTAGGTATCATAAAGCTCAAAAGCTTTTCTTCCATCTACCTCTTTACCTTTTACATTAGATATGACTTGATCTAAAAGAACAAGACCTTGCTCCAACGTTTTCAGGAACGAGTGCTCTTCTTCTTTTATAACGTTTTCTATTAATTGACGTTGCTCTTTCAATTCCGGAAAAGCTTCGCCCATATTCTCTGTAAGCACACTTACCAAACGGTACATAAAGGGCTCTTTGGTATTCAAGAACGTAAAACCGTAGCGCACGGCACGTCTTAAAATACGGCGGATTACATATCCCGCCCCTGTATTGCTCGGCAACTGACCATCTGCAATGGAAAAAGACACCGCACGAATATGATCGGCAATTACGCGAATAGCAATATCCGTTTCTTCGTTCTTTCCGTATTTGCTGTAAGTTATAGTTTCTATTTCACGAATAATCGGTTTAAAAACATCGGTATCATAATTAGATTGCACCCCTTGAAGCACCATACACAAACGCTCAAATCCCATTCCGGTATCTACATGTTTGGCAGGTAACGGCTCCAATTCGCCATTGGCCTTACGGTTGTATTGCATGAAAACCAAGTTCCATATTTCAACCACCTGTGGGTGATCGGCATTCACCAATGAAGCCCCGGAAACTTTTGCTTTTTCTTCCGCGGAGCGAATATCCACATGAATCTCGGAACACGGACCACACGGACCCTGATCGCCCATTTCCCAGAAGTTATCTTTCTTATTGCCTAGAATAATGCGGTCTTCTGGTACAATAGCCTTCCATAATTCAAAAGCTTCCGTATCCAACGCCAAGTTATCTGCATCTTTGCTTCCTTCAAAAACCGAAACATACAAACAATCCTTATCTATTTTTAAGACTTCCGTGAGCAACTCCCAAGCCCAAGAAATAGCCTCCTCTTTAAAATAATCACCAAAACTCCAATTACCCAACATTTCGAACATGGTGTGGTGGTAGGTATCCTTACCAACTTCCTCCAAATCATTATGCTTACCACTAACGCGCAAACACTTCTGGGTATCTACGGCCCTTGGGTTCTTAGCTATACTATTCCCCAAAAAGAACTCCTTAAACTGGTTCATGCCCGCATTTGTAAACATTAACGTAGGGTCATCTTTGATAACCATAGGGGCGGATAGAACTATTTTATGCTCTTTTTCTTTATAAAAATTTAAGAATTGAGATCGGATTTCCTTGGAAGTCATAGAGAATTATAAGGTTTTACAAAAATTAACGTTTTAAAGGAAAGTATTTCTATATTTGTTTATCCCAGTAAAACGTCACAAAAATAGGATAAAATAGATTCATGTCTAAGGTAAAGTACTATTACGATCCCGATACACTTTCATATCGCAAGATAGAACCTAAAAAATCTAGGCGCTACCGTAATATTGCCCTATTTTTCGTAGGATCCTTTCTTTTTGGACTCATGTGCCTCGTATTTTTGATGAATACCAATCTTATCAATACACCAAGGGAACTTTCGCTAGCACGTGAAGTAAAAAATTACGAGCTTCAATTTGAGCTTTTGAATAGGAAAATGGGTCAGATCGAAGAGGTTTTGACCAATATAGAAGATCGTGACAATAACATCTATCGTTTATATTTTGAGGCGAACCCTATACCTGAGGAACAGCGAAGAGCCGGTTTTGGAGGTGTTAATCGTTACAAATCCCTAGAGGGTTTCAACAATTCGGAAATGGTCATTGCAACCACGAAACGCCTAGATATCATTAAGAAACAAATGTCCATTCAATCCAAATCATTGGATGAGATTACAAAATTGGCCGAAGAAAAAGAAAAATTCTTGATGGCTATTCCAGCCATTCAACCTGTAACCAACGAAAGTCTTAAACGTATGGCCTCAGGTTTCGGTTGGCGTTCAGACCCTTTTACAAAAGCACGTAAACTGCATAGGGGCATGGATTTTTCCGCACCAAAAGGCACACCGGTCTACGCACCCGGAGACGGCAAGGTAACCCGTGCAGATAATGGCTCATCCGGTTACGGCAAACACATACGCATAGATCATGGCTATGGATACAAAACCCTTTACGGGCACCTTAGCGAATACAATGTAAAAAAAGGTCAGAAAGTAAAGCGCGGGGACCTTATAGGTTTCGTGGGCAATACGGGCCGTTCAGAAGCTCCGCATTTACACTATGAAGTCTGGAAAGATGAAGAACGCATCAACCCCATAAACTTCTACTACGGCAGTTTGACCGCAGAAGAATTTGAGAATATGCTGAAATACGCAGCACAAGAAAATCAATCTTTGGATTAATGCAGATAGAACTCCCAGAAAAAAGATACTACGGCATTGGCGAAGTCGCCAAGGCTTTTGACGTGAACACTTCCCTAATTCGTTTTTGGGAGAAAGAATTTGATGCGCTCAAGCCAAAGAAAAATGCGAAAGGCAATCGCAAATTTACTCCTCAGGACATAGACAACCTCAAACTTATTTACCACTTGGTAAAAGAACGTGGTTTTACCCTAGAAGGCGCTAAAATTCACTTAAAGGAAAACCGTCAAAAAACGCTCAACAACTTTGATATTATTGACAAACTAGAGCGAATTAAAACCGAATTGACCAAAATAAAAGATCAACTGTAACTTTTTTACGGAATTGAGGTCTAATGTCTTGAACTAACTGTTTTTCTTTACAACAGCACATTAACTATAACCAAATATTTTTAAAATGAAAAAAGGATTAATCGTACTAATAGTACTGGGAGTCATTGCTTTTGGCCTTTATAATTGGGCCGTAGGCTTTAATAACACCGCAGTAGAACTAGAAGCCAATGCCAAGACCGCATGGTCTAATGTAGAAAGTGCCTACCAACGTAGAAACGACCTAATAGGCAACTTAGTAAAAACCGTACAGGGCGCAGCAGATTTTGAGCGAGGTACATTAACAGACGTTATTGAAGCAAGAGCAAAAGCTACCTCAACATCTATTGATGCCAATAACCTAACTCCAGAAAAAATGGCCGCTTTTCAACAAGCACAAAGCGGACTTACAGGTGCGCTCAGCAAATTAATGGTAGTTGTAGAACGTTATCCCGAACTTAAAGCGAACCAAAACTTTCTTGAACTTCAAGCGCAGTTAGAAGGTACCGAGAACCGCATAAACGTTGAGCGTAACAAGTTTAACGAAACCGTGAACATTTACGACATACACATCTCCAAATTCCCAGGATCGTTCTTAGCCGGTATTTTTGGATTTGAAGATATGGCTCGCTATAAAGCGGATGCAGGTTCTGAAAATGCTCCTGATGTAGAATTCGATTTCAATTAAGATGTCTAGAGTAGAAGCATTTTTAACGGCAGATGAAGAGCAGGAGATTGTTGAGGCCATATTGAAAGCCGAAAAAGAAACTTCTGGGGAAATCAGGGTTCATATTGAGCCCCATACACGACTAGACCCTATGGATAGGGCCAAAGAAGTGTTTCTACTCTTAAAAATGGACAATACCAAAGAAGCGAACGGGGTTTTGATATACGTTGCCGTAAACGACAGAAAATTTTCTATTTACGGAGATAGTGGAATCAATAAGGTAGTTCCCGAAAATTTTTGGGATACGACCAAAGATGCTATTCAAGACCAATTTAAAAAAGGAAACTTTAAGCAAGGTATCATAGATGGTATCTTAAAAGCCGGAAAAGAACTCCAAGTACATTTTCCTTGGACGCGCGGCGATAAAAATGAACTCAGCAATGAAGTATCTAAGGGGTAGTCTACTCATCATTTTACTCTGTTGTTATGGTCTGGTCACAGCTCAGTTTCAAATTCCGGACACACCAAAGTCACAGACCAGCGTTTACGACTATATTAATCTATTGAGTGCTGGCCAAAAACAGGCTTTAGAGCAAAAATTGATTCGTTATTCCGACAGCACCTCAACACAGATTGTAGTTGCCATTATCGGTTCTACCGAAGGGGAGAACATTAATTTTCTAGGCGCACAATGGGGCGAGAAATGGGGAATTGGACAGGATAATAAAGACAATGGCATACTTGTTCTCTTAGCCAGAGATGACCGAAGAATAGCCATAAACACAGGGTACGGTGTAGAATCAAGACTTACAGATGCCCTATCACGCAGAATTATTGACCAGGCTATTCTACCTCAATTCAAACAAAACAATTATTACGGAGGCTTAAACGCAGGTTCTGACGCTATTTTTCAAGCACTTAATGGCGAGTTTAAGGAAGAGCGTTCATTTAACGATGGCGGTGGCTTTCCTTTGGGGCAGTTTTTACCTTTTATCATTTTCTTCATTATTCTAATCATCTTATCTAACCGAAACAAACGCGGCGGCGGTGGCAAAAATGGTGGAAAACGCGGACGAGGATTAGACCTTTGGGACATTATCATTCTAAGTAACATGGGCCGTAGTGGTGGTTCCGGAAGCTTTGGAGGCGGCGGTTTTGGAGGAGGTTCCGGAGGCGGCTTTGGCGGTGGTTTCGGTGGTGGTGGTTTTGGAGGCGGAGGCGCTTCTGGGGGATGGTAATCCTTCAGCTCCATCGTTATCCCCAATCTTTATCTGGAGTTAATGATGATAAAAGAGAGTTCTTAACCGATATAGTGTTATTAAAATAAACGATTAATCAATTTATAATTCGGAGTGGGAATTAGATTTAGTCCCTATATACAAAATCCCCATAAACAAATTAGACTAACCAAATTGTTTATAGGGATTATATAAGTCTCTAAAACGAGGGTAACTAATTAAAAATCCCCCACTATTTCTTCCTCATATAAATTGTAACCGGCACACCATTAAAATCAAAGTTTTCCCTCAATTTATTCTCTAAAAACCTTTTATAGGGTTCCCGAACGTATTGCGGCAAATTACAGAAAAACGCAAACTGAGGATAGTTAGTGGGTAACTGCGTAATATATTTGATTTTAACGTACTTGTCCTTGTAAGCAGGTGGTGGCGTGCGCTCTATAACGGACAACATTACATCATTAAGCTTACGGGTCTTTATCTTCTTAGAACGACGTTGATATACTTCTACAGCCGTTTCAATGGCTTTGTAGATACGTTGTTTTGTCAATGCCGATATAAAGAGAATAGGTACATCTACAAACGGCTCCATCGCTTTTTGAATGCGTTGGGTGTATTGTTTCATGGTATTGGTCTCCTTATCCTCTATTAAATCCCACTTGTTTACCAAGATTACGATACCCTTATTGTTACGTTGTGCCAACCAGAAAATATTTTCTACCTGACCATCAAAACCACGAGTAGCATCGAACATCAACAAACAAACATCACAATGCTCAATAGCACGA
The DNA here is from genome assembly GCF_009725985.1 of Zobellia amurskyensis. Taxonomy (GTDB): domain Bacteria; phylum Bacteroidota; class Bacteroidia; order Flavobacteriales; family Flavobacteriaceae; genus Zobellia; species Zobellia amurskyensis. Next base: position 29,889 of record NZ_RCNR01000009.1, read on the forward strand.
ACGGAACGCATTACAGAATAAAATTCCAGATTCTCCTTTACCTTGGCCTTTCTTCTGATACCTGCAGTATCAACAATATTAAAATCAAAACCAAAACGGTTATATTTTACATCTATACTATCTCTGGTAGTACCGGCAATATCCGTAACAATGTAACGGTCCTCACCAATTAAGGCATTTATAAATGATGATTTACCTGCATTTGGCCTTCCTACTACCGCAAATCTAGGCAGCTCACTTTCTTCTTCAACATGCTCTGGAAGCACCTCTATTAGTGCATCTAGCAACTCACCTGTACCACTACCATTAATACTGGAAAGCGTAAAGTATTCTCCAAGGCCTAAAGAATAAAATTCTACGGCATCTTCTGCACGCTTGGCATTATCTACTTTATTCACAGCTAAGAAAACAGGTTTTTTAACCCTACGGAGCAAATTGGCTACATCTTCATCCATACCCGTAACACCACTTTCTACATCTACCATAAAAATTATAGCATCTGCTTCATCAATAGCAAGTTCTACCTGCTTATCAATTTCCTGCTCAAAAATATCATCGCTACCTTGTACATAGCCGCCTGTATCTATTAAAGAAAACTCTTTTCCATTCCAATCACTCTTCCCATAATGACGATCACGGGTAACCCCACTCACGGCATCAGTAATAGCTTCCCTTCGTTGAATCAAACGGTTAAAAAACGTGGATTTCCCTACATTCGGTCTCCCTACAACAGCTACAATAGCACTCATACTTCCTAAATTTGCTGCAAAAATAGTATTAATCCTGATGGAATCGTAATTCTAATCAACTAATCGTAAGTAAATTAAAAATAGAAACCCCAAATTTCGTACTGAAATTTAGGGTTTCTATTATTTTGCGCGGCTTAAAACCCGCTATTTTATTTCATAAATTGAAATTGTATTAGACACCTCATTTGTGATTACCAACAAGTTCTCACCGTTAGGCGACTCATCTGCAGGGATAACCAAAAGACCTTCTGGGGCCACATCTTGTGTATTGAAAATCCACTTTAAAAACTCAGGAGCCGAAGGCTGGCTAATATCGTACACCATGGCCCCACCTGTTCTTTCCAAACCTACGAACAACAACGTAGATTCGCCTATTTTAAGAGTTGTAACAGATTCAGGTTCCGCCCCCTTATCATCACTTCGCCCATCTGCTTCACCCTCATCATTATTGAACAATGCAGGAGCGATTTCCAAAGTCCTTCTTCCTATATCATCACCACTATCATACACCACTTGCCCTTGGGGACTCCAGATGGTAAATGATCGTGCACCGTAGGAATAGATTTTATCAAAATCACCATCTCCGTCCGTGTCACCATTAGCCGTCGTGGTTTTCAATCTTCCTAAATTTTCATCAGCTTGAAGTTCATCGGCATTAGGAAAAGCTGTAGTATCCAACTCCAAGTCTTTTACCCTTTCTTCTTCAGAATAGCCATCATAGTCACGAGAGTCACCTTCGTTAGCAGAAATAATATAACCTGCCCCACCTATCTGAGCATACGTAATGGCATCAGGCATATAAAAACCAAGAACAGGCCACGTTTTAAAGTTCCCAACTATATCGTCCTTATTACTGGCATCCATAGAGTTTTCTGCAAGTGAATGGTCTTTTACACCCAAACCAAAAACATCGATCAAGGCCATTGCAGTTAAATCAACTACCGCCATACCGTTATTCTCTTGCAAACTGATGTATGCATATTTACTGTCTTCTGAAACAGCAACATATTCCGGTTCAATATCTTGTGCAACCGTAGCGCCAGGTCCAAAAACCCTAAAATCATTACCTATAGATTGCCCGTTGTAATTGGTAAAGAACAACGTATTCACTTCGTTCTCTGCCACTTCTATTACGCTGATCGAACCTTCTGGATCCACTGTATAATCATCATTAGGCTCGCCTTCGTTGGCCGAAATAATATACTTGCCATCTGGACTGAAAGTAACCATATCCGGCAATGCACCAACAGGGTAAGAATTCACCAAGTTCATAGTCTTGGTATCATATACCTCAATTGTGCCGTCTGCTTGCTTATTTTCATTTTCAACGGCAATAGCCAGTAGGCCATTGTGAACCGCTACACTATTTGGGGTCCCCATTAAAGCTATAGAAGTTTGTTTTGACGGAACGGAAGGTTGAGAAATATCCCAAACAGAAACTTCTCCTTCTACAGGATTAACTACGAATAGCTTACCAGTTTCAGAATCGTACGCACTAATTTCGGCAAAGCCTTCATCACCGGAACCATTAACGAAACCACCAATTTTGGTAAAGGTGAGTTCCGAGGTCTTTACTATTGGGTCTTCATCAGGATGACCAACAAGGTCTTCTAACTTTTCACAGGAAAAAGTAGTTATTGCAATAAGGGTAAGCGAAATGCTTTTAAAATTTTTCATCTTCAAGGTTGGTTATTAATCGCCAAAGATGAAATACCGAGGTCACTTAAATGTTAGCTTAAGAATAACCAATGTTTAAAAGAACGCTACTAAATAGTTAAGATGTTTTAGTTATTGTAACCAAACCGTTTTAGCTGACGCGCATCACTACGCCAGTTTTTATTGACCTTTACGTACAGTTCTAAATGCACCTGCTTGCCAAAAAACTTCTCAAGGTCTTTACGAGACTCTACCCCTACCCTTTTAAGGGCACTACCTTTATGACCAATAATGATACCTTTTTGCGAATCACGTTCTACCATGATAACCGCTCTCATTCTAATGATGTCTTCATCTTCAAAGAATTCTTCGGTATCGATTTCCACAGAGTAAGGAATCTCCTTTTTGTAGTGCATTAAGATTTTCTCGCGAATAGTCTCGTTTACAAAAAACCGTTCGGGCTTATCTGTCAATTGATCTTTAGGGTAATATGCAGGCGCTTCTGGAAGAAGCTCTATAATACGTTCAAAAATGTTCTTGATATTGAAGTTTGATAGTGCCGAAATTGGATGTAATTCTACCGTAGGAAGCATTTCCTGCCAATATTGCACTTGTTCCTCCAGTAATTCCTGCGTAGTGATATCTACTTTATTCAGCAGTAACAAAACCGGAATCTTACTGTTCTTTATTTTTTCGAAAAAAGCTTCATCCTTTAAAGCTTTTTCACCTATCTCCACCATGTACAAAAGTACATCCGCATCTTCAAAAGCAGACTTCACAAAATTCATCATAGAAGATTGCAGTTCGTACGCTGGCTTAATGATACCCGGAGTATCCGAAAGAATCACCTGAAAATCATCACCATTAACAATACCCAAAATACGGTGCCTTGTGGTCTGTGCCTTAGAGGTAATTATAGATAATTTCTCGCCCACAAAGGCATTCATTAAAGTAGACTTCCCCACATTGGGATTCCCTATGATATTTACAAATCCAGATTTATGATTTCCCATACTTTATCTTTTAACGCATTCGCGGTTTTGATAGATTCCTATCATACATAACAATACTTCCGGCTACGGCAACATTAAGGCTTTTTACCGATTTAAAACGAACCAAATAGTGCGACTTTTCACAGGCCAGGTTAGAAAGTCCGTGGTCCTCAGCTCCCAGCAAATATACGCATCGTCTCGGATGCTCAAAAGTTTCCAAGTCTACCGCATTCTCTTTCATCTCCACACCGACGAGCATAGCTCCTTTGGGCAAATTGTCATAGAATGCTTCAAACGTTTCATAATGAAAATAAGGCATGGCCTTCACCGCATGGTGCGTATCACTTGCTTGTTTGGCATATCTATTACCAATTGTGAAGATAAAACTGGCGCCCAAGTTTTGTGCAGTTCGCCACAATACCCCTAAATTTTCAGGCGTTTTCCCATTTTGGATACCAATACCAAAAAACTCATGTTCAAAATTATCCGTGCTCACCTCTTAACCTCTGAAAGTATTTTTTTGCCTCTTTGTTCACCTTTGGTGCCAGCAAAAGTACGGCAATCATATTGGGTATGACCATTAATGCGTAGGAAAGATCTATTAGGTTCTTTACCAAATCCAAAGAAGCTACGGCAGCAAATACAATCATAAGTACAAAATACCAGTTATAAAACCTCCCGATTTTTGCATTGGTCAAGAAAGAAAGACACTTTACACCGTAGTACGAATAGGTAAACAAAGTAGAAAAGGCGAATGCCGTAACAATTATCATGAGCAAAATATCGCCATAACCAAATAGTGTGGTCTCAAATGCCGAAAGTGTCATAACAATCCCGCTTCCATCTTCTAGGTATGCACCACTCAAAATAATGACCACGGCAGTAAATGTACATACCAAAATAGTGTCAATAAAAGGGCCGAGCATTGCCACCAATCCTTCTTTAATAGGGTTATCGGTTTTTGACTGTCCGTGGTACATAGGTGCACTACCCAAACCTGCTTCATTTGAGAACATAGCCCTACGAACCCCAATAATGACCAGTCCCCAAAAGCCTCCCGTAACAACGGACTTAAAATTCCATGCTTCCGTAATTATCAGCTTTAAAGACGGAATTATTTGTGAAGCGTTCAAGACCATAACCACAACCACAGCTATTAAATAAACCAATACCATAAACGGTACAATTGCCGATGCCACCTTGGCTATCTTGGTAAGTCCGCCAAAAATCACAAATGAGGTAACCACTGCCAGTATTACTCCTATGGCCAACTTCCAGTTCAATTCGCTCATTTGAAAAAGTGTTTCAGATGGCTCAACTACACTCATAAAAGTTTCCGTAAACTGGTTCGCCGTAAAAACGCCTAAAAAACCGAACAGACCACAGACTGCAAAGAATATGGCCAAAGGCTTTGCTTTTGGTCCCAGACCTTTTGTAATGTAATACATGGGACCACCTTGCAATTTACCATCGGAATCCGTACTACGAAACATTATGGCGAGACTACAAGAATAAAACTTGATACACATGCCAATGAGTGCTGTAACCCAAATCCAAAAGACTACACCTGGGCCACCATCGTGAATAGCAATAGCTACCCCTGAGATATTACCCAGACCTACTGTTGCCGCCACTGCTGCCGATAGTGCTTGAAAAGAACTTACATCTCCTTCGGACTTATCATTATCATATTTACCTGCCGTTATAGCAATGGCATGACCAAAGTACCTATATGGTAAAAATTTAGAATAGAAGACCAAAAAAAGCCCCCCACCTATAAGTAAAAGAAACATGGGCCATTCCGTGTAAGGCAGCGCCGCAGAAATAAAATCGTTTATTGTATCCATAAATAGGCTTGCAAGTCCCGAAGGTATGGAATTTGGATATTTTTTAGGGTATGCTCAAAAAGATTCTGCTCTAAGTTTGGAATTAAATAAAAAACAGTTGTATATTTGCAGCCCGTTACAAATAGTAGCGCACCTTTATCTCGTCAGCGTAATGACCTGAAGTTGCAAGACAAGTGAGATAAAAACCCATATCGCGGGGTAGAGCAGTAGGTAGCTCGTCGGGCTCATAACCCGAAGGTCGCTGGTTCGAGTCCAGTCCCCGCTACTAAGTAAAAAGGCTTCTGATTTCTCAGAAGCCTTTTTTTTTATGCCTTGTATTTCTTTTTATTACGCTCCGCTAACAAAAAAACACCACCTACTAAGCGTTTGTAAAGGTTCATTATACGTATAATAATTTCTTATTTTCCTACATACATTGGCAGTATCTAAGATTTGAGTAAATTACCGTTAAAAGAGATGTATAGCAATTAGTTGCTTTATACAATTGTTAGCCACAATACTGAAAAAATTATACTTACGGAAAATAACCGTACAATTATTTGTTTAGTACGTATTTTAAACGTACATTTGATTTCAATATAATTTATAATTATGGCAACAAAAGAACTAAAACAGAACAAAGCGAGATTTGATACTCGTATATCAAAAGAACAAAAAGTGTTTTTTGAAAGAGCTGCACGCGTTGGTGGATACAGAAGTTTAACCGATTTTGTCGTCTTAACAGTTCAAGAAAAAGCGAAAGAAATTATTTCAGAAAAAGAGCAGATTATTGCGTCAAAAAGAGATAGTGAAATATTCTTTGATGCAATCACTAATTCACCGAAAGCAAATAAAAATCTTATCAATGCTGCGAATGAATACAAAGCTCTTCAAGCTCAATGAAGGAAATAACCGAAAATCTAAATTCCGCCCATAGAAAAAAAGAATTTTCGTGTGGAAAAGATATGCTTGATGATTATTTGCATAAACAAGCTAATCAAGACATCAAAAGAAAATTATCCGCTTGCTTCGTTATAAATGATAAGGAAACTGATTTATTAAAAGGTTATTACACATTAGCAAACAACAGTATATCCCAAGAACTAATTCCAAGCGAATTTCAAAAGAAACTTCCGAATTCATACAAGTCAATTCCCACTACTCTACTTGGACGTTTGGCAATAGATAATAGATTTCAAAAGAAAGGAATTGGAAAACTATTACTAATAGATGCCTTAAAAAGGAGTTACGAAATTTCAAAAAGTGTTGGTTCATTTGCCGTTGTAGTTGACCCAATCGATGAAGAGGCTGAAAGATTTTATGATAAATATGGATTCATTAAATTACCAGATAGCGGAAAAATGTTTTTACCAATGAACACAATAAAAGGTCTATTCGAGTGAAAGTACTGTGGCTAACAACGGTAACCGTTGCACAAGCCGTTGATTCTCCACGGACCGGATTCATATAAGCCTCTTTACGGGGCTTTTTTTATGGCGGGTCAGAATCGAGGCACCAAATTTAGATGCTTTATGCAAGTCCCGAACAAGTATTGAAGGGCACTTTTTGCCAAGGATGCCAAATCAAGCCGTCCCGCCCCACTTTTGGAACGTTTCCGTTCGAACTTCAGGTACTTTTTAAGATTATAGGCCATGGCCGAGAGGTGCATCACCTTGTTCGCCTGTTCGAGCCCTATCGTGTTCACCTTCCTCATGCCCATGAACTGGGTCAAGGTTCCAAAAACAGGCTCCACCGTACTCTGTCGTTTCCCTTTCATATACTTGCCCTGTTCGCTGTTCACCCTTTTGATGTTTCGCTCGTACTCCGCACGGTAGTAGGTGACCGAAAATTGTTTTTCGTTCACCTTGCCCAGACATGTGGATTTCAACGGGCAGCCCTTACAGATCAGGCTCGATGCGCGGTACGCTTTCTTTTTCGTACCCGTACGGTGATCCTTGAATACCTTTCTGAACGGAATCACCTTTTCCTGTGGACACACGTAATGGTCTTCGGTCTTGTTATAGGTGAAGCCGTCCGGGCCGCCCTTGTACGTGCCATGGGGCGGAATGAAACTCTTTAGCCCGATTCCCTCTAGAAAGGCATAGTTCTCGCCACTGCTATACCCGGTGTCCGCTACGCAGTTCTCCCAGACCAGGCCCTGCTTCCACAACCTTCTTTGTAGGCGTTTTACGATGTCGGGCAACTGTTGGTTGTCCTTCCCGTCCGCATGGTACGCCCTGATGTCCGTAATGACGTGGTGGGCCGTATCAACGCTCAATTGGCTCAGGTAGTTCAGCTTTCTGGCCTTGCCAGGTTTTACGCTGATCCTCGCATCGGGGTCCGTGGGGCTGTAATGTGTTTTGTTGCTCGTATACTTGGCCCCCTTGTTCTTGGCGCCCGGACGCTGGTCCTGGTCCTTTGCCCATTTTTTGTTCCTGCCCTTTATCGCCGCCAGTTCGTTCTTGCCCGCCGTAACGCTGCGCTGGCCTTTGTCCGACCTGTCGCCCTTGCTCTTGCGGTGCGGTTCCCCTTTGTCCATTGCGCTCAGGACACGTACCTTTCGCAGGTGTTCGTCCAGTTCCTCTTCGGGCACCTTAAGTTCCAAGGTGTCCATACTCGCATTGGCCTTCACCGGTGCGGAATCTATGGCCTGGGTATGGCCGCTCACCATGCCCTTCTCAACGCACATTCGTAAAACCTTGGTGAAGACTTCCTCGAATACACTTTCCGGGAACAGTTGGCGCGTACGGCTTATCGTACTGTGCCAGGGGAGCTCCTCGTCTATATCGTAACCTATGAAATAAAGGATGTCCAACCGCATAGAACAATGGGCCATAAGCTTGCGGTCGCTGATAATGTTCTCCAGGTAACCCACAAGACAGAGCTTGAAGAAGACCACGGGGTCTATGCTCTTTTGGCCGCTGTTCCCGTAATAACCTTCCGTAAGACCGTAAAGGGACCGGAGTTCCAAAACCTCCTTTAACCGCCTGTAGAAATTGTTCCTCGGTATACGTTCGCTCAACTGGAAATGGGCGAACAGCTTTTCTTGATACTCCTTTTTTCCCTGCATACCTAAAGTTAACCGCACAACGTTAAGATCATGTTCTCCCTATGTGGTTTTTTCGTTAACTTGTGCAACAGGCACACAAGCTATAAACAATACGGGCTTCGGGCTTAATCGTTAGGTTTGTGTATTTTTATGAAGTCCGCAAAATCTTTTGGATTTTGCTTTTTAGCGGGACAAAGAAAAAAGAAAACCAAAAGATTTTGCTATGTGCGTGGCGGAAAGCAAACGCTGGTTTGCTCCCGTACTGTTCATAGCCCAGCCGTTAGGTGCAATTACAAAATGAAAGGAAAATTAATAGAATTCATTCGGACAAAAGATTATAAGTTCATTGACGAAATTGGTCAAGGTGGCACTGGCAGAACAGTTCTATTAGAAGATGAAATCATTAATGAACGTTTTGTATGTAAGAAGTACTCTCCTTACTATGAAGAACATCAGCTTCAATTCTTTAATAATTTCAAAGAAGAAATCAAGCTTCTTCACTTAGTTTATCACAAAAATATTGTTCGAGTATTTAACTATTATTTATACCCTGAAAAACATACAGGGTTTATTTTAATGGAATACATAAAAGGTAGTAATATTTACGATTATATCAAAAGTAATCCTGATCGACTGAATGATGTATTTACGCAAACAATTGAAGGATTTATAAACTTGGAAGAAGTCAAGATTCTTCATAGAGATATAAGACCTGAAAACATTTTAGTATCTGAAAATGGAGTAGTGAAAATCATTGATTTTGGATTCGGAAAGAAAGTGGATTTTGAAAAAAATTACGATAAAAGTATATCATTGAATTGGCGTTATACCCCTCCAGTAGATTTTGAAAATAAAATTTATGACTTTAAAACAGAGATATACTTTTTAGGAAAACTATTTGAGGAAATAATCACAGAAAATAATCTTCAAAACTTTTCATATAAGAGTCTGCTAAAAAGAATGACTGACAATGATTATGACAATAGAATTGCTTCATTTTTTGACATTCAACGAGAAATAACAACTGACGAATCAATTGGGATTGACTTTTCTGAAAATGACAAGAATACATATTTACGTTTTGCTTCTTGCTTATCAGATATTTATTCAAAAATCAACATTGAATCAAAATACATTTCGGATATAAGCAAAATAATAAGTGACTTAGAGGATGTGTACAGGAATTCAATGTTAGAAACCTTTGTTCAAAATCATAACTCTATCGCAAAATGTTTTGTTAAAGGAGACTATCGTTATTATTCCAATAGGGAAATTGAAGTAGAATTGATTAAGGATTTTTTAACTTTCATTAAATCAGTTTCAGTAGACAAGCAGAAAATAATTTTAAATAATTTATGGCAAAGACTGGACAATGTTGAACGAGAAATACCAATTGAAGAAGATGATTTGCCATTTTAAAAAAAAATAAAAAGCACCTAACACGGTATATAGCAAATAGGGCGTTCAGTAGTTTAAGAAAGTTCAGCGCTATTTACAAACACCGCCAAATCGTTGATTTGGCTTTTAAAAATGAATAAATTAAAAACAAAATACAACGATTTGGCTCAGTGCAAACTTGAAAGTTTATCGCTTTCTACTGCCCTACATGCCATATACTAACCGTTATGGCCAATTAAAGAAACATATGACAGAAATAGAACATTTAGAGGAAATAAAGAGAAACTATACGGACGATAGTTTAAATGAATCAGATACAAGATTAAAAATTATCGATACTATTTTAGTAGATGTTTTAAAGTGGCCAAAATCAACAATTACTACAGAGAAATATATCAATGGAAACAGAGCTGATTACGTTTTAAAAAATGAATTAGGAACACCAATCTTAATTGTTGAGAGTAAGAGAGAAAACGTGTTTTTCGAGCTTCCGCAAACTGCTAATTCAGATAAAAATTTTGAAAAAATTTCAGTAGAGAAGCTATTGACTGATGACAATATAAAATCAGCAATGTTCCAAGTAAAAGAGTATGCAGAGGATTTAGTTTGCAATTATGCTTGTATATGTAATGGTAAAAGTTGGATAATCTTTAAAATTAGTTCTAATACAAAACCTTGGAAAAAATTACCCGCATTTGTAATCAAGAATATAGATTTCTTTTTAAACGATTTAACGAAGTCTATAAATCTTTTAGGTTATCATTCAGTCATCAAAGATTCATCTCTAACTTTAAATATTGGAGTTAGTAAAAAAACTTATAAGGAAATTTTTTATCCAAAAAATAATATAACAACTTATGATACACCTGTAAACAATAATCATTATGCTGGCTCTTTAAAAACTTTATCAAGGGAATTTCTTGGACCAATACCAGAAAAAGATTCTGCGTTTATGAAAGCTTGTTATGTACACAATAAAGGTAAAAATGATTCACTTCAAAAAGATGTCCAAGGTTTTCTTCACGATTCAATAACACCATATTTCAAGAACCTTGGTTTTAGAGATTTTACTGACAACAAAGAAGGCGGTGCATTTGGTACTCGAATTTCTAATATTGTTAAGAATGAGAATATTAACAAGGTAATGATTTTGTTTGGTGGTCGTGGTGCAGGAAAATCAACATTTATTAAACGTTTTCTGTTTCACGAACAACCAATAGAAATCGCAATGCATTCTAAGGTCGCACTTGTTCCATTGTTATTTTCATCTCAAACTAAAGAAGAGTTAGCAAACGAAATATGGCAAAATACTTTTGAAAGTATTGATACAGAAAACTTCAGGTTTGAATCAAAAGAAAAACTATTAGAAATCTTTGAGGAAGAATTTGAGATATTTAAAAGACAAATTCTATCCGATTACGAAGTTGAATCTAGTGAATATAAAAAATTAACAACCGAATTTATTAGTGACAAGCTTAAAAACATAAAGCTTTTTTCAGAGAAGATTGCTTCTCATTGGATGAACAAGAAGAAAAAACTTGTAGTTTTTATCGACAATATGGACCAGTTACCTAACGAACTACAAGACACTTGCTTTTTAACTGCTTCAGAAATCTCTGAAAAATTAGATTGCCTAGTAATAGTATCTATGAGAGAAGAAAGATACTTTGATGCAAATTCGAGAGGTGTCTTAGATGCATATCAAAATTCTGGCTTTCATTTGAGTTCACCAGTAATACCTGAAGTAATAATAAAACGAATTGATTACATCCTTGAAAATTTAAAATTCACTGTTGACATAGAGTCTGAATTTGGAATAAAGAACACAACTGATTTAAATACAATTGTTTCTTTTTTAGAGATTTGTAGAAAAGAACTCTGCAGAAGAACTTCACCATTAAGTTATTTCCTTAGAATAGCTACTCACGGAGATGTTAGGAAATCATTAGAGTTTTTTAAAGGATTTTTGACATCAGGCTATACCAATATTAATGAAATGGCACCTCATTCTAATTGGAAATTTCAAGTACATCAAGTTATTAAACCAATGATGATACCTGAAAGAATTTTCTATAATGAGAGTAATAGTAAAATCCCAAACATTTATCAATTAAGAAATGACACATTAAGTTCTCATTTCACAGGTTTAAGAATACTGCACTATCTTCATAATAAAAATGGAGATAAAGGTTCGAAAGGTTTTATTGATATAAAATATCTAATTCACCAATTCGATATAAAATATGATTCAAAATTAGATTGCATAAAACACTTATCTCTCTACCTAGAAAAGGGTTTAATCGAATCAAACAATAGACTTGAAACATTTACAGAGAATGTTGACCAAATTAAGCTTACTGCATTTGGCAATTACATATATGATTATCTAGCATTTAACTTTGCTTATTTAGATCTTATTTCCTTGGATTGTGGCTTGTTTAACGAATCTTTGAACAATTCTATGGTAGAAAGTGCCAATAGTGAATTGAAGTTATATTACAGTCACAATTATATGGCAAGAATTAAAAAAAGAATAGATAGAACAAGGGAGTTTATAGAATACCTAGAAGGTAATGAAAATCAAGAATTTGAAGATTTAAACCTTGGTGATTCTGAAATGAGGTTCATCCCAAAATTAAAAGAACAAATAGAAATACAAATTGATGGAATTTTGAAAAGTGCTAATAACAAAAAAAGTATTGAAGATAGTCTGAAATAAAACTGGCCATAATCGAGTAGACGGCTCTCCTAATTAAAGGAGAGTGCGCCTCTCACACCAAAGTACTGTGGTAAAAAACAAGTTAAAATACATTAATTTTTAACCAAGGTACTTCTATAAGTATCGTCATATATCAATCCTGATTTTGCGATTGCAAAGGCTTGTTTTAGCAGCTTGTTACACACTGCTATCAATGCCAGTTTTTTACTCTTCCCCTTAACTACTATGCGCTCATAAAGTGCCCTACAGGCCCTGTTGTATTTACAGGCGTTAAAACTGCACATAAATAATAGATTCCTGAGTTTTTGGTTACCTATCTTACTTATGCGTGGTCGTCCTTTCACGCTGCTACCGCTCTGTCTGATTATCGGGGTCAGACCGGCATAACTGCATAATTCACTTCCGCTGGTAAAACGATTGAACCCGTCTGTTAGAACCACTAACATAACGGCGGTTTTGTCTCCGATTCCCGGAATTGTCTTTAGGCGTGTCAGAACATCCTGGTGCACTTGTTTAACCAGTATCAATAGCTTTTCTTCCAAGGTCTTTGATTCTTTTTGAACTTGTTTCAAACTCCTCTTCAATGACCCAACAACAAATTTACTTGGATTGCCTAAAACAGCTTCTCCGTGCAATTTATTTTTTAGCATCGTGCTCTGTTTTGTATACACAGAAAGGAGCCTGGTCATCTGGAGGCATTCTATCTGATGTTTAGAATTGCCTTGCCAGAGTTTGAGCTTCACCTGTCCTGCATACTCACAAATAAGTCTGGAATCGCTCTTATCGGTCTTGATCTTCGATAACTTCATCTGTATAAAACGTTTTACCGCTAATGGATTTTCCACCGAGACTTTCATTCCGGACTCAAGTAAATAATAGGCCAACTGATAATGATAATAACCCGTAGCTTCCATTACGCAGTTACTATTAACACCCAAGATTTTTACGAACTTTTTAAATCCAGAAATATTGTTTTTAAAATGATAGTAATTGCCATCGGAATCCGTGATATCGAAAACTAGATGACTAATGTCAATCCCAAAATATTTGATATCTTTAATCATAAGAAAATGTTTTTTGAAAGGACGATCTACGCGAGTTTCAACGACTTAAAATCGAGGTCCAAAGCCTCATAGAACTGTACGAAATCTGTGTAGAAAAGAGAGGGGATTTTCAATGGTGACGAGATCTATGTCTCTGCGTACGTAATAACCTTATTCCTCTCTTGTCTTTTCTGTTTATATTCAATTTAATGAATTGTAAACTTAAGCCGTACATACGGGTCTCGTATACGGCGGTTCGCAATCCATCTTTTCAATCGCTCTTTACACCGATCAAAACTATTCCGTACTTTTTCAAAAGGCTACATATTTTCTTGGGAATCGGTCACCCAATTAGCGAAAATCAATGCTCCCATTGTAATTTCCAGAAGGACTGCGTTCAGTCCTTCCCCACTTGTTAGACTTATACAGTTTTCTGTAACTTGTTCCTATGGTTACCATGACTTCGGCTTAACTCTATAGTGTATTTCCAATATTTATGTAGAAGTATAAGTAAATTATGCGTAAATTAAACGTTTAATTTACGTATAATCATGAGAAAGAGACAAATTTGCTCTTATTGTGGTGATGGTTTTATACCAACAAGGAGAGGAGCACAAAAATTCTGCAGTAATTCCTGCCGCAGTCGTAACTGGCAATCCAAACAACGGGATAAGAGTAAAAATCAGGCGCTTAATAAGCCTCATAACGAGGGATTACAAATATCCAAAACAACAACTGGCGAAAAAATGTCCCTTGCAGGTGTAGGGAATGCAGCTACCGGAGTAGCAGTTGTAGAACTTGCAAAAAACATGCTTACCTCGGCAGAAAACAAACCGGCAACAAAAAAAGATATTCAAGAACTCAAGACCTTGATTAAATCACGGTACTTGCCTATAAAAAATCTTGGAAAAGATGCGACGGGGAGAACTCCTAATTATGATGTCTTAACGGGTTATTTGGTTTATTTGTATAGATGATTTCACACTAACTTTAGGGATTCACCCCTTTCAATGAAATACGATTTGGTGTAACCTATGTTACTGACCCTAGCTTCTAAATTTTGTATTTTTAGTATTCTTGTAAAAATAGTGATTATGATAATAAAGCAGTTTGAATATAAGCCCCTCTCCCACTACTCGTATGCACTGGTCAGTGAGGGCGAAATGGCTATTATTGATCCCGAGCGCGACCCAATGCAATATTACACTTTCGCGAATGCGCATAAAGCCGAAATCGTGGCGGTTATCGAAACACATCCTCATGCAGACTTTGTGAGCTCGCATTTGCAGATTCACAAAGAAACCGGGGCAATGGTCTACAATAGCAAAAAATTGGGTGCCGATTATCCCCATCAAGCTTTTGATGAAGGCGACAGCATTAAGTTAGGCAAGGTAACTTTAAAGGCGATCAATACTCCTGGACATTCACCGGACAGTATTACAATAGTCGCGACAGAAGCCGAGGATACCGTATTATTTACAGGTGACACCCTGTTCATCGGTGATGTGGGCCGTCCCGATTTGCGTGAAAATACCGGTAAAATGAAGGCTAAACGGCAAGAACTTGCCGAAGCTATGTACCATACGATCCAAAATAAGTTTACGGGCCTGCCGGACGATGCCATCATCTATCCCGCCCACGGTGCCGGCTCGCTCTGTGGGAAAAGTATGGGCGAAGCCAATAGCAGTACCTTAGGAAATGAGCGTATGAGTAATTGGGCGTTCAGGGAACAGAGCCAGGAACAGTTTATAAATGAGCTGCTCGATAACCAGCCATTCATTCCTACCTATTTTGGTTATAATGTTGATGTAAATAAAAAAGGGGCAAAAAACCTTCATCCTGCCATAGCGGAAGTACCCTTTAAAATGAATGCCGCGGTAAAGGGCCTCATTGTCGATGTACGGACAGAGGCCAAATTCAAAAATGGACATTTAAAGGGCAGTATAAACATTCAGGCAACGTCCGATGAGTCAAAGTTTGAGACATGGTTGGGTGCTATCATCGAACCCGGGGAGAAATTCAGCTTAGTTGTCAACACCCCTGAAGACATGGAAACGGTTTTACATCGTGTCGCAAAGATTGGCTACGAAAAGCAACTGCAATCCATGCTTACCCTTTCCAGAGACCATTTGGTTCAAATGCAACCGCTAGATGTGGAAGATTTCAAAAAAAACCCTGGCAACTATACTATCATAGATGTTCGTAATAAGAGCGAGGTGGCCGAAGGTAAATTCTTCGGGAACGCGCTGTCCCATCCCTTGAATACGTTACGCGATACGAGCGATGAAATACCGACTGACAGACCGATAGTCGTTCATTGTGCGGGCGGGTATCGCAGCGCGGCGGGCAGCAGTATTTTAGCAAAACAGCTTAATCAGGTTACGGTACTCGACCTTGGGGAGGCCGTTAAGGAGTTCGTATAAAATGGGCTATGCTTGCTTAAAATTTGATTATATCATTATTGTCTCATTAAAATAACTATCATACATCTAATATTCCTAACATGAATAAAGTTACGTCCCTTGCATTCTTCTTTATGGCTACTAGCTTGTTGACCGCCCAAGAATGGGAAACACCCGTTATCCAAGGCTATGGAAAAATTAAGTATTTCAAAGATGTTGCCGAACAGCCGGATAGTACATTAAAATATAACCTGATATTCGATGTCAAGGATTCAGGCGAAAAGGACGGCGTGAACGCAGGGCTTTTTAAAATCGCGCGCACCATTAATATGTTGGGAGCGGCAAAAATTGCACTGGAGAATATTAAAATTGTCGCCGCTCTACATGGAGAAGCCACCTTTGTCGCACTGAACGAAGAAAAATATCAGGAAAAATACGGAAAGCTTAATCCGAACGCTGAATTGATTCGCCGTCTCAATGAATTCGGTGTCAAACTCTTTATTTGTGCCCAGGCAACCGCTTCAAGAAACATCTCGGCAGAGGACTTAAACCCGGATGTTGAACTGGCGCTTTCCGCGCTCAGTGTTCTTTCCAATTACCAGCTCAGAGGTTATATTTTAATGCCCTAGTCTAGGTTATACAGGTTCCTAGAACAACTGATGTGTATAGAAAATACTTTCATGGTATATTTTCGAGTATTAAGCAGGCAGTTAATCAATGAAACAGTTCTCGCCAACCGGTACTATTTAATTATAGAGCAAAAGGGAATACGGTTCACACATTGAACAATACAAGCAATGTCACTACTTATTAATTCTTTGGAACTGTTCTAGTCCATATCCAATATCCTACCAAGGCATCGCGTTTTAGTGCTCTTAAAATGGACACAAGAGTTTCACCCTTAGAATCTACCAATGGTTTTGTCCCGTGGAACGTATCGCCGCAGTAAAAGAGTAATGTGTTTGGATTTTCTTTGCGAATTTCTTTAACTATTCCTGCAATATGTGTATAGCCACCAGCAGTTTCATTAGAACCTAATTCAGCATGTGGTGTGAGGTAACCGCATACATCGAGTATAGTATTATGTTTAGTTTCATAAATTTATTTTTTTCATTTGAATTAGCTTTTCTCTTTATACCCCTCAGAAAAAATACTATTCCAATGTATTCAAAAATTCTTTGAATTCCGGGTCACTGTAATCGGCCATACCTGTATGTGTCAAAGCCAGATTTCCATCGGCATCAATTACATATGTTGTAGGTAAGGCAGATGATTGAAGCATAGTGGGAAGATTACTTGCAGGTGCGTAAATGGGTAAATCATATCCTTTACGTTTATCAAAAGCTTTAGCCTTTTCAAAATCATCATCGAAGGATAGCATTACGAAAGCAATTTCATCGCCCATTTCTTCGTGCAACTTATCGATGCTTGGCATCTCGGCAATACACGGCGGACACCAAGTTGCCCAAAAGTTCAAAAATATGACCTTGCCTTTAAATTCTTCCAACGACCTGGTTTTGCCTTCTGCATCAATCAATTTTAGATTTAAATCTGCTTTGGTAAGATTTGCCATTGATGCCTTATCTTCGTTGTTTTCATAGTTTCTTACCTGCGCAATTTCTTCTACATCAGGATTCATCAAACCTGTAGCGAGTAATCCGCGTTGCGCAAAACCAATTACTTCCGTATGTAAACCAGTTGCGTAGAGTGTAATGGCCACTATGGCAAAAATTCCGTATTGAATCCACGTTTTCTTATTGTTCTTATTTTCATTTTTAGTATTCATAACATAAATTTTTATTGAAATTTATAATCTGTTTTAGGAACAGTCGAAAATGAATAGGTGCCGAGATACTCACAATAGGCTCTTCCTTCCAAAGTGGGCGATACGGGCGAGTTTTCTTTCAGGTATTCCTCTAAGACATCGTGGATGGTATAGTCCATTACTTCTACATCTTTTACATTAGTCATCCTGCAAAGATTATCAATTGGGTCGCCAGGTCGTACACAAGCAGAAATTGTATAGTATTGTTCATCTTTTATAGGCTCATCGTTAACCATTATATTTGAGATACGATTTCCACGTTCATTTTGACTGTTAAAATTAACCTTCATTCCAGAAAAGCGTACCAACCAACCACCAAATCGTTCGGTTGGGTTTTGGGAAAAGGCATTGTGCATTTCCTTTTCCAACCAATCTTTTATTTGTTTACCAGTCGCCTTTCCTGTTTTTATCTTTTCGTTTACAGGCAGTAAATTCCAAAGATTTGCACGTGTAATAGGCGCAGGTTTTCCATTTTCGGGAACTATGGGATTACCAAATCTGAAACCGTTTGATATAGAAATATCGGCACCTGTTTTCCAACGTGCGGCATCGGTTATCATATTGTCCATAGGGTTTTCAACGGTCAAGTATCTATATATGGGTGTTTCGGTATAACCGATTACCGTTTCCAAATGCTCGATATATGGTGCCTTTTCTTTGTTAACCAAGGCTTGTATCTCTTTGTCAGCAGAAAAAATAGTTGGGTCAACATCTATAAGTTCGTAATCATCATCTACTAATATGCCCTCCACAAAATGCAAGGTAAGTTTACCAACAAAAGAACCAAATGCACCCGGTTCGGTAACTTTTGCATATTTACCTTCTATAGGTTCGCGCACGCGCTCGTGTGTGTCATTCCCTAATATGTAATCCACGTTTTCTGCAATGGTACTATTGGCGAGTCCAACCTGTTTAAAAATACCAAGGTGCGTCACTAGAAACAAAACATCTATGTTCTCATTGATTTTGAAATCGTCAACCACCTTTTTTAGATTGTCATCTAGTCCACTAAAACTAATTCCTTTACTAAAGATAGGATTTTGTCTTACGGGTACATCTGGGTCATTAATCCCTAGAAACCCGATACGTATACCTTCAATTTCCTTAATCCAAGATGCGGGAAATAAAGGTTCTTTAGTATCATCGTGGTACATATTCTGGACAATTACTTTTGTGTCATAATCTTTCATCAAATCCATCATTATATCTTTGCCATACACGACTTCCCAATTTCCAGGTATGATAACGTCATAGCCCATGTTTTTTATGATTTCAGGCATTATATTTCCCTCAGACAATGCTGTATAACCACTACCTTGTATGAAATCGCCACCATCGACGGTAATTGTTCTACCGGGATTTTTTTTTCGTTCCCGGTCAAAAAGGGTCTTAATGTTGGCAAGGCCACCACGGTTTTTAAATACCACCTTTTTATCTTTCCAAAACAATTCGGGATGGGTATCAAGTTGACCGTGTATATCGGCAGTTTGTAATACAGTGATGCTCAAGGTGTCTTTTGCAAGATTATTACTTATCACAACATTCGATTTTTCTGTTTTACACGAAACCATAACCCACCCTATTCCAATGAAGGAAAAAATTACTATGATATTTTTTTTAACTACGTTCATAATTATAGGCTTAAACTTTTAAATCCCTTTTTTTGAAGTTGAAAGTTATATAGAATGCCGTTTTCGACGGTTTTCATTTCTTTGGGTACTTTAGTTATGTCAACCTTGAATTTATTGAGCGAAAAACCACAGGCTACCAATTGTACATTAGCATTTTCAGCGCGCGCTATAAAGTCTTTCATTTTAGAACTGTCTGTAATATCGCCAATTTCCTTACCGCAAATGATAACTTCAAATTGACCGAAATTGCTGCCATCCTCATCTTTTAATGCTTCCGCAGTTAAAATTATTGGTTCTAATTGAGGTACTTTTTTAGTAAGTACCACATAATTATTTTTGTTTGTATCTATAGTGGTTTGCGCTAAAGAACTACAACTCGTAAAAAGAGTCATTACTATTACTACTGTACTATAAAAAATTGTTTTCATTTTGATTTATTTTAAAAGATTATTGGTGTCATTCAATATAAAAAACAGAAGTCCACCTAAAATTGCTATATTTTTAAATAAGGGTCCAAGTGTTGTAATCTGTCCTACTTGAACTGTTAAAGTGATGGGTATAAGGACCATCATTAATATAATTGCTGCCCATTTAGTTTTATATCCTATTAAGAATAAGAAACCCGCTGCAACCATTACGATTCCTGAAAGAATTATAAGCCAGTGAGGTTCGCCAAAAAAATATGCAATACCCTTAAAACTTGCTTGCTCTATCCTGTTAGCAGTTTTTTCTACATTCAGTAAGTGATTTGTACCAGCTACTAAAAATATTCCGCTGACTAAAACGCGTAATAGTTGAATGGAACGACGGCTGATTAAAATCCTTGTCGTCATTAAATATGTGTTTAATTACGTTTGACATTAGGCGGTTGCTACTAGCCATTATTTACCCAACGATAAGGTGTTGGATTAAAAAAACAAGACAGATAGACCGACTTAAATATTTCTAAAGAGAATTGTTCGAATTATGCCAAACGAGGTGGTGGATAGGCGTTATCTAGGTAGCGATAACTCAAATTTGAAGTGTAATGTTGATTATTTACTGCAATAGGCTGAGAAATGTTTGTTTCCCAAGACCATACTCTAAATTGAAACTGCGAAGTACAAGCGATGTCCAATAGAGTTACTTGCAAAGCTAATTGGTCACCTTGTGAATAGTCAGCTAACTTAGCTAACTGTTTTGGAGAATTTTTCTTCTTACAGTTTGGTTTAACGAAGAATATTTCACTTCCACTGAACAATGCGTTTAGCCCATTTGCATCAATGGCAATAAATTTTGCCATAAATATAAATACAAGAAGTGCTGCTATGTAATTTTTATTTTTCAAGTTGGGACAAAAGTAGGGTAATTAGAAAACAAGAACTGTAACCATTGTTACCCAACATTGATAAACTAATTTTAAATAAATAGTTAAGCAGTTTAACAAAGGTTACTATATTAACATCGGGATAATTCGATATTTGCTGTAAAATAAAAAAAGGTGAATTGGATTTATGAGCCTTTGACTTGGTATGATACCGGACCACTTATTGGACTTGTGCAGTTTGTTCTATTGCTTGTTGGAAAGTAATTTGGAATGTCCTCCAACTTACATACAGCTTGCATTGCTATTGGTGCAGTTAAAGCTGCTGACTATTTTGAGTTGTATTGGAAAGCAGAAGGGTGGAATTCATTATTGTTCTGGGAGCTCTTAAAGGCGGTTTCACAGCTTTAAAACAATGAGTGCCACTACGAGTTGAAATCAATCCTGAAGTTGGACTACAGCTCTCGAACGACTAGAATATTACGAGAGGTGTCGAAAGCTACATGCCACCAAAAAATTTTCAACAGAAGCTCTGTCCACAGACCTTAATCAAATCACGGTATTTGCCTATTAAAAATCTTAAAAAACCCATACGGAAGATTACCCTTTTACGATGTGCAGATAGGGTATTTGGTTTATTTACAAATAAGAAAGGAACAGTACTAAAGTCATATCAATTTGACTAATACGGTTCGAATATATTTTATAGAAGCGTATTTTTAATACCTTAATGAAAACATATGAATGTAAAGGACATGGATCACTCCACATTCATCATTAATCCGAAGTGCAGTTTTCTTTATTAACGAATAGCCAAACTTAACTCTACCATGAAATCAAATACTAGACGAAAATTCATTAAAAAAGCTTCCATTCTGCCTATTGGTTTGACCCTAGGGAATACTCCATTGGAACGTACCTATTCGTCGCAAGGCAATTTACCTTTGGACAGTTCTACTTCTAAGATCAAACTTAGTCTGAACGCATGGTCCTACAACATCCCTCTTTTTAATTATATGAAAGGAAATGCTGGAGGAATGAGTCTCTTTGAATTGTTAGAAGAATGTGCTCGGCTGGATTTTGATGCTGTTGACCCAACAGGGTATTTTTTCCCGGGATATCCAGAAGTTCCAAAGACCTATTTTATAAACGATTTCAAGCGGCGTGCATTTCAGCTTGGTCTAGATATAAGTGGCACCGGCATAAGAACAGACTTTGCCACAGCCAATAAGAAAAGGAGAATGGCCGACGTGGAATTAACGAAACAATGGATTGAGGTTGCCGCAAGAATGGGTGCTCCGGTAATTCGTGTCTTTGCCGGACACCGTCCCGAAGAACATACCTGGGATGAAGCCGCAGTTTGGGTTTCTGATGCTCTGGCCGAATGTGCCGAACATGGTAAACAACATGGTGTCCTCGTAGGTGTCCAAAATCATGGTGGCATGCTAACAAATGCCGACGAGATATTGAAGATACTTTCTATGGCCCAATCCGATTGGTTAGGGTCTATTGTTGACACTGGCTTTTTCATGTCTCCAAATCCTTATGCGGACATTGAGCGTGTTATCCCGCATGCGGTCAACTGGCAAGTAAAAGATTTACTCCAGGACAGAAAAGGCGGAGAAATTGATTTATCCAAACTGGTCAATATTATAAAAGCATCCAATTACCGTGGCTACCTCCCTATTGAAACTCTCCCAATACCAGGTAAGGAAGATGAGTACGATGCATATAAGAGAGTGCCGATATTACTAGCAAACCTTCGTAAGGCTCTTGCTTAGATTGGATAGTAAAAAATGAAGTTGTACTTGAGGGTGAATGATACCAGATAAATGTACATCCTATAATCAGTTGCGAACACCATATAGTTCAACGCAAGTGTATTTGCACCTAGGGGTGTGCCTAAGTATTTCCTAGACACACCCCTTAATCATTATAAAATTATTTAATCGATACAAAAATTTTCACTCCAAAATATTATAGGTATAATTTCAATCTGTTTATGACATAATCGTTACTCGTTAACGTCCACTAACACAATTTCCTTTCTTTTATCCTCCGAATTTAATGTGAAGGAAATGTTCTTGGTATCCAATCCCGTTATATGCCTAGCATACATGCCATAGGCTGGAACGGCACCTAGTTTTGTAAATTCTGGATAATCCGTTTCATTTTCCGGAACTACTATTTCGGCGTCCTTTTCTGTCCCACCACCAGGTAGGGTTATTTTTATATTTTCAAGTTTCACCTGTCCTATTTTATGGTTAGGCGTCCCTGTAAAAAAGAACCCAGAGGTGGGACTTAACCTAAAATCATCTTTTTTTCTCGTGGTAGCCGTAATATTGCTAATTGTTACATGGTCTATACTACCAACAGGTTGTCTGGGAGCGTCACGATAAACCAACCTTCGCTCTCCCAACCTGATAAAAATGGGCATCTCTACATTTTCCATAGTAATGTTGTCAATTAGAATGTTATCAATATTGGCTCCATCGGCACTTAGTATTTTAATGCCTCCGCCACGGGTGTCATGGATAAAACAATTCTTAATACTTATGTTTTTGAAATCTCCCATAGACTCCGTTCCAAATTTTATTGCTCCCCATTCACTACTGATTTTACAGTCGAAGACTTCGATATTGGCCGATGGTTTCGGGCTTGTTGTTTTAAAACAGATTGCATCGTCGCCAGAGTCTATGGTACAATTTTTGATCACGCCATCCGAACTCGAATCAATATCGATAGCATCGTTGTTCTTATTAGCATGGCTATAAATATCTATCCCATCCACTTCAAAATTTTTGCACTGGAAAAAATGCAAAGTCCAAGCCGCAGGTTGACGCAAATGAATGTCTGTTAATTTTACATTTATAGAACGGACTAAACGGACCAAGAATGGACGATCGAACTTCCGTACCTTGCCCCCAGCGTACAATGAATTTTCTTTAAAGTCCTGGGTTTCCTTTTCCGATTCGCCCAATGCTTCCAAAGTTTCATTTACTTTTTGGGGCGTAAACATATCCCCACGGCCATCAATAGTCCCTTTTCCCGTAATCGCTATGTTATTTGCATCTACGGCACCGACCAAACATTTACCGCGTAATTGCCCAGTAGCGTCTACAAAAGGATCTATACTTTTATAATCATTGGGGTTAATACTCCCCAAGAGTGTTGCGTTTTCGGCTACATTTAAAATCACGTTATCCTTTAGCAAAATAGTTCCCGATATATATATTCCACTTTCAATAGTCACCGTTCCCCCACCTGCTTCTGTACATGCATCCACGGCGTCCTGAATGGCCTTTGTGTTTATTGTTTTATTATCGGCAATTGCACCATAATCCCGAATATCCCAAACCTTCTTTTGTTGCTGGCACGAAAATAAATTTAACACCAACACACCATAAATAAAGAATCTAACAATCTTTTTCATATTTCTATTTTACAAGTTATTTTGAATAATTAAACATTATCCCATCTTGACGGGAACGGAAAACCTAGGCTTATGCTAGCCCTCTTAAAATCAATTTGCATTCTACTTTCATTAAATTTCAAATACATAAGTAAAGTTCCAAGTTTTTTTGGGGACCTTTACTAAAGATTTGGGCTAGATATATTCTTGTAAAATGTCCAATTTTCCTGATAAGGTTTTTGGGATTATAATTTTACATTGGGCACATCCTTCATAAAGAGGGCAAGCATCAAAAAAATCAGATGATAATATCTTATTATCATTGGTTCTATAAAAGTCCAAATATTCCATCCTAATTTAATAGGTCTATTTAGAATTCAATTTCAATAAATCGTCAACCTGGGTGTTTATGGGAACCGTGGGCACGTTTAACAGCTTTCTGGCATCTAGTATAGAATCCCCCGTCCGTTTTTGCCATTCAAACAAAATCTCCTGCATCTTTTTGACTTCCTCTTGATATTCGGGATTAAAAGCTATATTTTTTGTTTCCTCTCCGTCCTTCTTAAGGTCGTACAATTCATAGGGAACTTTTTCCGGTTCAAAATATAGAGCCTGAAGAGTATCTAATTTATCTCCCTTGTATAGTTCTAACATGCTTTCAAAGGTCAATGTTCTTTTTGCATAAGGATTGGATCTAAAGGGGAGCTCAGGAAAAAAGTGGTGTATATATTGATAATCTTTGGTAATCACCGTTCGGGAAGCATCAAAAAAATTGTTCATACCATCCCGGGTCGCAAAAACGTAATTCCTAGTTTCCAGTGCATCCCCAAGCAGATTTAATCCTTCCATAGTCTGTGGAACAGGAATCTTCGCAGCACTTAAAATCGTAGGAGCTATATCTATAATACTGGCCAATTCCGTATTTGTCCAAGAATCTTCTATATGGCCCGGCCATCGTAAAATCAACGGAACGTGGATTCCTGATTGCCATAGGCATTGTTTATGGCGCTGTAAAGTGGCTCCATGATCTGAGAGCAGGATTACCAATGTATTTTTAGCATAGCCCGATTTTTCAAGGGCGTTTAAAAACTTTCCAACTTCAAAATCAGCATGAGACACTGCATCCAAACTTGAGGCCAGCACATGGCGGACCTCGTCCGTATCAGCATAATGCTGTGGAATTTCTACTCTTGTAGAATCTACCGCTATACCCCGTTCCTTTGCCCATATCCGTCCCGGTTCAAATCCGTGTTTTTTGGCCGTTTCAATATTGGCATAAGCAAAAAAGGGTTGGCCAGCACCTTTTTTATCCCACTCGCCACCTTTAAAATAAGTCGCTATGTTCATAGGATCAATAATCTGCAAATAATCAAATACCTCTTTACCGCTTTCTCCATTGTTCTCGGGCTCTCCCCGATCAAAATTAAGATCTGTCTTGGCAGATGCCCCATATATTTTATTGAACATCCGGTCGCCATTACTTTTAAAGTTAACCGTAAAATAATTGGCCCGGGACATCAATTCCGTTAGAATGGTATACCCTTCAGGTAATTTATCGATGTAGGAGCTCCGGTGGTTTGAGGCTCCTATTGAAGTCGAGTAGCAGCCCGTAAGTATAGAAGTGTGGCTGGGACTGCAAACGGGCGCAGTGGCATAGGCCCTTGTAAACAACACGCCTTCCTTTGCTAACTGGTCTATATTGGGCGTTGTTGTCAAAGTATTTCCATAGCATCCAAAATCAGGATCCATATCATCCAGGAATAAAAGCAATATGTTGGGTCGTTCTTGAGGTAGGGCAATCACCTTTTGTTGTTTACACGATTCAAATATCACTAAGGCCAATAAAATTAGGGCCATTGTCGTACGAGTCATTCTTTTCATTTGATGCTTGGTAAACCGTTAATAGTTTTATCAGTATATCCAGAACTGTTAATTAATAGACTTCTGATGCTGGTACATGAGGTCTAGTCCTTTCCTGAACCTCCCAAACTTTTGCAAACACCTGTCCTTTATTTTTACAGTATTTTTCGGATCTGGCAATGTTTTGGTCCCAAAGTAGATACTGCTTTTTAAGTTCCTCATCCTTTTCTGTGAATTGTCTACCTTCCTCCACGAGTCCAAAATAAGACATAGGTACCTTTTTCATTCCTAGACCTCTTTTCATTTTTATGTTAAGAAGATTCAATTGATTTACAATGGAGAGCCCAATTTCTCGACGCTCTGCCAGCAACTTTTGCATCTGGGGGTCTTTTTCTAATTCATTAGCCGCAATTTGCTGCTCTTTGGTTAATCGATGTTGAA
Organism: Zobellia amurskyensis; assembly: GCF_009725985.1. Classification (GTDB taxonomy): domain Bacteria; phylum Bacteroidota; class Bacteroidia; order Flavobacteriales; family Flavobacteriaceae; genus Zobellia; species Zobellia amurskyensis. Next base: position 56,195 of record NZ_RCNR01000009.1, read on the forward strand.
ACCAAATATGATTTTTGATACCAGTGAGTTCATGTGTTTGATCAATCCATTGCCTATAAACAAGGTCCAAAGAATCGATAAGATCAGGAAACTGCCAAGCAAGGTTATTTATTTCAGTAGCATCATTATTCAAATTATAGAGTTCCCAAGGATAATCGTATAAATGCTGAATTGTACCGTCACTTCCATCTGAAACCAATTTCAGGCTATCTCTAATTATCATTCGAGCTCCCTGAAAATAGCCTAAAAAATAATCTCTTTTCACTGCTTTTTGACCATTGAATATGGGTAACAAACTTTTCCCTGAAAGAGGTTGAATATCCCAATTAGTTAGTAAATTCTTTTCAGGTACTACTTCCCAAGAGCTCCCAGCCGGATATTCTATCTTTGCTAATTCTGCGATAGTGGGCATAATATCTACAAGATGCCCAAGTTCGAAGGTAATGTCGCCTTTCGACTCAATCCCTTTTGGCCAACGCGCAATAAGTGGCGTTAGTTGGCCCCCATTGTACATATACCTTTTGAATTTTCGATAGGGAGTGTTGCTAGCATTGGCCCATTCCACACCCAACTTTGCTTGTGAACTTCTTGCCCCTGGTTTATTTATAGGATTTTCTCCATCCCACATTTCACCCTCAGCGCAGGCTCCGTTATCGGAAAGAAATAATACTAAGGTATTATCGGCAATACCCAAGTCATCCAACTTTTTTAGGATTTTTCCAATATTCTGGTCCATACGATCTACCATGCCAGCATAAGTCGCCATTGTCAAATCTGCATCGTCTTTCCGCGTAAAATCATCCCAACTTGGTACTTCTTCATCTCGTTGAGATAACTTCCAATCTAGCTTAACTAACCCCATCTTTATCTGCCGATTAAATCTTTCTTTTCTGATTTCATCCCATCCTTTGGAGTATTTCCCTCTATATTTTTCAATATCTTTAGGCCAAGCCTGCAAGGGAAAGTGAGGGGCGTTATAAGCAACATAGAGAAAAAACGGTTTACCTTCATGCTTATATTCATTAAGATAATCAATGGCCTTGTCTGTAAAAGCATCTGTTGTATAGAAGTCATTAGGATTTTCTGGTATATATGACGATACTTTTTCTTTATCTATCATATAAATTTGATGAGGTTTAGGTTTGAAATAATCAAAGGAACCATTGATGCTTCCAAAGAACCTATCAAAACCCCTTTTCGGGGGAGTTTCCTTTGCATGCCACTTTCCAGTCATCAATGTTCTATATCCTGCCTTCTTAAGCAGTTCCGCTACTGTAATTGAATTTATCATTTGGGTGGGCTCGCCATTAGAGCCACTTTCGATCGGATACAATCCTGTAAGAAGTGAAGCCCTGGACGCCGCACACTTAGTGGCATTCATAAATTGAGTAAAACGGATGCCTTCGTTGGCCAAACTATCGATATTTGGAGTTTCAATTTCTCCTCCATAACAACCTATATCGGAATACCCGAGATCATCTGCCATTATCAATACTATATTCGGCCTTTCATCTTGAGCTTCCATTGACAAGATTGAAAACAATAATAAACTTAAGATCAACACTTTATGCAGTATCATTATAATTTTATTTTTTTAATAAAAATCCCAAAAATCATAGGGATAGCCAATATGCTCCTTATTGTCTCCCAAGTCTATGGCAGCCTGTTGTATTTCATTTTGCATTTGATGCAGCCGCTGCTGTTGCTCGGGAAAAATGGATAGATTGAAGGTCTCCCAAGGGTCCTTCTTGACATTGTAGAGTTGGGTGACTCTGGATCCAGATTCAAATTCACCAGTTTTCTTGTCCATTCCCTTGGCTCTAACATACTCTATTAGCTTGTAATCTCCTTTCCTGTAAGCCCGTTGAAACTGTTTGTAGGCATGATAAGTGTAAGTATGGATTTCGTTTACACTGCCCTCTACAACCGGAATTAGACTTTTACCTTTTACGGATGCCGGAATCGGAATACCAGCCTCCTCACAGATGGTCGGAAAAATATCGTGAGTATAGGAAAGTGCATTGATACGAACTCCCTTTTGCTTTACAGCTCCTCCCGAAAGGATGAAGGGAACATGGATACCGTCTTCATTATAGACACTCTGTTTGCCCATAAGTCCATGGTTTCCCACCGCAAGGCCGCTATCGCCCGCCAGAACTATAAGCGTATTTTCATAGGTACCATTGGCCTTGAGAGCCGTGATTACCTTACCAATCTGCGCGTCCAAATGGGTAATAATGGCATAGTAATCGGCCAATTGTTGTTTGGATACCTGTGGCGTCCTGGGCCAAGTCGCAAGGGCCTCGTCCCTTAGGACCATATCGCCATTGTCAAATGGATGCTCGGACATATAGGAAGGGGTTACTTCCATTTCATCAACAGGGTACATGTCCAGATATGGCTTGGGTGCCTGACGAGGATCATGGGGAGCATGGAAGGCTAGGTACATAAAGAAGGGGGCTTTCTTTTTATAGCCATTGATATAGTCTATGGCTCCCTTAGCAAAAATCTCGGAGGTATGCGGACCGTCCTCTTCAGTGCCCGTAGGACCCCGTTTATCGTCCTTGGTAACGGGCCGACGTACCGTTTTCCCATCCTTATCATAAACTAGCAGATAGGCATCCTTGGCACTAAACTTCGCAGTTTTGTCCCAATCCCAAAGAGGCATTCTGTAATGGTCTGTGAGGTAGACGCCCCTGCCCATTACTGTGGCCCCGGAGTCGAAAGAACGTATCAAGGAGGCATTATCTTGGTGCCATTTACCTACCATAAAAGTATTATACCCCGCCTGCCCGAAGGCCTCGCCCATAGTAGTATCGGTACTAGGGATTGAACGACCAACCTCGGTAAGGTCAAAAAGCTGTTTTCCGCTGAGCAGCATGGCTCTGCTGGGGATACATGTAGCTCCGGTAAAGGCCCCCATTAGATAGGTATCGGTAAAAGCAATCCCGTCTTTGACCAAGGCGTCCATATTAGGAGTCTTTACAGGCATATCCATAAGGGCATGAATACCCGAAAACCGATGATCATCAGTATAGATCATCAATACGTTTGGTTTTATCCTTTTTGACGAATTTCTTTGCGCCATTGCCTGTGTACTGCTAAAAAAGCCTAAAGCGATAAGGCCATAAACTAGCCACTGTTTTTTGGTTTTCATTTGCTATTGTTTATATAAATTATATTTATGCTTTCTCCGTAATTTACGTTTACAGGAGCTATCATGAAGTCCTAGACTTTTTCTTATTTTGAACCTTATAATAAGGTATAGCTGAATTTTGCTATAATCGATAAGTTTACAATTGATAGTCACAAGTCCCAGGCAGTCATTCTAGTGGTACCTATAAATAATTTATACTACCACCTTTTACATCTTCTAAAAATGATAAGTGCATTACCATTTAGGGGGTAACGGTCCAAAAATTGAAATTTAGGCACCCTCTCTATTAAGTCTCGAGGAAATTGTGAAATACGGATATAACTTTCCAATGTTTGAGGAATGAATCCTAGACAACAAGCTATTTTTCGACAAAGCTCTACCTTCAATTAACATTTTAATGTTTTTAAAAAACCGAGGAATAACCAATACTTTCCTCGGCTTTTCTAACCAACTCAAAATTAAAAACTCAGAACTTAATACCCAGGATTTTGCTCTAGCACTCCCTGTGAAAGTGCTATTTGCGCGAAGGAAATTGGCATGACTTTGTTCAGTTCTTTCTTGAAACCGAGTGAACCTAGTATCTCCTCCGCTCTATTAGTTCTAACCAAATCGTGATATCGATATCCTTCACCAGCCAATTCAACTCTTCTCTCATGATATATAGCTTCTAATAAAGACTTACCATTTAGAGAGTTTTCCAAATCAGGAACAACGGTTTCCGGATTTTCACCACGTGCTCTACGTCTCACTTTATTCACATATTCTACGGCCTTCACTGGATCATTTTCATAAATAGCCTCTGCATACATCAAGTATGCATCTGCTAAACGTATCAAACGTATATTATTGCTATTATTTGCCTTACCCCCAACAGTAGGAAATGGATAGTCACTATATGGTTCAATAGTATATTTTCTATTGTACCATTCCGTACCATACCCCCCGGGTACATTGTAAAAAGATGCTTCAAATCGAGGATCATTACTTTCAAATTCATTTCTAAGCCCTTCTTTTATCTGTGCAAAGCCAATACCACCTTTGGTTCGAGGTCGAATCATGCGAGCCATCTGTCCACCCATTTGATCTGAATTGGAAGAAAAATCTACTTCAAAAATTGATCCAGACCCCCATTCACCAACTTGTTGAAAAATTGAAGAAAAATCCGCTAACTCATAAGGTAAAAGAAAAAGTTGTTCTCCATAAAACTTTACCAAATCCATTTTATTTTGATATAATGCTACTCGCATCATTAACCCAAGGGCAGCCCCTTTGTCAGCATGACCTAAATAATCATCCCCCATATCAAAACGAGATGGTAGATTATCTATAGCTATTTTAAGATCAGCTTCTATGAAAGCATAGCTTTCCTCAGTAGATGAACGTGGCACATTATATTCACCAGGATTAAGAGGTCTATCAATAATAGGAACTCCCCCAAAAGTATTTACTAAATCAAAATAATAGTAGGCTCGTAAAAAATGGGCTTCACCCAAAACACCTGATTTCCGTTCTTCATTTTCAAACTCTATTGCCGGAACCTTTTCCAAAACCAAGTTCGCATATAAAATACCATTATAGTTAAAGTCCCAAATCTTTTCCATTGCTAAGTTCGAGGTGGTCAAACTATAAATTTCCTTTTCATAAAGGTGAGGACCATCATTCACCCTGCCGCCCCCTTTTAAGATATCATCAGTGCCAATATCACCAAAAACAATGTCGCTAGAATTGGAACCTCCAAAATCTTGGTACATATGCCATAAGGGGTTATATGCTGCAGTCAAAGCCTGTTCCGCATCTTCTGATGTTTTATAAAAATTTTCCGAGGTCGGCTCTCCGTAAGGAGTTATTTCCAAATCGTCACTACACGAAGCCAAACCAAAAAACAATCCGGTCAAGGCAAGCTTCGAAGTCATTCTTACTAGATTATATATTTTCATTTCTAATATTTTAAAATTTAACATTTAAACCCAAGGTTAATGTTCTGGCTGATGGGTAACGCCCTCTATCGATTCCTATATTAAGAGGATCATTCCCTTCGATACCCAACTCTGGATTAAGTCCCTGATATTTTGTAGATGTGATTAAGTTCTGTCCGGCCAAATAGATTCGTAAATTGGAAATTGGCGTTCTATCCAAAAGTTCCTGAGGTAAAGAATAACCCAACTGTACGTTTTTCAACCTTATATAAGAGCCATCATGAACAAACCTACTAGATTGCTGAACATTTACTCCATTGTTTACAAAGGTTACACGTGGAACTGAGTTAGAAGTACCCTCCCCTGTCCATCTATTTAATGAATTGGTAGTATGATTAGTGCCAAGGTCCCCCAAGACGAAATACTCTGTAGCATTGAATATATCATTGCCTTGACTCCCCTGAAAGAAAATTGAGAGGTCAAATTCCTTGTAATTCATGTCCAGATTAATTCCATAAGTAAAGTCAGGAAATGGAGAACCTATATATGTCCGGTCATCATCATTGATAATACCGTCATTGTTAAGATCTGCATATTTAACATCCCCTGGTCGAGTATTTGAAATTACGGCACTATTATTTACCTCCTCTTGGGTTTGAAATATCCCTAACATTTTATAACCATAGAAAGAAGCTAAAGGGTGACCAACTTCAGTGCGGCTAATATCTTTAAATCCTTGTGACTGCCCAGTCAAAATAAGACTACCATCAGTAGCCAAGGCAATCACCTTGTTTTCGACAAACGAAATGTTCCCGCCAATATTAAAAGAAAAATCATCAAAATTTTTTCTGAAATTTGCAGCAAGTTCAAAGCCCTTATTCTCAATATTTCCTGCATTACCATAAGGGCTGCCCGTATATCCCGATGTGGACAGGATAGGAATTGCCAAAAGTAAATCAGTAGTGTTTTTTATGAAATAATCCGCAGTTAAAGTCAAGGTATTATTCCATAACCCAAGGTCTGCACCAATATTCTTTGTTATTGTAGTTTCCCACTTTAAATCAGGGTTGCCCGGCCTTAATGGCGCAACTCCAACCATCGTGCTTTCATCCGCACTGTAAACATAATTGGTATTGAGGTTTAACGTGTTGAAGGTTGCAGAATTAGGTAGGTTTTGATTTCCTGTTTGCCCCCATCCCGCGCGGAATTTCAATTGATTAATATAAGGAATATTATAAAAATTTTCATTATGAACGTTCCAACCCAGAGCGACTGATGGAAATCTACCCCATCTCTGGTTTTCGCCAAATCTTGAGGATCCGTCAAACCTATATGTTGCGGTAAGCAAATACCGCTCATCATAATTATAATTCAGGCGTCCAAAATAAGATTGTAATTGTGATTGCGAAATACCACCGTCGTTTGTAGAAGTAGACACATTACCAGCACCTAGGGTAGGATTGACTACACTTGTAGGTATTTCACTTCTTTGAGCCCTTACATCATTACCGTTCAATTTTTGGATTTCTTGACCAATCAAAACTCCAAAGTTGTGCTTCTCATTAAGTACCTTATTATAATTCAAGGTATTCGATAAAATCATACTCCTATTTTCTGAACGTACTAAATCGTAAGTACTAACGGGGCTATTAAAACTAGACCAAACATAAAATGCTGGTGTAAAATTGTCCACTTGCACATTAGTGATCTCAAGACCGTAATTAGATCTAAATTTTAACCCTTGGACCAAGTCAACTTCTAAAAAAAGGTTTCCGAAAAAATTCTCTCTGACTTGAGGAGTTGTTTCATATTCTATACGCCCTAAGGTGTTTGTGGTACTCGAATATTCTGCTGCTGTGTAAGACCCGTCTTCATTATAAAAAGGCAGGGTTGGCTCCATAACATAGCCAGAAAAACCAACTCTAGACCCATTATTTCCATATTCAGGCCCTGTATTTTTTTTCGAATATGCATACTGTATATTGTGGCCTACTTTTATATTATTGCTTATCTGATATGTGTTATTTACCCTAAAGTTATGACGAGAATACGATGATTCTTTTACTATACCATTTTGGGACAAATACCCATAAGACACATAATAAGTTGATTTATCACTTCCACCAGAAATTGATAATTGATGATCTTGTATCATTCCAGATCTATAAGCAACATCCTTCCAATTATAAGTCTTTAATGATTCAGGGTTCGACAACTCTGGATCAATCGGGGTATCATCATTACGATTCGCTTCATTTCGCAACATAGCCCATTGAGGGGATGTAAGTATATTCAAATTGTCTATTCTACTTTGCACCCCTGTATAAGTACTATAAGATATCGAAGGTTTACGTTTAGACCCTTTCTTGGTCTGTATCAAAATAACGCCATTTGCTCCTCTAGAACCATAAATAGCGGTGGCGGAAGCGTCTTTTAAAACATCTATCGATTCCGCATCTGACATATTAAAGTTTAAAATATCGTTGATAGGAACACCATCTATAACATAAAGTGGATCTGAATTATTAACTGTTCCCGTCCCCCTAATCCTAACAGTTGGACTGGCCCCTGGCGATCCCGTATTGCTTGTAACGGAGACACCGGCTGCCCGACCTTGAATAGCTTGATCGAGAGAAACACTGGTGGTTTTTTGAATATCTTCTGTTTTTATCGAAGATACGGAGCCCGTCAAATCCTTCTTTTTCTGAGTACCATAACCTACTACGACAATTTCATCCAATGTTGCCGCACTCTCTTCCAATGTAATGTTTACTTCATCTTTTCCCTCTACAGCTACTTCTTTTGTTGCAAAACCTATATAGGAAATGACCAATATTGCATTTCTATCTATAACATTGATTGAATAATTGCCATCAAAATCAGCCGTAACCCCATTTGTAGTGCCCTTTTCTATAATATTAGCACCTGATAATGGTTGACCACTTGTATCTACAACAACTCCTATAACATGTATGGATTGCTGTTCTGAATTTGCAAGGTCGGTTTCGGTAATTACTATCTTCTTACCTCTAACATCTAGCTTAAAACCTCCACCATAAAAACACCTTTCTAACAGTTCGTTTGCTTGAATAGGACCCTTTTTAACATATACTTTTGGTACATCCTTAAAAAAATCTTCTGGATAAATAAAACTGTAATCAGTTTGATCTCTTAATAAATCGAATACCTCATCTACAGATAAAATTTGGTTTTTTTCAATCTGAATTTTAATGTTCTGTGAGAATATTTCACTGGATGTAAATCCAAAAACAGTGGAACAAAGCAAGAAAATGAATGTTCTCATAATGAATTTTAATAGCTTTTTCCGTTGAGGGAAAAAATTGTTGGTATACTTAATTTTCATAAATTTGAGTATCTGTTGGTTAACATTATTTTAATCAATTGATTCAAAAGGGGATAAAAGTGCAGTACTGTCCAGGTCTAAACTTTATTCCCTTTATTTAATAGTAATATTTTTGTCTTTTATTTCATATGCTTCTATTGTACTAGTTATTAAAATGCTATTTAATATTTCTTCTATAGATTCCTCTTTTCGCAATACTCCATTAAATTTAACATACCTCTGTTGGTCATTTGAAAAATCAAAATCTACATCGTACCACCTAGATAATACTTTTGTAATCTCATCTAGTGACTTCCCCTTAAAATCAAAAAGCCCTTTTCTCCATGATATCTCTTGATCAACATTCACGTTTTGTATCCTAATACCTTTATTTTTTAGATTCAAAACCGATTGCTCATTTGGCTTTAGAATTTCTTTACTCGTAGGCGTATGAATTGTTACCTTTCCCTCTACCAATGTTGTATAAATATTTGTTTCGTCTCTATATGCTTTAATGTTAAAAATAGTACCTAAGACCTCTACTTCTTGAGAGGTGTTCAAAACCTTAAATGTAGCTCCATCATGCTTAGAACTAGGTGATACCTCAAAGTACGCCTCTCCATATATTAATTCTACAGTTCTACATTTACCCTTTTCGAAGGAAACTGGAAATTTCAATTTACTTTCCGAGTTGAGCCAAACCAATGTGCCATCTGCTAATTTTACATGAAACTGCCTCCCTCGTGGAATTGTTAAATAATTAAATACAACCTGTTTTTCTGATTTATCATGAGAATCATAAACAAGTTGCTCACCATTACTCCGAGTGTATTTTGTTTTTATTGATTTACCTTTTTCCAAGTCTATAGTAGACCCATCTTCTAAAGTAAGAACTGCTTTATCTGTACCAACTTCTAACTTATCCTCGCTAACAACAATCTCCGAATTAATTAATTCGGGTGCAGATATCAAGGCTTTATTCTCATATAAATACCCGACAATAAAGATTATAATTGCTGCCGCATATTTGCCAATCTTAAGCATCCTACGTCTTTTAAGAGTATTTTTCTCCTTCTCTATAAATTCCAGCAAAGACTTTCGGGACTTATTTGTTCCAAACTCCATCAAATCTAAATTGATGGCATGATCCACTTTTATATATTTTAAAAACTCTTCCTTATTTAGAGGATTTTCAATCCACATAGTAAGTTTGTCTAACTCTGCAATGCTAGCTTGCTTTGTTAAGTACTTCGCAATTATTCCTTTTATTTGAACTGACATCTGTTACTGTTTCCATAATTAAAACGTGTAAATTTTACACTACCCTTGCTTTTTTGATTATTAATTTTATATTTTGTCAAATATTGCCCGTTAAAACCATAATATTCACATAATGAAGATTACTTTTATTAACGAACTTTCTTTCATAAAAAGCCTTAAAAAAGGGAACTCCAACGCTTATACCCATTTAGTTGAACAGTACCACCATAGATTATGTACCTACGCTTATAGTCTTATTAACGATAAGGATATATGTGAGGATATTGTTCAGAATGTCTTTATGAAAATTTGGAAAAAACGTAAAGTATTAAAGGACGATATTAATTTGAAAAATTACTTATACAAAGCTACTTACAATGAATTTATAGACCACTATAGAAAAATACGGCCAGTTTTTTCATTGGAAAAAGTACATATTGAGTCCCTTGCCCTCTTAGTGGAAGAAGAATCTGGAAATTCATTCGAAAAATTGCTTGTTGAAGTAAAAAAAGAAATTGAAAATCTACCACCAAAATGTAAACAAGCTTTTTTATTAAGCAAACAGGAAGGTCTTACCAATATAGAAATCTCGGAGTACCTAGGTATTTCCATAAAATCTGTTGAAGGTCACATTACTAAAGCTTTTACGATTTTGCGCAAAACCCTGGATACCAAATCACACGGTTTTTTTCTTTTACTCTTTGGAACTAATCTATCTCCAAAAACGACATAATTATCTATTTGTAGTAAGAGAAGGTATTGCAACTATATCTTATGAGTTTAAACACTTAAAAAACAAAAAAAAACTGTCTCGGTAATTTGAACTTCATTTTTTTTGCTCCCTCCTACTAAAAGCTTCGAACAAACGATTTCTGAAAATAAATTACTAAAATTCAAGTAATTGTTTACCTTAGACTTGAAGAAAAATTAATACTAACAAAGTAAACAGTCCGGTAAACGGTTTTAAAGTAAATATCTAAAATAGTGCTAAAATTCGGGTATTTTTTCAAACTCATAACCCGAAGGTCGCTGGTTCGAGTCCAGTCCCCGCTACTAAGAAAAAAGGCTATCGAAAAATCGATAGCCTTTTTATTTTTTTTTATCACATCTCTAGTGTTTGAAATGGTGTCTATCTGCTCCTTAAAGCGAAACTTTTCCTCCCCCTAAAATATACTCAGCAAACGGCGATTTAAAAAAACGCTGGTATGTCCATTTTTCTATCCGTGACCCTAAAAGTGGAAAGCCAATACGGCAGACACCCTTTTACGGAGATGCCAATAAGTACCAAACGAAAGAAGATAGGCTGTCCATACCGAAAGGTTCTACTATGATTCCTGAAACAAGGTTATAATCCATATGCCGACAATTCAGAATTGCATCAGCATTTACGAACCCAGGACGATGTGGTCTGCGCCCTAGGTTCGGGAAAGGAAGACCGTAAAAATTTGAACATTTTTTTAGATGAGCCAAAAAATGACCGTTCAAAAACCTCGTTTTATGGATAGAAATATTATTCCATACCACAGCCTCAACTACTTAAAATTGTCAAATCCTCCTGTCCGGTAGGAAAGTACCAAATCATGATAAACGGTTTTAGGTCCGTGCTTCCAGAATCAAATTAAAAGGGGTTTCCGTAGCTTTTCTAAAATGGGTGAATCCACCAGAAACCGCTACCTCTCGTAAACGTTTTTCACCTGCTTGGGCGCCCAATGCAAGTCCTACTTCCTGATTCAAGGAGCACGGGGTGCACAGCGTAGTTGAAAAAGCGTAAAAGGCCCTTCCTACTGGATTAAGGTTCTCCTCTAGCGAATCTTTTGCAAAAGGCTCAACAATCATACAAGTGCCATCGGTTTTCAAAGCTTGCTTTACGTGGGCACACGCACCGACGGGATCTCCCATATCGTGCAAACAGTCAAAAAATGCAATCAGATCATAGTTTTCTCCAGGAAATGTTTTCGCCGTTGATACCTCAAAGGAAACATTGTTTACGCCTTCTTCTTTAGCTTTTATTCTAGCATGTTCTATGGATTTCTCATGGTAGTCGTACCCTATAAAGGTGGAGTTGGGATAGGCCTTAGCCATAATAATGGTTGAAGCCGCATGGCCACAACCAATATCTGCTACTTTAGCACCACTTTTCAATTTTGCCTCAACACCCTCCAAAGATGGAATCCACTGTGAAATCAGATTTGCTTCGTACGAAGGACTAAAGAACTTTTCAGTACCGCAGAAAAGGCAAGTACTGTGATCGCCCCAAGCTACACCTTCCCCGGTTTGAAAGGCTGTTTCCATCTTAGGCGCATCGTGGTAAACCGATGTAATGGCATAAAAGGCACCGGTCATAAACACGGGACTGTCAGGATTGCCAAAAACCGCGGCCTGTTCGGGTGTCATTGAAAAGCTTTTACTCTCTGCGTCATAAGTAACATAGCCCGAAGCTGCTTGAGCGGACAACCATTCGCGCACATATCTTTCAGCAGTGTTGGTTTCATCGGCCAATTCGGTAGAATTCATCGGCCCTGATTCTGCCAAGCGTTTGTAAAGCCCCAATTTATCTCCCAACATGACCAATGGCCCGTTGGCTGCAGCGCCCATTTCCGTAACTACTTTCCCTAAGAGAGCATTTAATTTTTCTTCATTTAGTTCCATAATACCAATATTTAAGTGAATAATTAATTTCTATTGAGTGGGGAACTAATTTAATTACAAGGCTAGGGCAACTAGGGCAAAAGGGCTTTCACTATTTCTTCAAATGGTGGTAGAAATTACTTTTAAAATCTACCTTAAAACTGATATTATCAAAGATGGAAATAAAAGTAAAGCACTGCTTATCAGCAATGTTTCAAACTTGTTAAGCTTTTAATCAGGCCTTCAACATATGGTGCAGAACCTTTAAATAATGTTGATTTACCAGTTAAGGGGATGGAATTTTCGACGTAGTTTTTATAGGTAATCCAATTTTTGTAAACCCGACTTTTTCATACAAATCTTTGTATCGTGGATCTGTTCTTATTGCTGCCAATAGAGGCTCTTCCCGTAGCCAGGTCATTTCTACTTCATGCCTATCATAAGACTTTTGTAGCCACTCAAAAGCTTTTTCGTAATCCTTAGTATGGGAATAGTAAAGTGCTATAAACCATGCTGGGCTACCGGAGGAGCCCTTGTTGTACTCTTCGCGTAACTCGGCCAAGTATTTATTCACATTTTTTGAGTCTCCATCCATTTGTGCATATACGGCGTTCAGCCACATCAGAATCGGTGGATAATCTGGGAATTGAGTTAGAATTTTTCTAAGTTGAATTTTTGATTTTTCATAATCTCCAAGATAGAAATACAGTTTAGTTGACTCCCGTAAATAAAACAAGGTATCGCTATATAGAGGAATGCTAGTTTCCATTAAAGCTATTGCCTCCTTTTCTTGCCCCAAAAACATAAGGGCTCCAGATTTAAAACTATAAAATATACCTACTGATGGATTAATGGCTATGCTTTTGTCCATTACCGCGATCGCCTCTTTGTACCTTCCTGTCTTTATAGCGTAATCGGTAGTAATAGCTGGAGTTTTATCGATTACATAATTCTCTAAAGTTGCCTGATAATACTTCTCTACCAGTTCAAAATTCCAATCGTAATAAAAATAACCTGTATATAGCTCTTCCTCTACTTCCTTATTATCAGGGTTGATTGTCAGTGCTTTTTGCAACAAAATCTTAGCATTGTTCCAAGCTAAACGCTCTTCATAAATACCCCATACCAAACCTCCAAAACTCCAAATATGGGCAAGGCCTACGTAAGCTTCCACAAAATTTGAATCTATATCAATTGCTCTTTTATATAAGGTAATAGCATTGGAATACGATAATTTGTTTTCTTTGTTCCTTTGAAATTCCGCTTGTAAATAGTATGAATAGGCCTCCCTACTTTTCGTAGGTATTATGTGAATATCAGCCATTTCATTTTCTGATATAGTAGCGTTCATTTTCTCCGCAACACCTTCTACTACCTCTGTCTGTATTTTAAAAATTTCGTCAGCCTTCCAATCTCCCACATATTCTTCGGACCAGAGATGGTCGTTTGAGTGGCCATCAATCAGCTGAAGGTTTATTTTGATTTGGTCGCCCGAAATTTGGAGATTGCCTTGCAACAGCTTTGCCACCCCTAATTCCGTTGCTATTTCTTTGGAAGTCTTATCAGTTTCCTTGTAATTTAATATTGATGAAAATGGAATTACCTTATCGATTGCACTTATTTTGGTAAGGCTAGATATGACAGCATCGGTCATGCCATCTGAAACATATTCCAAATCAGGATTTCCCGTCCAGTTTTTAAGGGGCATTACTGCAATAGACTTCTCGCCAGGCGTGGAATGGATTTCCGTTAAGGATTCATTTTCTTCTAAAGTTGTACTGTATAAATATGCAGCTACGGATATCATTACCATTGCAAACAATCCACCCCAAAACATTATTTTCTTTATGTTCGTTTTTTCTGTTGCAGAACTTGCCCCATGGATTAGGCTTTCTATCTCATTACTATTTCTTGATTTTACTTCGCCCGGTGTAAAGCCATAAAACTTATGGAAACAGGTAGTGAAATAGGTCGGGCTGCTGAACCCTACCCTGTATGCGGTTTCTGAAGCCGTGATATGCTCTTGCTTAAGAATTTCCAAAGCTCTTTTTAAACGGTATTCCCTAATAAATTGACTTGTTGAAACACCTAGCATCTTTTGGAGTTTCCGGTGCAGACTAGATCGGCTCATTCCCACCGCTTGGGCAAGACTATCTACTCCAAATTCATTATTATTCAAGCTAGCCTGAATATGGGCTTCTAACTTGGCAATAAAATCTTGGTCGCCAGCGCTTTGAAATGAACTCCCGAAAGTTTTTTTTGAAATGGACATAACCGCTCCTATCTTATTGATACCATGTAAATTAAGAAATTTATCTTACAATGATAATAATTGAGGAGTGTATAGAGTGTATAGAGTGTATAGAATGTGATTACTCTCAATTAAGCAGCCTGAAGAAATTCAAGTTTTTGTAGAAAGTGAATTTTTAACCTATGGAAGGTTGTTAGAACAGATGGCACATTTAATAGCTATTCTTATTTTAGTGGTTCACTCTTGAACTATAGAAAGACTTCGGCAGCAACTTCCGAATTTAGCAAACAATCTCAAAAATTGTCTCATGATTTTTTCTATACATATTTAAGGACGGGTCAAAAATGTTGCCTAACCGTTTGTGTACTCACAAGCCGTTCTTTCAGACCTTGTATTTTCGCACTTTCAAAAAACATACACGAAACTGCACACATTTTTGATATAAAATTAACCTTTACCGAACCAAAAATATAAATTGGCGGAGTAGAAGTCGGCCAGTAATCAGAACAAATCAAATTCCAACGAAAAGACGAATTGCGTGAATCTTTATACGCAAATCTTCTCAGTTTTTTAATTAGGTTATATTTACTACATTAAGTGTATAAAACACTCTTATAATAACCGCCATTAAACTCATTTTCGAAAATGCCATTTTCCAAGCTAAACATTAGATTACTAGCCCTACTTGTTTTTCTTCCTATCTTTTTATCATCTCAGGTAAAAAATGATAAAAAACCTAATGTACTATTTATTGCAGTAGACGACCTTACTACCAGTTTGGCTTCATATGGTGATCCTTTAGCCAAGACGCCAAACTTTGATCGGCTGGCAAAAATGGGAGTTCAATTTAATAAAGCATATTGTCAGATTCCACTTTGCAACCCTTCTAGGGCTTCGGTCATGACCGGTTTAAGACCAGATGTAATAAAGGTTTATGATCTTGATGCGCATTTTAGAGATGAGGTTCCAGATGTTACTACCCTCCCCCAACTTTTTAAGGACCAAGGGTATTGGGTAGGAAGAGTAGGAAAGCTATATCATTACAATGTTCCGGCGGCTATTGGCACTAATGGTCATGATGACCCTGCTTCTTGGCACGAAGTTTTTAATCCTAAAGGACGGGACAAAGACGAGGAACATCTTATTACAAATGCAGAGCCCCACCGCAAAATAAGTGCCGCTTTGAGTTGGCTGAGAGCCGAAGGGGAAGATAGCGAGCAGACAGATGGCATGGTAACCACGGAAGCCATTAAGCAAATTGAAAAACATAAAGAGGACCCATTTTTTCTTGGTGTAGGTTTCTTCAGACCCCACACTCCTTATGTAGCTCCTAAAAAGTATTTTGACCTCTATCCTATAGATTCTATAAGTCTGCCCTATGCTCCAGAAGACGACAGAGCTGACATCCCTTTTGCCGCTCTTGCCCATAATTGTAAAGTATCGCATTACGGCTTGCCTGAATCTGTCTGTTTGGAGGCTAAACAAGCCTATTATGCTACGGTTTCATTCATTGACGCCCAGGTTGGATTATTGTTGGATGCATTGGAAGAAAATAAGTTAATGGACAACACTATTGTTGTCTTATGGAGTGATCATGGTTATCATTTAGGGGAACACCAAGGAATCTGGCAAAAGCGATGCCTGTTTGAAGAATCATCCAAAGCCCCCTTGTTTATCTATGCACCTGGCGCAACAGGTAATGGCACCAAGTCTGACCAAGTAGTAGAATTTATAGATATCTATCCAACAGTAGCCAAGTTGTGCAACTTAAACCCTCCAAATGAACAGCCTGGAAAAAACCTGATGCCGTTACTAAGCGACCCCCTTCTGGATTGGGAAGGCCACGCCTATACCCAAGTACTTAGACCGGGCAATGGAAACCCCGTTATGGGAAGAAGTGTACGCACCAACAAATGGCGTTATACAGATTGGAACGAAGGCAAAGAAGGTGAGGAACTGTATGACCAAATACATGACCCTAAAGAGTTTAATAATTTAGAGAGCGACCCCAATTACAAAAAAATAAAGGCCGAACTCAAAAAGCTTTTAGAAGAAAATGTAAGCGGACAAATACCAACCGCTCCTTTTAATCCTGATAGGCTTTAAAAATAATGGTAACCTTCCATAAAAATTAGGCCCACTTAGAACTACAAATATGAAATAGCATGCGGATGCTTATTCAGGGTTAGTTGATCCATTGGAAATCAGCGTCAGGTTTGTCTTTATTCCGGCTACCATCTTTACAGCTAAAAACAACCATAAAAATTTAAAGAAAATGACTTATGAAGAAGTGATCTCCTATTTCAATTTACAATAGAAAGCGGTAATTAGTAAAAGAGACGTTCTTCCCCGTTATGCGGAAGAATTTCTCCTTTTTTTTAAACGACAAATTACGAGTATACTAAAGAAGATGGCGTTGATGAAGCTCCACTCTTTTTAGAAGTAGGTTGATGAATAGTTTTATACAAATAATTAAGATTGAAGACTAATGATCACGTTTCCCCTTTTGCGTCCCGTATCAACATATTCATGCGCTTTTTTAATTTCCTCCAAAGAGTAAATTTTGTCTATTATGGCTTTTAGTTGACCGGACTCCACAAGTGCCATGAGTTCCGTAATAAGCTCTAGAAGGGATGCAATAGGTTTAGTCCCCGTAGCCGAAAACTTTGCTTTTTTACGACCGAACATAGATGTCCATACAACCTGAAACAACAGAGATAAACTAAGCACGGGCGACAAGTATATCCCTTTTGGCTTAAGCGCTGCTTTACAACTGGAGTATGAGCGCTTGCCTACAGTATCAAAAATAACGTCATAGGTATCCCCTATTGTTGTAAAATCCATTTTCGTATAATCAATAACTTTATCCGCTCCCAGGGATATTACCATACCAATGTTTTGGGTACTACAAACACCTGTAACCTCAGCACCAAGGTGTTTTGCCAATTGAACCGCTGCAGTACCTAGACTTCCTGAAGCCCCATTTATTAAAACGGACTGACCGGGTTGTACTCCCGCCATTTCTTTTAAAAAATTATAAGACGTTAAAGGTCCGTCGCAAATAGTAGCGGCTTCCTCATGAAGCAATTTTTTGGGTTTATGAGTAAGTATACCACTTTCTGCAATGCAGAGATATTCTGCGTTTGTTCCCGCTCCAAAAGTTGATTCTCCAAAAACGGCATTACCTACTTCAAATTTTGTAACGTCCTTACCCACCGCCTTGACCACCCCGGAAAATCCTGTACCTGAAATTGGATATTTTGGTTTTGTAAGGCCGATAAAAAGTCTACCTAACCATGGGGTTCCTTTTCGCATCATAGTGTCCGCCCTAGTTACGCTTGCCGCCTTTATCTTTACTAAAATTTCATTGCTTTTAGGTTTTGGTTTTTGAACGTATTGTAGTTGCAGTACATTAGGCGAACCATATTTTGTGGTTATAATTGCTCTCATTGTTCCTTGGATCGATTTGTTCATACGCCAAAAGTAGGCGGTGGTTACAAGCCAATCGTTCTAGTTTGAAAATCGGAACTAATTGAAAGTACATACCTCTCTATTGGATATAAGCCGTTAGAATTAATGCTATTATTAAGAGTATAAATTTTATCATTTCAAAGATGTTAATCCGTCAAAATAGCGTTTTCAATTAGCCTGTTCTGTGTTTTATTTTGAACGTGTTTTGAAGCTTCAAACATTTGTACACTCTTCAAAGAAGGGAATATTTTCCTTGCTCTTTTTATCATTTTTATGCCAGGAAAAAGAATATCGTCCTGAGCTGCAAACAACGTTATTGGAGTTTGTATCGAACTAGCTCGACTTTTACTTATTACAGGAACCGGTGTAAAATCCATTTTAAAATGTAAAAACACTTTTGATAAATAGCTGATGGCAAATTCGTCTCGTTCCGTAAAAAGTTCCCTCAGGAATTTCTCTATATGTTTCATCTTTTGGGTTCTCATAAAACGCTTCATGGGAATAAAAATCTTGAACAATGCTTTTAACGGGTTTCCATTAACGATGTAAGCTGGTGCGGCCAAATACACTTGCTTTACTTTACTCTCGTCAAACTCAAGCGTTTTTAATATAATGAGCCCGCCTAAAGAAAACCCCACAAGAGTAACCTTTTCAAGCTTCAAAGAACTTATGATTTCATTGACCCAACGTCCATAGGAATCATCTTTCATACTTAACCATCTATCCTCGCTTTTGTTGGGTTGCGCTACAACGTCTACGGCGTACACTCTAAAGCTCTTACTTAAATTAGGATAGGTTTCAAGGGCAATTGGCGCACAACCATTGGACCCATGAATTAATATAATTGGTGGATTAGTAGATTCTCCAGTGGCAATTATATTGGTTTTCCCAAAACTAGTATCAATATTTAGATATGTAAAATCAATATTCAGTTCCTCTAGTTTTTGATCATACAGATCCAATATTTCCTTCTTGCCTATTTCCGTCTTAAAAAGTGCCTTCATTATTTTTAATCTCTTATTTGGTCCTATTAACTTTCTCTACTTCGGAGTATTTTTACAATACGGTTGATTACGATTTCGGATAAATTCCATTCGTACCCATCAAAGTTGGTGGTATTGATGAACTGGACCACTACGGTATCTATGTCCTTATGGTATTCCGCTAAGCATTGATAACCGGGAATAAGGCCTCCATGTTCGTAGACGTAAATGGAGGAATATATCTCCTGCTCTCCTTCATCAAATAAAGACCCATCGTTCAATGCCCTTAAAAATATACCCACATCTTCTGCCGTAGCTATCGTGGATCCGTAATCGTTTGTTTTTAGGTCTTCATCATAACCAACATAATAACCGCTCATAAGGTTATCCATATTTATTTCGCTAAGGGAGCTGAAGGTATTTTTCAACCCAAGTGGTATCAAAATTTTCTCTTTAATGTATTGGTGATGACTATAGCCTACTACTTTTTCAATGAGCCTGGAAAGCAATAAATAATTTGTGTTTGAGTATTCATAACCTTCATCCGGCTTAAAACTGGCCGGTAAATCAAGTGCATATTCCAAAACATCTTTACCGCTTGCTTGTGGTTCGTTCCAAAAGCCCGGGTGATCCGTAAAATTGGGGATCCCGCTACGGTGTTGCACCATAAACCGCAAAGTAATTTTATCCGCATATGCTATCCTGTCTTCAAGTTCCGGAAAATAATCGGCTAGGGTCTTATCCAAAGATAGACGCTGAGCATTGGCCAATTTGGCAATAGAAACGGCAACATATAATTTGTTGACACTCCCTATTTTGAATAGGGCCTTAGGGTCTGCCGGTATTTGCTCCTCTCTATTTTTGTAACCGGCCGCATAAAATTCCGGTGGCTTACCTCCTTGGTCCACATACACCACCATTCCGTCAAATCCATGCCCTAACGCTTCTTCAACCTGTTCTTGAACTGTATTCGGCAATGGCAGTATCCAAGCTTTTACCAAAATCCATGGTACAAAATATAGCGAGCCAATACTTACCATTATAAACACTATCCTCAGTATCCGCTTTATCTGCCGCTTGGTCATATCTTCCTTGTTTTTTTTGATAGACTTCTATCAATTTTGAGTGTTTTGCTGTACTCTAAATTAGAGGCCAAACTTACTGCGTAAAAAGGGGGGAATCGTTCGGGTATGGAAATCGGAACTAATTTTCAACTAACTGCTTCCAATAGGTCTTGGGAGTGACTTTCATACTTTTCTTGAAATAGGTATTAAAAACGGTCTTAGAGTTAAAACCACTATCGTAAGCCAATGCCAAAATTGTTAAATGCCGCTGTGATGCATCTGCCGCTTTAGATTTAAAGGTTTCCAAACGGTACGAGTTTACAAATTCCGAGAAGTTTTTATCAAAACCTTCATTAAGCAATTGTGATAAATAGTTAGGAGGAATCTCCATCATTTGGGCCAAATCACGAAGCGTTAAATCTGGATCTAGATAGGGTGCTTCACTTGACATTAAATGTTTTAATTGATTATGATACTGCTCCAACTCCGTTTTGTCAAACAGTGATTTTTTATATTTCCTTTTGGGGTTCTTAAAAGCCCTTCCATCTCCTAATGCCTGTCTCATCAACTCTTGAAAACGGAAATTTGAACGAAGGGGTTTTAAAATGGGCTCCGTATAGAGCAATAATATTCTTGGCAATCTGAATTCCATACCCTTTTCAATCAAGTCTACAGCCTCATTATAGTTGCCTTTCATGGTATGGCACAGTATTAGAAAGAACAAGGCACTCCCCATTGAATTCGTTTGCATATAGGACTCCAATTCCGCTATCCCTTCCTCCGCTTTTGTTACGTTGCCCAAGGCTATATACGCCATGGTCATACCTCCCTGTTTCGTTAAATCTTCGGGGCCCAACGGAGGTAAATTCTGAAAATAAGTCAATCCTTTCTTGGCCTGTCCTTCTAGTAATAGGATACTCCCTATATAGAGTGGCGGAAAAGGCAGGTTGGGTTTTAAGTCTAAAGCTTTTTCAAAAAAAGGCGCCGCTTTCCCGTACTTTTCCATGAGGTAATACAGAAAGCCCTTATAGTGGATGTTCATCGCGGAAAAAGGGTCTAGCTCAAGTGCTTTTTCAATATAATTCAAGGCAGCCTTTAGCTTCCCTTCTAGCGTAAGTATGTTTGAAAACGTTAGATAGATTTCATCAGAAGGGCGAATTTCCAAAGCATTGTTCAAATGCCGATAGGCTCCTTCCAAATCCCAATTTTGCCAGCAGCTTATCCAAGCCAGGTTCAGTTGCGATTCCGGTAAATTGGTATCCAACTCTAAGGCCTTATCCAAAAAAGGTTTCGCCTTTTGAAAAGCTTCAAATGCAGGTAACAACCCCATGGTTCCCAGAAAGGCATAACCTTGGTTAATATCCAAATACGGCAAGGGGAAATTGGGCTCCTTCTCAATTACGCCTTTAAAGATACTGATGGCCTTTTCCGTTTCCGGAAGCGTCAATTTCATTAAATGATACCTTCCCTTTAAATACGCGGTATAAACGTCAACAGGCACATTGGGAGCCTCTATTAATTGTTCTCCAATATTAAAATGACCTAAGTGTTCGCGTAACTTATCCGCAATGAGCATGCTTACTTCATCTTGGACCTTAAAAACATCATCTATGGACCGATCAAAGGTTTCCGACCAAAAATGAAAATCATCAACCACATCTATTAATTGAGCGGTTATTCTCATTTTCTTGCCGGACAAGCGTACGCTTCCTTCCAGAATAGTGGAAACATTCAACGCATTTCCAATATCTGAAATAGGGATATTCTTATTCTTGAAGTGGAACGAGGATGTACGGGAGGTTACCTTTAGCCCTTTCACCTTTGAAAGAGCGTTGATAATTTCTTCGGTCATCCCATCCGAAAAATACTCGTTATCAGCATCAGAACTCATGTTCACAAAGGGCAATACCACAATAGTCTTGTCTTCTTTATTAAAGGTATTTTTGAGTCCGGATTTTTTTGGAACTACCAACCCTTCATTGGCGACCGCAAAAACTTCTACAGGCTTGGAAATGTTTTTCAGCTCAAAAAAGCCAAGGGATTTTGTAACTATCTGTGGCTGGTTTTTAAGTTCATCATTCAATTTTCCCGATATCAGAATAGAACCTGCCACACCCAAGGATTCAATTCTAGAGGATAGATTTACACCGTCTCCGTACACTTCCGTTCCATCAAAAACAATATCACCCAAATGCAGTCCAATGCGTATGGGCACCGTTTTTACGGTTTGCAAGGTTCGTTGAATAGCAATTGCACATTCAACGGCTTTCACAGCACTTGAAAATGTGCTTAAAGTACCATCTCCATAGTACTGCACAATCTCCCCTGTGTATACACTATGGTTTTTATTGAAGGTTAAGCGATGTCTCTTTCTCATAGCCATTGCCGCAGTCTCATCTTTTTGCATCAATGCAGTGTAACCGACAATATCGGTAAACATAATAGCGGCAATTCGACGGTTTTTTGACTCGGACATAAGATGGTCATTAAATTTACGATAATTTCTTAATTCACAAGATTGGCCTGTTTTTGTATTATTTATCGGCATCCGCAATGAACATAAACTCTGTGTTTTCATTTCCTTAAAGTTCTAAGTAGAAGTAAAACCAATAGCCCCACTAAAATTAAAAAATACAAAAGCGTGCCCATACTTTTCACTAAGGTAAAAACGAGCGAAAAGGTTACCATACCATTAGATATTTCAGGATAAGTATTTAATAGATATACTACTCCAAAGTTTTCAAAATAATCAGCTATACCAACAATTATTGGCAACAGGCATACATATACCAAAGGAGGCTTCAATCTGTTGAATTTATTAAGAAAGTATGCCAAGACTAGGCAGTAGCTTATTCCGAACAGAAAAGGATATACCATATCTAGCGGTATCTGGTGGTATAAATAAGCATGACGGCCTTCTGGGCCAAGAGTACGAAAGAGTGAATGAACATACTCATGATCATACCCCAATGGCTGCATATCTAACAACCGCATTCCATTGGAAAAGCTCATGACTTTAGGAATGGTAATAAAAAGCATTGTGGCGTAAACGGTATTGGTAAGCAAGAACAGGAACAATACCTTTTTACCTTGAATATTTTGGAGCAAACTATTTCTAAGTGTTTTCATTCCCTTGATTTTTAGCAAAGAAATGGCAGTAATTTATCTCCTACATTAACAATTGATAAAATCGCTTTTTAAGACGATTTCCGTAGTCTGCTAAGGGAAACATTGGTAATCCCCAAATAGGAAGCAATCATAGGATGAGGAATATGGTTTTCTAACATGGAAAAGTCATCCCGAAACTGTTCCAGACGCTTTTTGGCAGTCCAAGAGGCCATTCGTATTTCTTTATGCACTTTGTTCAATAGCTCTTGCCGTAACACGGAATTACCAAAATCGCGTATTTCTAGATTTTCAATCATCAACAATCCAAAATCATCCGCATTTATTTCGGCAAAGACACAGTCAGTTAGCGCCTCTCCGTACAATAATGACTTTCCATTTTTGGTTCGGGTTACGTAGGGAGGCAAAATCATATTTTCCTCAAAAAAGGAAAGCGTGATTTCTTCTCCTTGAGTGTTCAATAAAAAAGTGCGCGCTATTCCCTTTAGTAAGACATATTCGGATTTATTGTTTTGATTAGGCTTAAAAATGGCACTTCCGGCAGCATAGGTCCTTTCTTTACATAAAGCTGCAAACGCCGCAAGAGACTTCTGGGTCAAATCATGGCCGTATGCACGAATTGAGTTATTTAACCTCTGTACTTCCATGACGCTTAAGTTAGAATATTTTTACGAACACAAAGGCAAAAGCCCTAGACTAGCTCCCAAAAATAAGTTGTTAAAACTTCAATTGAGTTTGAATAATCGGCTTTTCTGAGAAGGGAGGAAGTCAAAAATACGCTACTATACACTACCAAATAACACCATTATTTTTTTCGATACAGCCACCAGTTCATATCTCTGGTTAACTCGTAACCTAGTTTTTCATAAAGAGAAATTGCTGGATTTCCTTTATTTGTATGTAAAATAGGCGTTTTGTCTTCCTTTAAAATTTCCTTTGTGGTATGTGCTATTAATTGCTTGGCCAGTCCCTTTCTTGTATAGTCAGGATGTGTTACTACGGCACTGACCTCTGTAAAGTGATTAGTTTGCATTCGCTGGCCTGTAATTGAAACTAATTTACCATTCTTGAATATCCCAAAGTATTTACCCATTTCAAAAGTCCTTTTCCTATAATAACCAGGCATAACCAACCAGACTAAATCATAAATCTCATCTATGAACTCATCACCTAACAACACAATATTCTCTGTTATTGAAACGTCTGTTAGCTTGTTTAAAACCATTTGACAACCATCAATTTTTTTCTCCAAGAAAACCTGAGTATCATCTACTATAGGGGTTTGCCCCTCCGAAACAAAGAAGAAATTATCCGAAGTCTTTAAATATTCATTTGCTGCTTCCGTAGTTTTTGTTTCATCAAAAAAAGAACCAAAAGTGCAAACCTCCGGGTTATAAAATTGAACTCCGTTAAGTTCAACAACAAATTTTTTATGAGTTTCCATTAAGGAATACCAAACGGGGTTTTTTAATTGTTCTTCTAATTCTATCATTAGAATAAAGATAGCTAAGATTAAATAAGTAATTATTATTTGTCTGGACTTTTGACAGAGGATTGGCCGAGTATTGTGCGGTAGTAAGGAATATTTTTGTTTGGTTTTAATTTTTCTTGCTCAAAGCTAAATTTGAATATTTCGCTGTCGGATAATTTTCAATTTAGCTTCTTTATAAATATATACAAACCTTTCTTTTTTGTCCTAAAGCCTACATTACCTTTAGTTCTTTTTACACAATTATTTATGCTTAAGTGCCGGAATTATTCTGTCTTGCAAAACCCTATAAGTTGACTTTTCAGGCTCAGCATTTATATTCCAACCATTAAAGACAATTATTAAATTGTGTTCTGGTGTTATCATTAAATACTGCCCTCCATATCCGTTGGCAGAATAAATATTGGTTTTACCATTATCCGTATATTCAGGAACCCACCATTGATATCCGTATCCCGTTACACTTTTCCAATGTGGTTTTACGTTTTTAAGTAAAGGACTTGTGGATGTTGCCACCCAATTTTCAGATACTATTTGCTTACCGTCCCATTTCCCTTTGTTCAAAAACAATGAGCCAATTTTAACCAAGTCTTCTGCCTTAAGATATAAACCTCCTTCTGTATCAATTTCTCCATCAGGTGTTTCTTTCCAATAGTAATCTGTAATACCTAGTGGCTCAAATAATTTTTCTTCTGCCCATTTATCGATTCGTTTGCCGGTAATGGTTCTAATGATTTTACCTAAAAGCACAGTTCCACCACCATTATACACGAATTTTGTTCCTGGCATGGTATCCATAGGCTTACTCAAAACATATTCTATCCAGTTGTCACTTGCTTCCAGTAAAAAACAGTCATTTGTATGGTCATTGTGGTCAGTCTCTTCATTCCATTGCAATCCACTTCTCATAGTCAGTAAATCTTCAATAGATATATTTTGCTTTCGCTTATCCTGAAAATCAGCATCATAACCATTCAGCAAAGGCATTGCTTTGTTGCTCACATTATAATCTTCGTTTAAATCCAACGCAATACCTAAAAGAATCGAGGTGATACTTTTGGTTACAGATTGAAGGGTGTGCAATTCACTTTTCTTGTAATAAGGGTGCCAATCCGTATTATTGAAATTGTATTGATGATTGGTTGTGTCATATTTTTGAACAATGGTTTTATAGTCTTGGTCATATTTATAATCTGCCAATAGCTCGTTATTTTGGATGACCATAAAGCGGTCAATTAATCCGTAATCTCCATTATTTATTTCTGAATTAATAGAATCAATCACGGCGGAAAGGACATTTTGAGAAGGTGCCTTTTGTGTGTTTTTAGTAGACTCTTTATTTTTATCTTTTGTGTTACAACCGATAACCGTCACTATAAGCAAAATTGAAAATGTTAGTTTAATTTTATTCTTTAGCATTCTCATAATTTTCGTTTTGATTGGGTGTAACTTACAGATATATTTATAATTACACATATATTCTTTTCAGAAGTAATTTACCATTTTTAATAGAATTACCTATTATTCAATTTTATCTTTTGCCTTATAAAACACAAAAGCTATTACGACGATTATGAAATAGCTTGCCATTCCTTCTTCATTGGGCTAGACTTCCCTTTGGGAAAATTTTTAAATCTATCTTCAAACAATTCTATATTTGCTACAGTAGTTACGGATTCGTTCGGCTAATCCATTAAATAAGCTAAGCTCAAGAAAGGCCAATTTTATATCCACTCGCACCTAATTCCATACAATAGAATGAATAAAATAATAATCCAAGGGATAAAATTTGATGATAAATCCTCCTATCAAAAAGGCCCCAAACTTGCGCCTCCCTTAATAAGGGAAGCATTGAATTGCGGCTCTGCCAATATGTATACGGAAAACCTAGTCTCCATTGATAATACAATAATCGATGATAGAGGTGATTTTGAAATATCCGAATATTTTGATATTGAAAAGATAACTAAAGACCACTTAGATTCAGGGGCCAAAGTGCTTACCCTAGGCGGTGACCATTCCATAACCTTCCCTATAATTAAGGCACATAGTCAAAAATATCCAAAATTGGACATTCTGCACATTGATGCACATTCCGATTTATACGACGACTTTGAGGGGGATAAATATTCCCATGCTTGCCCTTTTGCAAGAATCATGGAAAACGGATTTGCCGTTAAATTAGTGCAAGTAGGAATCAGAACCTTAAACAGTCATCAAGCTCAACAGGCCGATAAATTTAATGTTGAGATACACCAAATGAAAGATTTGGATTTAACCCAAATCCCCAAATTTAAAAACCCTTTATACATTTCCCTTGACATGGATGGTTTTGACCCCGCGTATGCCCCTGGCGTTTCGCATCATGAGCCCGGCGGCCTAACCTCTAGACAAGTAATCGATTTAATTCAGGGTATAGATGCTGAAATTATTGGTGCCGATATTGTTGAATACAACCCAAACAGAGACTTTCAAAATATGACTGCTTTTTTAGCGGCTAAAATGATGAAAGAAATACTTGGCAAAATGATGTAGTGCAATACAAATAAGAACAACCCCTTAATGAGCAAATTAAAGACCTATTTTAACTGGAGTACCGGCAAGGATGCAGCATTGGCCTATTACCATATTTTAAAAGACAAGAAATATCACGTAGACCACTTGGTCACCTCTATAAATGCCCACCACAACCGTGTTTCCATGCACGGCCTTAGAAGGGAATTACTCATAAAACAAACTCAAGAAATTGGGCTTCTGGTCACAACGATAGAATTACCCGAAGAGCCTACAATGGAGGTCTACAACACTAAAATGGACCAAGTTGTCACGAATTTGGTATCCAAAGGGTATACGCATTGCTGTTTTGGAGATATCTTTCTGGAAGACCTAAGGATTTACAGAGAAGAACAACTGAAAAAATATAATATTACCGCTTGCTTTCCACTTTGGAAAAGAGATTCTAAAGCGCTAATTACAGAGTTTATAGCTTTGGGCTTTAAGGCCGTAGTCATATGTATAAAATCTGACCTGCTAGACGCCTCGTTTGTTGGGCGGAATATTGATGAAAGTTTTATTAAGGATTTACCTGAAAATGTTGACCCGTGTGGCGAAAACGGAGAATTCCACACCTTCTGTTATGACGGACCAATTTTTAAAAATCCTGTAAAATTCACCTTAGGAGAAAAAGTCTATAAGGAATATAAAAATCCAGAAAAGGATAGTGAAGCAAAAAAAAGCAGTACTATGGGGTTCTGGTTTTGTGACCTGCTACCCGTTGAGTAAAACGTATTTTGCAGCCTCTTTATATCATTTCTGTTTTTAAAGTTTTATACGCTCATTGGCTATATAATTATAGTAGGCATAGAAGTTAAACGACCCCCCTACTTCACCTCTAAGTAATACAATGCCGCAAGCACCAAGCTTTTTAATTGTTTACACTTTTAGATTCCATAAATACTAGCCATTTTATAACATATTTAATTATATTGAGGACCTGTACAATGCATCTTGTTTACATCAAACAATTACACTTTCATTGAAAACAAAGGACAATTTTAAAATGACGCACCACAAGCATATCATACGGTCTGTCTACAAACTATTCCTCTTTGCCATATTAGGGTTTCTCGTTTTAAGCTGTAACTCCAAAGATTCCAAAAAACCGTTGTTCGAACTGGTTTCTTCAAAGGACAGCTCCATAGATTTTGAGAATACTTTATCCGAAAATGATAGTATAAATATTCTCGATTTTGAGTTCATGTTTAACGGAGGAGGGGTCGCCATTGGCGATATTGATAATGACGGCTTACAAGACATTTATTTCTCAGGCAACCAAGTGCCCGGTAAATTATATCGCAACCTAGGCAATCTCAAATTCAAAGACATTACTACAGAGGCAAATATAGAGACCACGGGATGGTGCAACGGAGTCGCTTTTCATGACATAAACCAGGATGGTTTTATAGATATGTACATCAGCAAGGGCGGTCCCAGAAATACCTCAGAAGAAAAAATGGCCAACCTACTCTACCTCAACAATGGCGATGGTACTTTTAAGGAGGTTGCCAAGAGCTTTGGAGTGGCAGATACAGGCTACAGTGTGCAATCCGTGTTTTTTGATTACGATAAAGACGGTGATTTAGATCTATACCTTCTAACAAATGCATTGGTACCTTACAACCGAAATACTTCCAGACCAAAAATCACAAACGGCAGTGCACCAAGTACAGATAGATTATATCGTAATAATGGCGATAATACTTTTACGAACATTTCAAAAGAAGCCGGTGTTACTATTGAAGGTTTTGGCTTAGGTGTCGCAATTTGTGACTTAAACCAAGACGGTTGGTTGGATGTCTATGTTTCCAATGACTTTTTGACCAATGATATTCTGTATATAAATAATGGAGATGGCACCTTTTCCGATAAAGTTACCGACTACTTGAAACACCAGAGTTATAACGGAATGGGGTTGAATATTTCCGATATCAATAACGATGCACTTTCCGATATTGTCGTATTAGACATGCTACCTCAAGACAATAAGCGTTTAAAGCAAACCATTGGCTACTTCAGCTATGACAAGCTGGTTCTAGATACCGATTTTGGATACACACCTCAGTACGTTCGCAACACCCTCCAGTTAAACAACGGAAACGGAAGCTTTAGCGAAATTGGTCAACTTTCCGGCATAAGTGCTACGGATTGGAGCTGGTCTCCCTTAATTGCCGATTTTGACAATGATGGTCTTAAGGATGTTTTTATTACCAACGGATACAGAAGAGATGTCACTAATCTAGATTTCATTGTATACGGTCAACAACAAGGTCCTTTTGGCGACCCCGAAAGCGTTCGTAAAGAAAAGCTGAACAAATTAAGAGCCCTGCCAGAAGTAAAGCTTCATAACTACATTTACAAAAACAACGGTAATCTAACTTTTGACGATAAGTCCATAGATTGGGGAATAGACACCCCAAGCTATTCCAACGGCGCGGCATATGCAGATCTTGATAATGATGGGGATTTAGATCTGGTTGTGAACAATATAGATGATAAAGCACACCTTTACCAAAATACTACCATAACAGCTGCTAATCAAGTTTCGGATAGCACCAACTATATTTCTATTCTTCTAGAAGGATTAGATGACTTCATAGGTTCAGAAGTAACCTTGTACACAAATGGCACAAAACAGTATCAGTTTTATTCCCCTGTTAAAGGTTATTTATCCACAATGGAGGACAGACTGCATTTTGGTCTGGGGAGCATAAAAAAAATTGATTCCCTAAAAGTAACTTGGCCAAACGGAACGCATCAAGTTTTGAATGATGTTAACGCCAATCAATCGCTACAGTTAAAATATCTAGAATCAGAAGCTGTTAAAACTGAAAAAATCAATAATACGTTACATCATTTCAAGGAAGTAACCCATGACATTGGTATTGAGCATCAACATAAAGAACAAAAATTCATCGACTTTAATGCACAGTCCACTTTAATAAAGATGAATTCAAGATTAGGTCCGGGCATGGCCGTTGGAGATATTAACGGCGATGGTTTAGAAGACTTTTACATAGGAGGCGGGAAGGGCTATAGCGGAAGTTTCTTTGTTCAGCAAGCAAATGGAAAATTCTCTGAAAAAATACTCGGAAATGGTGAACCGCATGAAGATATGGGCTCATTATTGCTAGATATTGATAATGACAATGATTTAGATCTGTTAGTCGTATCCGGAGGAGAACATGCCCCCAATACCACAGTTGCGTATACAGATAGACTTTACACTAACGATGGCAAAGGAAATTTTACCGAAACCACCCTTTTTTCAAGACCTGATTCAGGTTCCTTTATTAGAGCGTCTGATTTTGACAAAGACGGAGATATAGACCTATTCATTGGCGGAAGGTATATTGATGGCTCTTACCCGCTATCCCCAAAAAGCTATCTTCTAGTAAATGAAAACGGAGCGTTTGTTGACGCAACCCAAACCACCCTCCAAAGTAACGGGGAGTTAGGCATGTTAAGCGATGCTCTTTTTACTGATTTTGATAATGATGGTTTTATAGACCTTATCCTGGTGGGCGAATACATGTCGCCAATTTTCCTGAAAAATAAGAAAGGAATATTTCATGATATTTCTAACAGTACTGGAATTAAAAATGCCAATGGTTGGTGGAACAGTATTGTTTCCGGTGATTTCGATAAAGATGGAGATACGGATTATGCACTTGGTAACTTAGGCCTGAACAGTAATTTTAAAGTGAGTCCTGAAGAACCAATGACTATCTATGCCAAAGACTTTGACAATAATGGTGCAATTGATCCTATTATGACCCGCTTCCGCCAAGGAGAAGAGCAAATTATTCACGCAAGAGATGTTCTAAGTAGCCAAATTAATGCAATGAAAGCACGCTTTAGAACTTTTGAATCCTACGCAGATGCTTCATTTGAAGATTCTTTTTTTAAGCGAAGAACTAGAAGATGCCTACATTCTTAAGGCCGAAATGCTAAGCAGTATGTATTTGGAGAATTCAGGAGATGGGAAGTTTAAAATGACCCCCTTACCTTTGGAAGCACAGTACGCACCCATTTTTGGAATGGAGGTTCAAGATTTTAATAACGACAATAATTTAGATATACTTTTAGTAGGAAATATGCATTCGGCGGAAGCCTTAACGGGAGCATACGATGCCTTTACCGGACTTTGCTTACTTGGTGACGGGAAAGGTAATTTTAAAGCAATCAAGAATTCAGAAAGCGGACTCAAGATTGATGACGATGCCAAAGCAATTGTACAGCTTCAATCTAAAAACGGGAACCCTATAATTTTGGCAAGTCAAAATATCGGCCCTACAAAAGCTTACACCTATACATCCAAAAAAGAAGTGATTCCTATAGCTGCAAACGAGGCCTATGCTATTATTCATCTTAAAAACGGAAGCAAATACAAACACGAATTTAATTACGGAAGCTCTTATTTAAGTCAGACATCAAGAACTTTAAAAGTAGACCCCAAAGAAACGGATACCATAGAAATCTACACTTTCCTTGGAAAAATGAGAAAAATAAAAATGAACAATGAGGAGTAAACTTATATTATTTTTATTGCTGTTAGTTGGTTGTACACAATTCTCTTGTGAGGAAAATACCAACCAGTTATTTACTCCCGTAACCGCTTCCCATAGTCAGGTTACCTTCTCCAATGACATTGAAGAAGATAACACTTACAACATGTTTAATTTCATGAACATTTACACGGGAGCGGGTGTAGGAATAGGCGATTTTAATAATGATGGCCTACCGGATATTTTCTTCTCCGGAAACATCGTTTCTAACAAACTCTATATAAATAAAGGCGATTTTGTATTTGAAGACATTACCAAAAGTGCCGGTCTGGAAAATTCTAGCTGGTGTACAGGTGTAAACGTTGTAGACATAAACCAAGATGGTTGGCTGGACATCTATGTAAATGTCTCTGGTTCCGAAATACCAGAAAACCGAGCAAATCTATTATACATAAACAATAAGGACAATACGTTTACGGAACAAGCGAAAGAATACGGTTTAGCAGATACCGTACAAGCCACACAATCCGCTTTTTTTGATTATGACCTAGATGGTGATCTGGACATGTTCTTAATCATAAACCCGGTAAACTATACCATGACTAACGTAAACTCCGTACGTGCCAAGCATCTGGACGGAGAGGCAGAGAGTACGGACAAACTCTACAGAAATAATGGCGACGGTACTTTTACCGATGTTTCTTATGAATCCGGAATTCGGGTAGAAGGGTATAGCCTGGGTCTTGGCATAAGTGATTTGAATAATGACGGGTGGCCGGATGTTTATATTTCAAATGACTTTTTGACCAATGATGTGATGTACATCAACAATGGAGATGGTACATTTTCGGATAAATCTTCCGAACAATTAAAGCACACTAGTTTTGCCGGCATGGGCAATGATATTTCGGACATCAATAACGATGGCAAAACAGATATCATGGTACTGGACATGCTTCCGGAAGATAATAAAAGGCTAAAAAACCTTATCCCGTCCGTGAGCTATGATAAATTCAACATGCTCAAAAGCAAAGGCTATAATGAGCAATACACCCGTAACACACTTCAGATAAACAATGGGAACAACTCCTTTAGCGAGATAGCATACTTGGCCGGCATTAACAGTACGGACTGGAGCTGGAGTGTTCTTTTGGCCGATTATGACAACAATGGAACCAAAGATATCTTTATTACAAACGGATTTAGAAGAGATGTAGGCAACTTGGACTACATCAATTACCAACAGCAGAAATCTCATTTTTTCGGTAACGAAGAATCTAAAAAGGAGAATAAGCTCAAAGAAATAAAAGAACTTCCTAGCGCTGCCGTTCCTAATTATTTCTTTAAAAATAATGGAGATCTCACCTTTACAAACACCTCAAAAGAATGGGCGGCCGTAGAGCCAAACCTTTCCAATGGGGCTGCTTATGCAGATCTTGATAATGATGGGGATTTAGACCTTATTGTTAACAATATAAATGAAAAAGCAAGCATCCTTAAAAACAACACGGATAATAACCATTACCTAAAGCTAAAACTAAAAGGAAGCGAAAAAAACAATGGTGGTATAGGTGCAAAAATTAGTTTATTCACTAATGGTTCTTCTCAGTATTACGAGCATTTTCTCACAAGAGGCTACGCTTCAAGCATAGATAACAACATACATTTTGGTCTTGCAGAACTTAACACAATTGATAGCCTCACAATAACATGGCCCGATAGAAAGACACAAGTATTACATAACATTAAAAGCGATACATTACTTGTTCTAGATTACGGAAATGCAGTAAAAGCAGCTGACGGTAAACACAAAAACCAAAATCTATTGTTTGCCAATGTTGCAGAAGAACTGGGTATCGCTATCCAACATGAAGACAACAACCATATAGATTTCAATACACAACCACTACTTCCACATATGCATTCTCGGTTAGGGCCAAAACTTGCCGTTGGAGATATTAATGGCGATGGTTTAGAAGATTTTTACATAGGCGGAGCAAAAGGCTATAGCGGTTTGTTCTTCATACAAGAAAAAAATGGAAGCTTTAACCAACAACCCTTAGAATCAGAAATAGAAAGTGAAGATACAGATGCTTTATTTTTTGATGCCGATAAGGATGGTGACCTAGACCTATACGTTGTTAGCGGTGGTTCCGAGTTTCCGAGAAACCATAATGCCTACCAAGACAGATTATATACCAATGATGGTTTAGGGAATTTCAAACGCAACTTAACCAGCTTACCCAAAATGAGAACCTCGGGTGGTGTGGTAACAGCAGGAGATTATGATGCAGACGGCGATCTGGATTTATTTATTGGCGGGAGACTTATTCCCGGTGAGTACCCAATGCCCCCAAAGAGCTTTATCTTAAAAAATGACAAAGGCGTTTTTACCGATGTTACCTCTAGCATTTGCGCCCCATTACAAGAAGCAGGAATGGTTACCGCTGCATTGTGGACAGACACTAACAAGGATGGCCTCTTAGACCTAATGGTTACGGGGGAGTTCATGCCCATTAAAATTTTCACGAATAACGGAACCTCCTTTTCCGAAGAAACCAAGAACGTAGGTTTGACAGAATCCTCTGGTTGGTGGAACAGTCTTGCCCAAGGAGATTTTGATAATGATGGAGACATAGATTATATAGCAGGAAATCTAGGCTTAAACAGTAAGTACAAAGCTTCCATTGAGGAACCTTTATGTATCTACACAAATGACTATGACAAGAACGGCACCCTTGACCCTATTATGTGTTATTATATTAAAGGCAAGAACTATCCCGCACACCCACGGGATGCTTTAATTGGTCAAATTCCTGCAATGAAAGGTAGATTTACCACATTTGAATCTTATTCCGATGTTACTTTTGAAGAAGCCTTTCTTCCCGAAGAACTAGAGGCTGCGTATATAGTAAAAAGTCAAACTTTTGAAAGCGCCTATATAGAAAACTTGGGAAACGGAAAATTTAAGGTCAAAGCACTTCCTATAGAAGCTCAGCTCGCACCAATTCATGCAATTCAAGTTATGGATATCAATTCAGATGGCAACTTAGATGTGCTTCTTGCTGGTAACGACTATAGTTTTGATGCATCCGTTGGCAACCATGATGCCTCCATTGGATTGTCTCTTATTGGAGATGGTCAAGGAACCTTTACGCCACTCTTGGGAAATGCAACCGGCTTTTTTGTTGATGATGACGCTCGCGATATTGAAATCATCAAAGGAACTTTAGGTGAACCTATATTCCTTGTAAGCTCTAATTCCGGCTTACTAAAAGCCTTTAGTATAAAGAACTAAATCAACTTAAAAACTGCATATGCAACGAGCAAAATATGTGTTAATCGCACTTGCAATCATCGCACAATCTTGTAAAGAACAAGCTAAACCTAGTACCCAAGAGAACAAACCCAATATCATATATATTCTTGCCGATGATTTAGGGTATGGAGAATTGGGTGCTTACGGACAGGATAAAATAGAGACCCCGAACATTGATGCTTTGGCAAAAAACGGGATGCTCTTTACCCAACACTATACGAGTGCCCCAGTTTGTGCCCCCGCCCGTTATATGTTGCTGACAGGAAAGCATTCAGGCCATGCTTACATTCGTGGAAACGATGAATGGAGGGAAAGAGGAGAAGTATGGAATTATCAGGCACAGATTGCCGATTCCACCCTGGAAGGACAACGTCCTATTCCAAGCAACACCATGCTGTTGTCCAAAAAAATGAAAGAGAGCGGTTACGCTACCGGAATGATAGGTA
Organism: Zobellia amurskyensis; assembly: GCF_009725985.1. GTDB lineage: Bacteria > Bacteroidota > Bacteroidia > Flavobacteriales > Flavobacteriaceae > Zobellia > Zobellia amurskyensis. The sequence goes on from NZ_RCNR01000009.1 coordinate 91,712, forward strand.
AATGGGGGCTTGGAGCTCCACACACCGATGCTATCCCTACTAAAATGGGTTTCGATTTTTTCTTCGGGTATAATTGTCAACGACAGGCGCACACCTATTATCCGGTTCATTTGTACCATAATGAAACCAGATTTCATTTAAACAATGATACCATTGCCCCAACAACCAAACTGCTCGAAGGAGCCGACCCTAATAATCCAGAGAGCTATAAAAACTATACCTTGAACGAATACACGCCCGATATAATGTTCGATCGAATGATCAATTTTATTTCTGAAAAGAAAAAGGACCCTTTCTTCTTTTACTGGGCTACTCCTATTCCACATAACCCTATACAGGCACCACAACGTTGGGTGGATTACTACAAGGAAAAATTTGGCCCAGAAGAACCATATTTAGGAAACGTCTCCTATTTTCCTCATCAAAATCCAAGGGCCGGTTACGCCGCAATGATTTCTTATTTGGACGAGAACGTAGGCAAACTTATCACCTACCTAAAAAAAGAAGACCTCTATGAGAATACCTTGATTATTTTCACCTCGGACAATGGGGTCACGTATACCGGTGGCACTGACGGCACCTTTTTTAACAGTTCTGGAGAGTTTGGAGAAGTTTATGGCAAGGCAAAAGGTTTTGTTTATGAAGGTGGCATCCGTGTTCCTATGATTGCCACATGGCCCGGAAAGATCAAACCCGGAAGTACATCTCATTTAATATCCGCTCAATACGATGTCATGGCTACCTTATCGGATATCGTTGGATTTGAAACACCGGCCGACACGGACGGAATCAGTTTTCTACCAACACTTTTGGACAAAAAAAATCAAAAAGAACATGAATTCCTATTTTGGGAATTTCCCGAGTATGGCGGGCAGGTAGCAATTAGAATTGGAGACTGGAAAGTGGTAAGACAAAACCTGAACAGTAAAAAGGAGCAACCAACTCTGGAACTCTACAATCTAAAAACGGATCCAGCAGAATCAAACAATGTTGCCGATCAGCATCCTGAAATTATTGATAAAGCCAAAGCTATTTTTGACAAAGAACATGAAAACTCCGAAATAGAAAGATTCAGGATACCAAAAATCGAAAATGGACTACTGGAAAGTCAGAAGATTTCTAATTGAGATTTATCAAACAGCTTCTTTAAAAAGACTAATGAACAATTAGCGAGAAGCATAATATTTACAGTCTTTTGGGCTTAAAAATTAAAAAAGCATAACAGTATCAATCTCCATTTCATGAAAGTAAATAATATTAAAATTCTAGTAAAAGTTTCACTCGTTCTCTTATTAAGTTATCCCGTATGTGCTGTATCGCAACAAAATAAAGATAACCTCAACATCAATAAGATGATTGAACCTTTGTCCGAAAAAGATGTTTTTCGTGATTCTGTTTATTACAACTGGGGTGGATCTATCATTAAGGGAGAAAACGGCCAATACCACTTATTCTATTCTAGATGGGAAAGAAAATACAGCTTTAATGGATGGTTGACTTTTTCGGAAATTGCCCGCGCCGAATCAGATAATCCTAGCGGACCATGGAAGTATAGGGAAACGGTTCTAAAAGGAAGAGGCAAAGGTCACTGGGATGCCATTACCGCACATAACCCTAAAATCAAAAAGTTTGATGGCAAATACTACCTGTACTATATTGCCACCAATTTTGGTGATAAGCCATATACTGATCAAGATTTAATAGCCTCTAATCAAAAATCTTTAGCAGATAAAAATAGGAGAGCTCTTCGCGAAAATCAAAGAACCGGAGTTGCTATTTCAAATTCCATTAACGGTCCATGGGAGAGGATGGACAAGACTTTAATAGAACCCTCTGGACCTATTGAGACCATAACGGTTAATCCTGCAATTGACAAAGGCAACGACGGCAATTATTACCTGATTGTTAAAGGAGACAAACCCAATGAGGAAAAATTTATAAGAAACCAGGCAATCGCTATTGCTAAATCGCCTGTTGGGCCCTTTACAATACAACCCAATCCGGTCATAGGAGATTTAGACACAGAAGATATTTCAATGTGGTACGATAAAAAACAATCGGCCTTTTACGCGGTCTTCCATGCCCACACGTTTATTGGGTTAATGACATCCGTAGATGGTTTAAATTGGAAAAAAGCTCAATATTATAATATTACTGACAAAAAAATACTGCTTGAAAATAACTCTTACTTAATCCCTGACCGTATGGAACGTCCATTTATCTATTCGGAAAATGATAATCCTACAGTTCTATGTCTTGCCATTAAAAAGGGCGATGACTCTTATACTATATTTTTACCGTTACAGTAGAACAATTAGATTTTGCAACAAAAAGATATACATACAGAAGCTGTTCGTTGCGCAGGTTTTATCTAAAATTATTTTTATTAAAAGATTAGAATTTCTAAATGAAAAATTTAAAGACCCATTATCATCCTGAAGTAAAAACTTTAGAAAATAAATCTGTTTTCACAAGACTGGCCACAAGAAGCATTTCAATTCAAGGAGATACTATTCTACTACTTTATACGGCAAGATATGAAGACTATAGTCTTCCCGGAGGAGGCTTAGATTTAGATGAAGACAAAGTAACGGGAATGATGCGAGAGCTTTGTGAGGAAACGGGAGCTAAAGATATAAGAAACATTAAGCCTTTTGGCGTTTACGAAGAGTATAGACCGTGGTACAAACCAGACTATGACGTTCAGCATATGATTTCTTATTGCTATACATGCGACATTAACAAAGAGCTTGGCGCTTCAAAAATGGAGCATTATGAGACAAAAAATGGAATGGAAGCCGTATGGATCAACATTCATGAAGCCATAGAACACAACAAAAAAACAATGGCCTCAAGTGATAAAAAAGGAATGTCTATTGAAAGGGAAACTTTCTTATTAGAACTTATAGCGAAAAGTATCACTTAAAAAACTCGCCTTATTATTGCTTTTTACCCATCTGAATTCCCTCTTTTTAAAAACAACACAACGACTATATCATTTTCAGCTCCAAAAACTATCTGACCGAATGAGTAATGATACAAACTAATACTCTGTAATTGGGAACCGAGTAAGAACCAAACTCTTTTCTTCGGTACGTAGCGTATATCTATTCTGGACTCAAAAACTAATAGTAAGACTATCGCTACCTTTCTTTTCGTACCGGAGAATCCTTTTTTAATTCATTTCAAAACGAGCAAAATAAGCGGAGCCCTTTCCTCCCTTTAATGAAATACCCCAACCCGGAATTTCCGTTTCGGGATTACCGTTTTCTAAATGAGGACGATACAAACCTGGTGCTATGGGAATATCCGCAAGGCTGTCCTGTATTACAGAAAAGTTCTCGCCATCTGCAGCAAAATTTATAGTTTTATTTATAGATGCCAATGATGCTACGCCACCATCTCTGGCCCATATCAATACTTCATGGCTTTTATCCAATAAAGGACCATCATGCTTTTCAAAAGGGCCTTCTGGACTATCTGCATACGCTACACTCATTTGTGTTTTACTTGGCCCTGATTTTCCATGTATGATGGATCTCCCTTTATAAAACAGCCATACTTTATCATCTCTAACCAACATACTAGCGTCGTCTATTCGGAAACTATCAAAGTTAGAAGCTACGTTGCTAATCTCTAGAACAGGGTTATTCTCTACTCTAACAAACGGCCCGTCTGGACTACCTGCAACGGCAAGGCCTATTGCTGTAATATCATTAGTGGAGTTGTTTTCAAACTCGTTGTTCGCATTCCCTGGGGTGGGTTTTACCCCAGTATAATACAAATAATATTTTCCCTGGTAAGTCAAAATATTTGGCGTAAAAACTGAGTGACTATCAAACTTTCCATTCTCCCCTAGGCCTAGCGCCATACCTTGCTCCTTCCAGGTGTAACCTTCATCTTCTGAAGTTGCATACCAAATAGTTCCCCAATAACCCGCAGTTTCAGGACTGACCATACGCGTGTACCAAACGTAATACGTACCGTCTACTTTTATAATATCGCTATTATCTCTCCTGTTGTACAAGGAGTCTTTTCCTATTCCTGATAATTCTTTGTAAGAGAACTGTATAGAATCAATTACTGTTTCTACACCTTTCTTCTCGCTTTTTTCCTTTTTTATGGAATTACAAGACGTTATGCACAAAACCAATGCTATTACAATTCCTAAACCACACTTTACTTTCTTCATTCTTTCCGTTTATGCTTTGTAATTATCTAGTCCTGTACAAATTGTCTCTATTTGAATATTTTTTAGCGTGCACTACCCCACCAATCTTCATTAGGTTGCCAATTGGGCGACAACATCTCTTGGCGTTGTTTTTCCAATCGTGGCATCAATATATTCCTATTGTCTTCCAGTTTTTGTTTCCATGCGGTTTCGTTCCAAGAAGTGTCTTCTTGAGCATATTCGGTTTGCATTGATTCTAACCAGACCAAGAGTTCCTTCTTCATTTCAAGGGACAGTGCTTCTTTTTCAATTGACAAATCATGGGTTTCACCCAAGTCCGTATCTAAATCATAAAGTTCCGTGTGACCGTCTTCCCAATACTGAATGATTTTCCAATTTCCCTTTCGCATGATGGAAACAGGCTCTCCACCTTGGTTACCGTAATGCGGATAGTGCCAATATAATGGCCTTTCAGCAATACTATTGCCTTTTAATAGTGGCTCAAGGCTTACCCCATCTGCATGGTGTTCTGGTTGAAGTGGAATATCCGCTAAATCCAAAAGGGTGGGAAACAGATCAGCACCGGAAACGGGAACTTCATTTTTAACACCTTCTTGAAGCATCCATGGGACATAGATAAAATAGGGCACACGCAATCCGCCCTCCCATTGATATCCTTTGCCACCACGAAGGTTGAGTTGGTTGGTAGAGAAGTTATCCCCTGAAGTGACCCCACCATTATCCGACGTAAAGACCACAATGGTGTTCTCATCTAGACTCAATTCTTTTAAAATTTGTAGAACACTACCAACAGCTTCATCTACCTGTTCTATTAAACCTGCATATACGGGATTGTCTTGGTATTTTCTGGCGGGTAATACCCGTTCCATTTCAAAACCTTTTTCGGCAATGCCTATACGGTCCGCCTTATCTCTATATTTTTCCCATTTAACTTGAGAAGTCTGTATGGGGGAATGTACCGCATAAAAAGACAGGTACGCTAGAAACGTTGAGTCTTTTTGTTCACGGATAAACGTTGATGTTTCTTTTGCCAATTTCATAGAAAGCGACATTCCCTTTTCCTCTGGGTAATCCTTCATTTGCGGATTATTGAAAGGGGAGAAATAACCTCCGCTATAAGGGCCGCCTTTCTCATAACCGCCTTGGTTGATATCAAAACCATGGTCTGTGGGAAGTGAATGGTCTGCTTCGCTTCCTAAATGCCATTTTCCCGCAAAAAAAGTGGTGTATCCGTTATCTTTTAACACCTCGGGCAAGGTTACATCCTTTTGGTCTAAATGATGCTTATACTCTGGGGGCAACAATTTGGTATGTCGATTCAAATCTTTCCAAGCCTGCCCTGATTTAGCTCCCTCGTATTGGGTGAGTCCGTGTCTTGCTGTAAACTGTCCGTTCAATAAACTAGCCCGAGACGGGCTACAAACGGCGCAAGTAGCATACCCATTGGTAAAAATAGTACCTGACCTTGCCAAACTATCAATATTCGGGGTTTCGTAAAACGAGCTGCCCATTATACTCAAATCGGCATAGCCCAAATCGTCGACTACTATAAAAAGAATATTCGGTTTTTTAGTCGGCTCAGCTGTTTGTTTTTGGTCTCCACAGGAAACTAAAAACAGCATCGAAACACAACCTAAAATAGTATTTATTATACGCGTTCTCATTATCATTATTTACTTCTTACTCGGTCTGACCCACATACAATGGCCTCCTCCAGATGCTATTTTCGCATTGATAACATCTCCTTTTTTCACCGTTCCTTTCCGTACCTGATAGGCTTCCGGGTTGGTCTTAAAATGGGTTTCATATGTATCCTCATAATATGTAATATCATATGTCTTTCCCGCTTCCAAAAAATCCAAGGTAATAGGCAGTTCACCCCCTGGCTCATTATAGACGGAACCAATAAACCATGACTCCTTATGTCTTCTTGCCGTAGAGATATAAGCATCCATTTTGGCGTGAAGTATTTTGGTTTCATCCCATTGTCCCACGGGCATTTCCCTAATAAACTCAAACAGGTCGTTTTTTTCTATATAGGCTTCCGGGGCATCAGGAATGCAAACTAGGCCACTAAAAATAATTAGGGTTCGGGCCGCTTCCGCAGTAACCGTTGTATATAGGTTTTTGGCTTTCGGACCTTTCTCCCTTTCCCCAGTATTGACTCCGGTGATATCAAAAACACCATTGTTCATATCCAAGGGGCCTTGCAAGGCGTTTATCAACGCCATTCTAATAAAAGCTTGTGGGGTAAAAGCCCGCCTAGAGTCTTGTTGGGCGTGACAATACTCCCTTGTTATAGCATTAGGATAGGTTCGGGTAATCCCGGTAAACGGCACTGGACTATCATGAAAGTCGATTAGCAGTTCGCTTTCTGCGCTTTTTTGTATAGCATTTCTGGTAAAGGGAACATCGCTTCCCATAAAGCCGTATTTAATGCCTTTGGTGCCCAATTCTTGATAATACGGAAAAAGTGCGGCATCTCCGTAATCTCCTTGGCGTCTATCATAATACAACAGTATGGATACTCCTTTCTCTTTCGCATAGTCCATTACCTTTTGCAAATCGAGTTTATCGGACATTTCAATATGTCCTTCGGATACATCAGTATACCAAGCATCATCGATCATAAAATATTCAATACCGTTGTCAGCGGCAAAATCAATAAATCGCAAATAGCTTTCCGTGTCTATTCCGTAAGTAAATCCGTCTGCTGCCGTATATCCGTGTACACGCCAATCCCAAACCGTTTTTCCTGGCTTGATCCATGAAGTATCTTCAAGAGCCAATGGTGCAGCTACATTTTGGGGCACCGTGTTGGTAAGTAAATCACCTATATTTTCTTCCAAAAGCAATAAGCGCCAAGGTGTAATCAGTTTTTTTCTTTGGAAGTAAATTGATTTTCCGAAATGAGTTTTTCCGTTTTTTATCGTATTCAAAATCGATAATAGAAAAACCTGGAGCGCTCACCAAATCAGATTCAAGAAGTGAGATGTAATCGTTTTGACCGGTCTCTATTACCAAAGGCACATGCCAGCGGTAAGGAATTGAGTCCATCTGCGCCAAATCACTCAAAACAATAGGACCTTTGGGCATACCTTCTCCAGCGGGCATATAAATTTCATCGGTTGCGGAAAGTCCATATTCTATATAAAAGGAAGGTTCTGCAGCTTCTGGCAAGCTATTGATTACGAAACGAAAAGCGCTACCGCCGTCATAGGCACGAACATACAAAGTGGCAGGGATACCTTCATAATCTAAGGATATCTCTAACTCATTATAAGCATCTTGAATTTCACTGAATTGCCCCCAAACCGGATTCCAGGTAGTATCGGCAGAACTCACCTTGGTATCCGTAATCTTCACTTTTGTATTAGGAAAAATTGACAACTCCGAGTTTTTAACTGCCTGATGTCCGTTCCATGAAATCTGATAGTTTAGTGAACCATTAGTAGTCTCAAAAGTCAATTCAATTGATTGGTCCGGGGATTGTAAAGCATATGTATTCTCTTTACTACAAGCTTCCGTGATAATCGCCAATAACAGAATCACACCAATTACTAGCCACCTTTTACTATTCATATTTACAAGTTGAAGCATTCTTAATTTACAATCATTTCTATTTGCTTCCATCCTTCCATACCATCATTCTCTTGGTTCTTTCCAGAGGTACTGCGCCCGTCCAATATTATTTTTTTAAGGGCTTTTTTTAGTTCTTTGGCTTTTTTAGGATTGGCCGCAATTAGATTCTTGGTTTCCCCTATATCATCCTTTAAATTGTATAACTGCATATCCGGCAAATCAAGCTTCTCTTTTTCTACATCTTGTGGTCGCGGATAACTCCACCCACCAGAACCCGAACAAACATTCAGTTTCCAATTACCTTGCCTTATGGCAAATGAACCATCAATAGAGTGGTGCACCGTGTATTCCCGAATAGCTTCATCATTATCTCCTTTAATCAAAGAAAGCATGCTATAGCTATCTTCCGCTTCTGTATCCATAATCTGGTAACCCGTTAATTCTGCACATGTGGCAAAGAAATCGGTCGTACAAATAACCTTATCCGAACTTGAATTTCTCAACCCTTTACTTGGCCATTCTACTATAAAAGGTACGCGATGGCCACCTTCAAATATATCTGCCTTTGTTCCTCTATAAACATAACTTGGATCATGATCTACTTTTTCAAGTTCCTTAAAATCGGCTTTGGGAGAACAACCATTATCACTTGTAAAAACCAGAAGAGTATTTTCTGAAATTCCTTGGCTCTTAAGTGTTTCCCGTATTTGACGAATTACATCATCTACTTGCATTACAAAATCTCCGTACATGTTAGTGTTGCTCTTGCCCAAAAATTCTGTGGTTGGTAAAATTGGGGTATGCGGAGCAGGCAATGGGAAATATAAAAAGAAAGGCGAGGTTTCTTTAGCGTTCTTCTCAATATAACCTACAGCTTTATCCGTTAGGTCTTGTAATACATTGGCATGCACAAAATCGTCTGACGTAGGTCCTTTCCTCCAGATACCCTTTTCATCTACTGAAATCGTAGTTTTAGTCGGCACCATGGTTGGCATATCGTTTTCTATATACACATAAGGAGCCATGTCTAGGGAGCCACAAAATCCAAAGGAATAATCAAACCCGTGGGTAGACGGACCATTTTTGACCGGGACAGCAAAATCTACCTTTGGGTTAGCATTTAGTTTATTATGCTCTAAATTGGCATCTTTATCCTCAATTGCCCAATCCCAACCAAGATGCCATTTTCCGACATAAGCCGTGGCATACCCTTGTGTTTTCAGCATCTCGGCAACAGTTGTGCGTTCTTGCTTTATCAGAGATTTGGAATACCCACTTAACACGAAACTCTTTAAAGAACTACGCCAATTGTAGCGACCGGTTAAGATTCCATATCGGGTTGGGGAACAGACTGCAGATGAAGTATGAGCGTCAGTAAATTTAATGCCATTAGCTGCCATGGCATCCATATTCGGCGTCGGGATTTTCCCATCAGGATTAAATGCCTTTACATCACCATAGCCTAAATCATCCGCAAGGATATATATGATATTCGGACTTTTGTCTTGACTTACAATAGGGCCAAAAGCCACAAATACATTAAATAAAATGAGTAGAAAATTGGTTGATTTTTTCTTGTTCATATGTGTTGGTTTAGAAAAGTAGTGAGTGATTTTTTACACACTCCAGTAATATTATTTTTAGAAATTATGGCTCTTGCTGAAGTCTTAAAGACATATTGCACAATCTAGGACATATGAAAAACATGTTTTAAATCTATAGAAACGGGACTATCATCTGCATTTGTTTCCATAAGACCGGCCATATGTTTCCACCATTTTTTACAAATTTCCGTATCACCTATTGCACTCCATTTTTCCTCTGATTCCACCTCGGCATAGCCAAATAAAAAATGCGTCTCAGAATCCAGAAAAATATTATAATTATGAACTCCATGTTCTTTAAGAAGCTGTTCTAGTTCTGGCCAAATAGGATTGTGCCTTCTTGTATACTCCTCTATATTATCAGGATACAGCTTCATTTTAAATGCTTTTCGAATCATTTTCTGTTGGATTACATTTAATTTTTCGGGAGCTTCAGCTTATGATTTAAAAACCTACTTCATGATGCACTCAAAAAGTGATTTTTGAATATTAAAACTGCTCTGAGTAGATAATCAATAAAAAGACAAAAACAACCTCCTCAAAAATAACCCCTGAAAAGTGGTTATGTATCCTGTACAATGCTGTTATAAACAAATAATTAAAATTGACAACTTCTCCCGGATAAAGACCACATAACACTGGATGTTTGTATAATTCAAGATTATCACAAATGGAATTCCGAATCTAAAAGAGTACAATTCGGCCAATGAAAACAAGGTGCAGTTCTAAATCACACATAACACAACAAACTCGATATCAAACACATAATACAAGACAACCTTAATCTTCCCTACCGCTCATCCACAATAGTGTTCCCTAATCGACTTTATGGTAATTGCCGTTACATATGCTAGATCTTTGCCGTAAATCTTTTAATATGAAAACTCTTTACAGTAAACTGAAGACGCGAATAGAAAAGGAAGATACGTTAGCCGGAATTGTTTGTTTAATTATTTCTCTAACCGTATTCTTTGTCTTGAAAGTTCTAAACAGGGAAATACCCTTGTAACACGCTCCTTGTGTTCCATTTATTACTGCTCCAGTATAGTCTCTATTTTTATATTGACACTACAATTATTAAAGAAGTATCTTTGCCCCAGTATTGTTTATCTGTAGATATTAATTACCCTTTCGCATTACTTCAGCGAATTGCCAAGGTTATTTAAGCTCTTATTTTTGATTGATGAAACTCTAGTGGCCAACTTAATGCCTGATTGCTAGTAAGTAACTATTCTATAGTGGTTCTAATCTTACGCTTTGCTCAGGTCATTACTCTGCAACTCGTTTCTATAAAAAAATATGACTGTTTCAAAAAATACAGTAAACCATACTTCAAAAAACGGAGATAATTTTCAAGAACCTATTCAGGCGAACAAGCCAGAACCATTTGTCTCAGAATCAGGCAAACCCGTACTCGTTTTTGATGGCACCCTAGACCTGAAGCGCACTATTAAGATTTTAGAGGCAGGTAAGCCTGTGTTGATTAAAGCTTTTTATAGTGATGGATTGTTACTGCTTAGAGAGTTGCAAATGCATCTTAAAAGGAAATTAGACACCACATCTTTTCAGGATCAAAGGAGTTTTCGTTCGGCCTATCAAAAACTTTCTAATCTCATTTTAATAGGAATTGTAGACCATAAACTTGCGGTAAAGAAAGCGCCTTCTATTGGTTGGCTAGAAAAATTGTATCCAGAAAATAGTGATTTTCTTTTGCCCTTTCCACAAATACAAGGTCTGAACAGTGCTTGGCAATGGTACCAAAACGGAATAACCATTCCTGTTTTACGAAACAAAGTACATCCTTACTACGGAACTTATTTCCCCACACGATTTGATCATTTAATTCTTTTTGATAACTGGTTAAAACGTTATGAAGGACCTAAAAAATCTGCGATAGATGTTGGGGTTGGGAGTGGCATACTTTCTTTACAAATGATTAAGCATGGTTTTCAAAAGGTTTTTGCGACAGACAACAACCCAAACTCGATTATTGGATTAACAGAGTCTATGGCCGATACGAAACTGTCCAGAAAAATTGAATTGGATTACGGTTCTCTATTTGGAAAATGGGAAAAACAGACAGAATTGATTGTCTTTAACCCGCCTTGGTTACCGGAAACCCATAGTCCCGATAAAAATGATGAGGCTATTTATTATGGTCAAAATCTGTTTTCCGATTTCTTTTCAGGAGCTAAGCAACGCTTGTTGCCCGAAGGAAAACTGGTCATTATATTCTCAAATTTAGCTCGGATAACAAAATCCACAAAAGAGCACCCTGTAGAGAAAGAACTTGCCTCTGGTGGCAGGTTTCAATTAGAAAAATGTTTAAAAAAAACAGTAAAATTTGCTTCGGACAAAACGAAAAGAGATCCAGAATGGCGTACAACCGAAGAAGTAGAGCTTTGGGTACTTACCCATTAATTATTTTTATAACGGGGTATACTTTCTTTTTGATTTAGCCCCGCCCCCACAAATTTGAAATACCAATAGAATCACACATACCATTACCCCATCAATTAAATTTGATGGGGTTCTTATTTTGTAAACATAGCCAACAATAATGCTATCCCATTAAAACATAAAGCATATAGGTCAACGATTTGAAATCCGTAGCGGTAATTTTATTCAGAATTACATGCATAGAAAACACCTTAGTTCTTTAACTATGACAGCAAACGAGACCGATAAAAAATTCAAAATAAAACACCTTCCCAAATTAATTGTAGACACGTACAAAGCTTGGGAAGCAGATGACCCTTTTAGGCTAAGTGCCATTGTGGCCTACTATGCGGTCCTATCCTTACCAGGGCTTTTAGTTATCATAATCAATCTAGTAGGTTCTGTGTGGGGAACCGAAATCGTTCAAGGAGAATTGACCCAGGAAATATCTAGTGCACTAGGCCGTGATGCTGCAGAGGCCATACAAACCATGATGATTGAAACCCAAAATAAAGACCGGAGTACGGTTGCAAGTATATTGGGTATCGGGACCTTAATTTTTGGTGCAACAGGAGTTTTCTACCACTTACAATTATCTCTAAATCAGATTTGGGGTGTTGAACCTAAACCTGATTCAAATTTTCTGAAAATGCTTATTGATAGAGCTAGAAGCTTCGCTTTTATTCTAGCTATTGGCTTCCTATTGCTAATCAGTTTTCTGATTACTACCGCCATATCGGCTTTGAACGGATACATACGCAGTATCCTTCCGGATGTTATCATCTACATCGCCTATGTTTTGGATTTTGTAGTTTCCGTAGGAATTATCACCGTACTCTTCGCCCTAATTTTTCGTTATCTCCCCGATACCAAAATCCGATGGAAAACGGTGTGGATCGGAGCCCTTATTACGGGCATATTGTTTGTACTGGGCAAGTCGTTATTGGGTTATTATTTTGGTGAGGCGGACCCAGGCTCTACCTATGGCGCAGCGGGCACCATTGTCCTAATCCTTTTATGGGTTTCATATTCTTGTCTGATTCTCTTCTTTGGGGCCGAATTCACTTGGGTCTATTCCAAAAGATATGGACATGGCGTTGATTTAAAGTCTTCGGAAGAACTCATTAAGTAACCATTCCTAAAGAGGATAGTTTCTATATCTTATTGTTTTCACCACGTTTCGTTACGGTTATAGTCAATATTTATTTTGATGTGATTAAGCTATCGCACTAGTTATCCAAATCTTTGCAATAGTTAAACATACAATTCACTAAAACAGAAAAATGAATATAAAAGACAAAGTAATCATCATAACAGGAGCATCAAGTGGAATAGGCGAAGCTACAGCCCTAAAACTATCTAAAGAAGGTGCCAAAGTTGTACTTACCGCTCGCCGCGAGGAAAAGCTTGAAGAACTAAAGAAAAAAATTGAGAGCAATGGTGGCGAAGCTTTAATCGTTACCGGAGACGTAACTAAGAAATCCGATTATGAAGAGGTGGTCAATAAAACCTTGAAAAAATTCAAGACTATAGATGCCCTTATAAATAATGCTGGCCTTATGCCCTTATCCTACGTTGAAAAATTAAAAACTGACGAATGGGAAAAGATGGTGGACGTAAATATTAAGGGGGTTCTTAACGGAGTAGCAGCAGTGCTTCCCACCATGATTGAGAACAAAAGCGGAAATATCATCAATATATCTTCAAGTGCTGCACACAACTACTTCCCGGGAGGAGCAGTGTATTGCGCCACAAAATCTGCCGTTAAAATGTTTTCCGAAGGTCTTAGACAGGAACTAGCACCTAAATATGGTATAAATATAACCTCTATTGAACCTGGTGCCGTTTCCACAGAACTTACGAATACGATAACGGATGAGGACATAAAGGAAACGTTTAAAGAGATGCAGAAGATGACCTTCTTGGAAGCCGAAGACATTGCCGAAGCTATTTACTATACGTTGGTTCAACCGGCCCGAGCGAACATTAATGATGTTTTCATTATGCCTACGCAGCAGCAGAGGTAAGTTGTTGCTAAAAGCTATTTTCAGGAAGAAATGTTGACTATAAAATTAAGAATATGGACATACCTAGTGTAAAAAACGAAGATCAGTATGAAGCTTTGCGCGATAAGGGGTACAGCAAAGAGAAGTCTGCCCGAATAGCGAATTCTCCCAATTCTGGAAAGAAGGGCGGTAAAGCAAAGCCTTATGAAGAATGGACGAAGGACGAACTATACGAACAGGCCAAAAATGTGGATATTGAAGGACGCTCCAAAATGGACAAGTCCGAACTTATTCACGCCTTACGAAATAATTGATTTACATACTATTAATAGGCCTACCTTGTGATTACTAACTTTAATTATGTCCCATGAATTCTATACACCCAAAAGTCATACGCCAACTCTTTGTTCTGTTACTTATAGTACTTATAGGAGGACTTATTTTTAGAGAAATGGCGCCCTATTTTTCCGGTGTACTTGGTGCCATAACGCTCTATGTATTATTAAAGAAACCAATGTCCAAGCTAATTAATAGAGGCTGGAAACCCAATCTAGCCGTGAGCCTATTAATGTTCGCGTCTGTAATTATTATTTTAATACCGGTTTCTGGCGCGGTACTCATGTTGGGCAACAAGATTAGTGAAGCCGTAAAGAATTCGGAAAAAGTTACGAAAGCCGTAAAAGAACAGCTGCAGAGTGTAGAAAGCTACGTAGGTTATGACTTGTCTTCCGAGATTGATGTTTCTGCAGTTTCAGGCTGGTTATCAAATAGTTTACAAGGTTTTGCCGGTAGCACTTTTACTTCGGTAATCGCTATAGGCATTATGTACTTTTTTCTTTATTTCATGCTCACCAATCGGAAAGAATTGCGCGAATCGCTTTTTGAATACATTCCGATTGGCACCGATAATTTAAAAACTATTGGTAGCAAAATAAGGCAAATGGTGCGTGCCAATGCCCTTGGCATCCCTTTGGTTGCCATTGCCCAAGGTGTTGTCGCCTTAATAGGCTTTCTCATATTCGGAATTCAAAATCCATTTTTTTGGGCCGCTATTGTGGCCATAGGATCTATGATTCCGTTCGTTGGCAATATGTTAGGTACACTGCCTGTCTTTGTATTGACCCTCTCTGCGGGAGACACATTTCAAGCTTGGGGTATTTTAATTTACGGGATAGTGGTAGTGGGCTCTACAGACAACATTATCAGATTGTACATCCTTAGAAAATTAGACGACGTCCACCCATTGATTACCCTTATAGGTGTTTTAATAGGTATACCTCTTTTTGGTTTCATAGGGTTAATTTTTGGTCCGCTTTTCGTTAGCCTCTTTCTTATTATCGTACAGATTTATAAGCAAGAATATGGCAAGCAGGATAATCACAATCTATGATTTTCAAATAGTGCTTCATAGCAAATTGTCCAAACATGATAAGGAACGGTAAACTGACTTACTCGTTTCCTTACCTCCTACCCTAAAACCAATCTCAACCAAAGTGTAATGTTTTAGCATTAACAATAACAGCTATTGGGGCAAGTGCTTTTTGCAAGTATGATTAAACTAGTACTAGTCTAAAATTGCTATAAAATGAAAAGAGGAGAACAAATACGACTAGAAAATATAGCGGATACCGAATACGAAATATTCGCACTATTAAAGCAAAGATATAGTCCTAGAATATTTAAGGAGGATATGCTTAGCGAGACCCATATACACCAGCTTTTTGAAGCCGCAAGATGGGCTGCAAGCTCTAACAACTTACAGCCATGGCGGTTTATTTACGGTGAACGAGGCTCAGATGCCCATAAGAAAATCTGTGATTGCTTAAGCGATTTTAATAAAGATTGGGCAGACACTGCACCCTTATTGATCTTAACCGTTTACAAAAAGCATCTTGAGGACGGTTCGGAAAATTTTCATGCATTGTATGACCTTGGGCTAAGCTTGGGCAATATGACGGTTCAAGGACAGTATTTAGGTATTGGGCTCCATCATATGGCAGGTCTTGATTGGCAAGAAGCCCAAAACATATTTCATGTCCCAAATGAATTTCACATAGCTTCTGCCATAGCTATAGGATATTACGGTGGCGATTCGAGCCAACTACCGGAAGACTTAAAAGAACAAGAGACGGCTCAAAGAGAGCGGATGCCCTTATCTAGTTTCACATTTAATGGAAAATGGAGGGCATAAGCACCAAAAGTAAAAAACTAATTTTTCTGCCAAAGCGGATATAATATAAAAACAACATTATGAAAATAGGAATTATAGGAAGTGGAAACATAGGAGGAAACCTGGGGAAACATTGGGCAAAGGCAGGTCATGAAGTACTGTTTAGCTCCCGACATCCCGAGGAACTAAAAAATTTGGCCAGTGAAGCTGGAAACAATGCCAAAGCAATGGGCATTAAAGAGGCTTTTGAAGCAAATGCCGATGTTTACTTGTTGGCAATGCCCTTTAAAGCTATAGATGACATAGCCAAAACGTACACGGCCCAATACAGCAATAAACTAATTATTGATGCCACCAACCCTTATCCTGAAAGAGATGGCGAAATGGCACAAAAGGTAAGAGATGCCAACTATAGCTCTTCTGAGTATACCGCCATGAAATTCAGCACCGCAAAAACTGCAAAGGCGTTTAATTCCATAAAGGCGGAACACCTTCGTGATAGAGCGTTCAGAACTACCGACAAATTGACGATTCCTTACGCCGCCCAAGATATAGAGAGCAGATATGTAACCAAAAAACTTATTGAAGACATGGGATTCGATACACTTTTTGTTGGCAACCTTAGCGATACACAAATAATGGATCCCGATCAAGCTATATACGGGCAATCACTTACACATGATGAGCTTAAAGAACGGGTTGATTCAACAAGGGCATATTAAAAAAACCTATTTAGAAATACTGAATTTAAAAAGATAAGAACATGCAAATAATTTATGAATATCACGATGTAAGTGCGAGCGAACGTTTAGAGACTTTAGCTAAAGAAAAACTTGAAAAACTTAGTAAAAAATACGATTTCGTGCATAGAGCCGATGTGTTTTTTAAAACTGAAAACAGAAGTGACGAAGAGAATATGTTCTGCGACATCCGTTTGAGCATGCCTGGACCGCGCATTTTTGCATCATCTAACTCTGACTCCTTTGAAGCAGCGTTAAGTGAGACCGTTCGCGACTTGGAACATCAACTTAGAAAAGTAAAAGAAAAGTTGTCGGCTCACTAGCCGTCAACTTTTTAATGTATCAACTTAAAAAACTTGTATGAAACCGACATCAATTATTGGCATTGCTTCAGCTTTGGCCAACAGCAGAAAACTAAAACTTGCCCTTGTGGGTATGCAGTTTGCCTATCTGGGGTATAAACTCTTGCAGAACAACGAATCCAAAAAAGGCAAGAAGAAAAGAAAAAAACTAAAGCGATAACGAATAAGGCTATGTGCATCCTTGTACTGTGCCAGCGAAATAAAAATGACTTGGGAAATAATTTTAATGTTTTGTGTATTACTGGTAACGGTGGTACTTTTTGTATTCGAAGTTTTCCCTGTTGACAAAATTGCTTTTTTGATTATCGTTTCACTCACCCTATTGGGGTTAGTGAAGCCAGAGGAGGCCATTAGTGGTTTTTCAAACAACGCCACTATTGCCGTTCTTGCTTTAATGATATTGGCTATTGCGTTAGAAGAAAATGGCGTTATCAATTGGTTGGCCTCGGGTATGGGGCGGATCAAAGGATTGCCATTGTATGTAATGGCGCCCATTTTCATGTTCGTTACGGCAGGAATTTCAGCATTTATAAGTACTACGGCCGTAGTTATCGTGTTTATAAAAATTGTAAATCAGCTTTCGGAGAAATACAACATTTCTCAAAGCAAACTACTATTGCCTATTTCCTTTGCCGGTATATTAGGAGGTTCCTGCACATTAATGGGTACTTCAACCAATCTTATCGTTAATTCCGTAGCAACGGATCTGGGTGCGGAAAAATTAGGCTTCTTTGAATTTTCATTATTGGGGTTAGTCTTTTTGGGCATCTCAATTATTTATCTAACGGTTACCTTACGTTGGCTACCTTGGGGCAAAGGCAAGAATCTTGATGAAGATTACAATCTGAATAATTACGTAACCAACGTTCATATTAATTCCGACTCCCAATTGGTGGGAAAAACGGTCCAAGAGAGTTTCCTTTTTGAAAACCCGGATGTATCACTTTTAAAGCTCACGCGAAACAATAGAATTCATAATTCACCCGGTAAGTATGTAACCTTTAAAGCTAATGACGAGCTTCTATTAATGTGCGACTTGGAAAACCTGACCCGCATTAACGAGTCCGAAAATTTGAGTCTAAACCAAGAAAATTACTTTGCTCCAAGACAGGATTCAGAGAACAATAAAGCAAGCGATACAAAGGAGGAAAGTGACCTTGACACTCGCATTTTTGTAGAATTCCTTATGCTTCCCGGAGCACAATTTTTAGGAAAAACTTTAGGTAATCTCAGAAGCTTAATGATGCAGGACATTGTCCCCATCGCCATTAAAAAAAGAAAAACGCTTACTAAATTAAACGATAGATTGGTACGCAGTAGTATGAACAAGCTTGTGCTTAAAGTGGGAGACCGTTTGCTCTTGGAAACCTCTAAAGAAAACCTTGAAACACTGAGTAAGATGGAGAATGTATTATTGCTTCAAGAATACGATAAAGTAAGCTCCAATTCTAGATACAAACGTTACTTCTCGCTGAGCGTTCTTTTGTTGGTCATAGGTTTAGCCGCTTCGGGCTTATTATCCATTATGGTTAGTGCCCTTACCGGAGTTTGCATTCTGTTACTCACAAAAAACTTGGACCTTACCACGGTCTATAAAAAAGTAAACTGGCAAATTTTCTTTTTACTAGCAGGTATGATCCCCTTGGGAATTGCTATGCACAATACTGGCGCCGATGTTTTTATTTCAGAAAAACTACTGGGTTTTCTTTTTGACCAACCGGGATACGTTGTCATTGGCACCCTGTTTTTCACCACCATGATTTTGAGCGCGGTCATAAGCAATAATGCCACGGCAATTATTATGACGCCCATTGCTATTTCGGTAGCTCAAGGTATGCAGCTAGATTTCAAACCTTTTATTCTAGCCGTAATGTTCGCGGCCAATTTTAGCTTTTTCACTCCTGTAGGTTATCAAACCAACACTTTAATCTACAGTCTTGGCAACTATAAATTCAGTCACTTTTTAGGAATTGGAGGCCTATTGAGCCTCATTCTAGCCGTAGTAGCCACCTTTTTATTAACCAATATGTTATAACACTATCAATTATGGAAAGTAAATTCTCAATAGAAGACGCATTAAGTAAATTATGGGATAAGTTAGATGGATGGCTAGATGCCATTATATTAAAACTCCCAAATATTGTCATGGCCATTTTTGTCATGGTCTTATTTTATTTCATTGCCCGTGGTATTCGGAAATTACTACAGAAATTCCTTCTTAACCGTATTAGTCAGCAATCCATTCAAGATATCATTGCGCGTTTTGCATTTTTGACCGTCATCCTGATCGGATTTTTTGTTGCGTTAGGTGTTCTTGAGTTAGACAAAGTGCTTACTAGTATTCTTGCTGGCGCAGGTGTTGTTGGTCTGGCCATTGGTCTGGCTTTACAAGGTACTTTGAGCAATACATTTGGCGGACTAATTCTTTCATTTATGCCCAAAATAAATATCAATGACTTTATTGAAAGTGATGGTATAAAAGGGTTTGTTTCAGAAATTAGCTTGCGTAATGTTGTGGTTCGCCAACCCGATAATAATTATGTGGTCATTCCCAACTCTAAGTTCATAGATGGCTCCTTTAAGAATTACTCGCTTAGCGAAAGAAGCCGTATCGTAGTTGATTGTGGTGTAGGTTATGAAAGTGATCTGCAACAGGTGGAAGACTTGGTTATAAAGATAATAGGAGAAAATTTCCCTCAGAACAATAATGAGGCGGTAGAGTTTTTCTTTACTGAATTTGGAGATAGCTCTATTAATTTCATGGTTCGTTTTTGGATTGACATGAAAGGTGCTAAACAAGAGCATGCCGCTAGACATGAAGCCGTGAAATTGATCAAGTCGCATTTTGACGCAAAAGACATCAACATTCCTTTCCCTATCCGCACATTGGATTTTGGCAAGAATACCCTAAACATGAATACAATTAAGGGGAAATCATAATCCTAGATTACCGACCTAAAACCAACCCTATGAAATCGACCGAAATAGCCAATGGAATTCTAAAAGCGATTGCCGCGGTATGCGGCTTCCTTTTACTATTGTACATTATTTACGAACTGCAGTCCATAGTGGCGTACTTAATTATCTCCGCAATAGTGGCGCTAATAGGTCGGCCCGTTGTAATACTTTTAAGGAAGACCTTAAGAGTACCCAACATATTGGCCGTTGCTTTGACCATGTTGGTCATTGCTGCCCTATTTGCGGGTATCATCATGCTAATTGTGCCTTTACTGACCGAGCAGGGAAAAAACCTATACTTGTTCGATTTTGGTATAATTCAAAATGAGTTTGATAAATTATATGTCATGCTTTCGGAATATTTTGGCACAACAAAAAAGGTTGTGGAAGATTTGGTAGAAGATGCCACATTGAACAAAACAGATGTGAACGGTCTTGGCAAAGATTTAGTTCCTTCGTTCATAAAATCTATTTTACAAGTGTTGGATAATATTGGGATTGGACTGTTCTCCGTATTATTTATTTCATTCTTCTTTTTAAAGGATAGTGGCATCATCCAACGATCCATTTTAACCTCTGTACCGGATGTCCATAGAATGAAAACCATGCGTTCCTTAGCTAAAATTAAAAACCTGTTGTCTCGTTACTTCGTTGGCTTGCTGTTTCAGCTATTCATCCTTTTTTCCTTCTATGCCATTACTTTAATTTTGGTGGGAGTAGAGAACGCAGTACTTATAGCGTTTATGTGCGCCCTATTCAATATTATACCTTACCTAGGACCAATGATTGGTGCTGTAATTATGGTCATGTTTACTATCACAAGTAATCCTGGTGTTGATTTTAGCACTATAATTCTCCCCAAAGTGGGCTATGTAATGCTTGGTGTCACCATTGGTCAACTTATTGACAATTTTTTCTCGCAGCCCATTATATTCAGTAACAGCGTAAAATCTCATCCGCTGGAGATTTTCTTGGTCATACTTGGTGCCGGTCTGTTGTTCGGGATTGTTGGAATGATGCTGGCCGTACCGGGCTATACCGTACTAAAGGTGATCTTAAAACAATTTGTCTCCAAAAACAAAATAGTTACAGCCCTAACGAGAGGGCTGTAACTATTCTTTTGGAAAATTTAAATGTGTTGTAAAGTGGTCTAACTTTAGAAAACAACACCAGATGCAACGAGCGCCACTACTAAAACAACCAAAAAGGCTATGATGATAAAAAACCCTTTTTTTGTAATACCGCTCTTTTGAAAGATATACTCTTGTTTAGGGTCATGGGATTCCTTGACAAACTCGGTCTCTTCGTTTTTTATTTTCTCGTCTTGTACAGTATTTTTCATAATTGTTTGTTTATCTGTTTAATCAAATGATTTCATAATAACAACTCGTAGCACCTTTGAAAACGGAGGTTTACAAGTCGCTTTATTTCAATATACATCCATTTTTCACTTATTCCAGTGAATTTTCCAAAGCGGTTAATCTAATTATCGATTGAGCTCAAACCAAACGCTTTATAGGGAATATCTTTAACCTCAGCAGTATTCCAAATCAATAAATCACTCTTAATAGATGGCACAAAAGAACCTTTTAAGTCAGTTATTGAAAGCTCCAGAATTGGCGATTGAAAATCTCAATTTGGTATATATTGATAATGGTAAAATGCCCATATCCCGACGCCGAAAAGGAAAGGGTTTTGTTTACACCTACAAACAGAAACCTATAAAGGACAAGAATGAAATAGAACGCATTACAAGCTTGGTCTTACCACCCGCTTGGGAAGATGTGAAAATTACCCATTTACAAAACGGACACCTGCAAGCCGTAGGTAAAGACCTTAAAAACAGAAAACAATATAGGTACCATCCTACGTGGGTAAAAATTAGAAATCAGACCAAATTTTATAAAATGAGTCTCTTTGGCAAGAAGCTGCCTACCATTAGAGAGCAAGTGGAAAAAGACCTGTCTCAAAAACAATGGACAAAAAGTAAGGTTGTGGCACTCATTGTAAAACTTATGGACGAGACCCATATACGAATTGGAAATGAGCAATACGCCAAACGCAACAAATCTTACGGACTTTCTACCATGCGTAAAAAGCATGTTGAGATATTTAAGAACAACATAAAATTTGAATTTGTTGGCAAGAAAGGTAAACAGCATTCGGTTACGGTACGTAATAAAAAACTGATTCGACTTATTAGTCGATGTGAGGATATACCAGGCTGGGAACTCTTTCAGTATTATGACGAAGACGGTGACAAACAATCTGTAGATAGTTCTATGGTAAACGAATACTTACATGATATAAGCGGTGAATTCTTTACGGCCAAGGATTTTAGGACATGGGCGGCATCCGTAGTGTTTTTTGATACGCTTTTAGATTTAAGCCCCACCGAAACCCAAAAAGAAAATAAGAAAAACCTACTCATAGGTTTTGATGCTGCAGCTGCAGCTCTAGGCAATACACGCAATGTTTGTCGCAAATACTATGTTCACCCTGTATTGGTTTCCAAGTATGAAGATGGTTCCATAGAAAAATGGTTTGACAAGGCAGAGAAAGAGGACTCCAGATCTGAGCATTTTACAACTTCGGAAATGGTCATTCTTGAGCTTTTTGAACAATATACACCTAAGTTTTAACATTGCTTTTTGTTTTCTTTCATATTGAAAAACAAATAGATACCATTTAAAATAGACTATTAGGGATTGCATCAATAATTCATTTTTTCAGATAAAGACAAACGCGTCTATCTCTCTAACTTTACAAACAGAAAGTAAGATGTCATGCGGCATGCATCCCATTTTTAAAAATTGCCGTTCATTAAAATTTGAATTAAGATGAGCACATATAGCGAAGAAATACAGACAAAATTAAACAACATATTAGAGAAGACTTATGATGCGGAGAAGGGTTTTAAAAAAGCTGCCGAACACGCCCAGAGTACAGACCTAAAGACCTTCTTTAAACGTAAGGCAGACGAACGTTACGCTTTTGGACATGACCTAAAATCTGAAATTGTTCGTTACGGACAGGATTTTGATAAAGGCGGAAGTGCTACAGGTGCCATGCACCGTGGTTGGATGGATGTAAAAGCATGGTTTAACGGAGACAATGACGAAGCTATGTTAGAAGAATCCATTACTGGGGAAAAAGCTGCCATAGATGAGTACAAAGCAGTACTCAACGAAACTGCTCTACCTACTACTACCGCTACTCTACTTACTAAGCAAATGAATAAAATTAGTACCGATCTAAGTAACATCAAAAGATTGGAAGACGTACTATAGGAGTAGTAAAGACAAAAATAAAAGGGGATGCAATTGTATCCCTTTTTTACATTTTACTAACTATTTATACAATATCTATGTTCAACAAATTATCCATTCGGGCAGAAAGAGAGCAGATTGAAGAAATGTATAGCGCCCTTTTTAAATTTCCCGACATATATAGACCACGACAAATCATAAACGGACTTGAAGAAAGTACCGTTCCTATTATAACTTCAACAAAACAAGAAGAAATCACCACTTCTATTTGGGGTCTTCTTCCCAAGAAATTTGACGGGGATTGGGCCGTTTTTCAAAAACATGTGAATACATTAACAGTACCAACCGCTTCGTTAAATTCAAAACCATGGTACGCCCATACCAACGAAACAGAAAGATGTCTACTTATCGTAACCGGCTTCTTTACCACTTTTGTTTCAGAGGGGGAACTCCTATTTTTTCATATGACCAAAGAATCAGGAGAACCTTTTGCCGTTGCCGCTATTTGCAATGAGCTAGAAGATGGTTTTATGACTAGCGCGCTTATTACGGAACCGGCCAACAGAACATTTACACAAGTTCACAACGCTAGTGACCAAATGCCCATTTTGATACCTAGTCATCAGCAAAAGGCTTATTTAGACTATGATATCTCCACAAATGAAATAGACACCGAAGCTGCTATACACACCTTGAATGCCGAGGCCGTTTCAGAAGACTTCTTCTATGATAACAACTCAGATGTTCATGATGAACTATCGGTTTTAGGTGATGAGGATTTTCTACCTACCACCTTACATGATTTACTGTATCATAACAGTATAGACATTAGTAAATCATAACACCACGAGGTGTATTCCGCCATTATTACTGCTACTATTAATATTGTTTAAAGGCAAAATCAAAATGTTTTGTGTTAATCGAAACGCAACACATTTTTCATCTTTGTAGTGTAGAAGTCGGATAAGTACGACACTAGAAATTACTAATCTAAAACCACATATTATGTTACGCTGGACAGTCACTTTTGTTATATTGGCAATTATTGCCGCAGTATTTGGATTTGGTGGAATAGCAGCTGGAGCTGCAAGTATCGCCAAAGTACTATTCTTTATTTTTCTTATTCTTTTCGTAATATCATTATTCACCGGAAAGAAAAGTATATAACACGTATTAATCTATAAAACCTAAACAATATGAAACGTACACTATATTTAATGCTATTTGTCTTAATGACTGCATCTTTTACTACACTAACAAGCTGTAGAGACCAAAATAAAGATACAGGAGACAAAATAGAAGACGCAATTGACGACACGGGAGACGCCATAGAAGAAGGCGCTGAAGATGTAGAAGATGGAATTGAAGATGCCGTAGACGACAATTAAGATAATAGTTTGGTTGGTTGTTAAAGTGGGAGTTTCCTTTTGGAAACTTCCGCTTTTTTATGTCATAAGTTAAATATTGAACAACGTCTTTTTAATACGCCCCACTGCTATTATTCGTCCTTTTCATCATTATCTTCTTCCTCGTAGATCAATGGATGATCCGTAACGCCCAATCCTACTATTTTAATAATACTTACAACCGTATTATATAACATTAGCACCACTACAATTAGTGCAGAACTTAAAATGCTGGACACCGCTAGCGAGGCATAATACAATATATTGTACCAGTTCTCCGGTACATTATCCGATTCGGTTATTGGTAAATTAAAAAGTAAAAAGGTAATCACAGAGGCTATAAAAACAAAGGTATCTAGTTTAGCAATCTGTAGCACATGTCTATAATGCTCTTCTTTTAATTTTGATTTTGCATTAGAAGTTAAACTCAGTAAAGTTAAAAGCAGTGCAAGAATCGTAGCAGACGCCAATGCAATGGTATTACAAAGTGTATTTAAACCTCCAACGGAATTTTTAATCAACTCTTTGGCCTCATAACCGCTAAGTCTACCCAACAAAATAGTACCCATTATTATTACGAGCACAGAAAGGATACCGCCAATCATGGCTCTTTTAGTATATTTATTCAATTTCATTTTTAAATATTTTATTTTTTTGATTCCACAAAACCCTCAAAACGAATAGAATTTAGATTAAATTTTGGTTTAGGGTTACTTTTTCCAAGGTATAAATAAGTATTCCGTTTTTTTTAAAAATAAAGTACATATCTTTCATCTTAGGAAAATACACCCGTCAGTAGCATATGATACTCTTTGTAAAATACGATTTTAATAAGGCATGCGAGACGCTCTTAAAGGAGCATCTTGATGCTTATGATGTTTCGTACACATTGGGTAGCCTGGGCGAAGTACGTATTAAAGGGAGTTTATCCGAGGAGCAAAGAAAATCGCTTGCCGGTTCTTTAAAGCGGTATGGAATTGAAATTTTGGACGACCAAAAAATCACCCTTGTAGAGCGTATTAAAAATGCCATAGACGACTTGTTGAAAAACAAAGAATTAAAGTCCGTTAAGGTCTCCTCCTATTTAGCTGACACATTAAATTATTCGTATCCCCATCTTTCTTCGGTTTTCTCAGAGAGCACCTATACCTCTATTGAAAACTACATTATTCTGCGAAAAGTTGATTTTGCAAAGGAACTCATCTGTAATACAGACCTAACACTTACAGAAATTGCTTTCCAACTAAACTATAGTAGTGTTGCCCATCTTTCCGGGCAATTTAAAAAAACTACCGGCCTTACCCCAAGTAGTTTTCAAAGAATAATGAAAAAGAAAATGAACTATACTGTTAACCCCAACACGTAAAATTTACTTATGAGCACCAAACTATTAAATATAGCCTTGGCAGATGATGATGAAGATGACAGAATGCTCTTCAGTGAAGCCATAGAAGATATCTCCATACGAACCAAGTTATCTCTTTTTAACCACGGTCAAGAGTTAATGGATTATCTTAATTTACCCAACGTAATATTGCCCAATCTTATTTTCTTAGATTTAAATATGCCCATTAAAAATGGTATGCAATGTCTTAAGGAAATACGTCAAAATCCGGACTTAAAAGACCTTTGCATAGCCATATATTCTACCTCTTCTTCCGAACGTGATATAGAGGAGACTTTCTTGAATGGAGCAAACATTTATCTTAATAAGCCCAATAACTTTGGTAAATTGCAAGATTCTGTAGAAAGAATATTGCAATTGAACTGGCAATACCATACGTCTAATCTTAACAAAGACACCTTTCTATTTCGCATATAGAGCTTATGGATTTTAAACGAATATATACCTCTTCCAAGACCTACATAGTTTTATTGTTCGTTGCATTTGCAATCATCCTGTTTACCGCTAGCATGGCGTATTACCAGATTATGCGCATGCAGGACCTTGCCGAAAAAGTAGCGCATACGTTACAGGTAAACAATGCCATTAGCGAGCTTTCTGCCCATTCTACACAAGCAGAATCCGAAGAGTTCAGAAACCAACTCCAAAAAACAGAAGGAAAAAATACCATTTTTGACGACTATGTAAAAGAGGGCGAAACTATATTAAAAACGCTTAAGGACCTAACCCAGGAAAACACTTCTCAGCAGACCCGTTTAGCTCCTATGCAGTCTTTGTTAGACTCCTTGCATGAAGAACTTAAAGTTCTAGCGGACCACCCTGATAAGCCTTTAAACAATCTTAGTGAATCTGAAAAAGATAAGAAAACGAATGTAAATTTTACGCTCTATCGCATTCGGAATATAAGAAACCAAATGCTGGCAGAGGAGCGCCTATCCATAAAAAAGACAAGAGATGAATACGAGTCCAACAAATATCTAGCACCGCTCACGTCCTTATTACTTGCGTTCTTTGCCCTCTTAATTTTCATACTGGCCTTCTTAAAAATTTACAGAAATAAGTTACGGATCAGACGTTCGGAAAATTTCCTTAGAAGCGTATTGGCCACTACGGATAATATTGTCAATTATTACGAGCCCATTTACGATAAACAAAAGACCATAACAGATTTTAAAATAGTCTTTGCCAATGAGTGCAACCGCGATTATTTAGGATTAGACCCTGACCAGATTATTGGCGAGCCTGTATCCAAAATATTTCCTTTTCTAATGCTGAATGGTGAGTTTGACAAATTGGTGAACTGTTTCTATAAAAAAGAAAAAATAACCTTAGACAGACAGATTTCCGCTAAGGGCGAAAAATTATGGTTTAAATCGCTCATCACTCCTTTAGCCGAAGGAATTATGGTGACGGCCCGCAATTCTACAGCCGAAGAAACGGCCAAAAGAGAGCAATTATTATTAAACCAACGATTAGAAGAACAGAATCTAAAGTTACTGGACAACCGTGCTTTTCTAAATAATATTTTCAAGAGCATCTCTCACGTGGTCATGAATTTTGAGAGCATACGGGACAAAGACGATAAAGTCATAGACTTTAAGATTCTATTCATTAATGATAAGATTACCCCAATTACGGGAGACCTGCCAGAAGAAATCATAAATAAAAGGGTTTCCGAAGTTTTCCCTACAATTTTTGAATCGGAAATTTTTGGCTATTTAACAGGTGTTGTCCAAACTGGTAATCCTACTTCTTATGAGGTACCTTATGAAGTTGAAGGAGCTATAAAATGGTTCAGTGCTAGAGCCATTAAATTAGGAGATGGCATAACCTTGACTACCAGGGAAATCACCGAAGAAAAAGAAAAAACAAATCAACTTTTGCAACTGAACACTCAGTTGGAAACCCAGAACTCCATTTTTATAGATGCCGAAAACGTAGCTAATATAGGAAGCTACATTTGGTATTTGGATAATGGCGAAGCCTCTATGTCCGATAACTTTTACCGTATTTTAGGATACCCCCCAAATTCGTTCAAGGTAACTTATGATAGTTATCGGGAATTTGTTCACCCAGATGATATACATCTGTATGATCTTCTGGGCAAAGAAACTATTGAACAAGGGGCCTCACAAATAAACGGGTACCGTATTATTACCAAACAGGGAGATGTAAAACATATAGAGCTTAATGGACGGGCCCTTATCAGAAATGGTAGAAAGGCTTCAGTTGGTGTTATAGTAGATGTTACAGAAGAAAAGAAGAATGAAAATCGTGTGGAGGCACTAATCCAGGAACTATCCATACAGAACTCAATTCTTACGGATGCCGAGCGGATAGCCAAAATTGGAAGTTTTATTTGGTACGCAGGTTCTGATAAAATTGAACTATCGGATAACTTCTATAGAATGCTTGGATACGAACCTAAAGGATTTGAAGCTTCATTGAATGATTTTGATAAATTCGTGCACCCTGAGGATTTACAAATATTTCATGGTAGTATTGAAAAATCTATGCAGGAGCTGACCGTTACCGAACATCGCTACCGCATTATTACCAAACAGGGAGAAGTCAAACACCTAAAAGTAAATGGCCAATTCATTGAAAAGGACAATGAGAGAATCATGTCCGGTGTGGCCCAAGATATCTCTTCTACCATTGCCGCGGAAGAAAAACTTAGAACAAGTAACCTTGAGCTGCAACATAGTAATGCCGAACTGGAATCCTTTAATAGAGTAGCCAGTCATGATTTACAAGAGCCGCTTAGAAAAACCCAAATGTTCATTTCTCGTTTGGAGAGTACGGAAGCCGATAACTTATCGGAAAAAGGACGCGTGTACTTTAGAAAAGTAGTAAATGCCGCCTCCCGTATGCAATCCTTGGTAATGAACTTATTGACCTACTCTAGAATAGATTCAAAACACGAAGATTTTGGAATTATAGACCTTAATGAGGTATTAGCTAAAGTACAGGAAGACTTATCTACAAATATAGAGAACAGTAACGCTAGTATTACCAGTGAAGAGCTTCCTTCTATAAAAGGGGTGTCTTACCAGCTTGAGCAGCTATTTAATAATCTTATTTCCAATGCGATTAAGTATAGGGTTGCAGATGCCACACCGTCTATTACCATTCAATCAGAAAAGGTGCATTCTAAACAAATTCCCGATGATTTCTTTAAATCGGCGAATACCTATTATAAGATTACCATTATAGACAATGGTATAGGCTTTTCTACTGAACACGCGGAAAAAATATTCGAAGTGTTTCAACGTCTTCATCAAAAATCAGAATACTCGGGTACGGGCATTGGCCTAGCTATCTGTAAAAAGATAGTAGAAAATCATCGTGGCTTTATATATGCTACAAGTGAATTAGGTAAAGGCTCTGCCTTTGTTTTTTATCTACCTGCGTAATCTAAGGGATACTCAAGCCTTTTATCCTCATCACAACAACTAAATGCACAACTGCTCAATTCCTGCTATACAACACCTTTTTAGTACATTTTAACGGCTTTTTTGACTAAAACCGACAATTCTATAACACAATGCAAAAATTGTGTAACAGAAAAGGTAGGCTCTTCCCTGATCTTTGTACCAGAACAATAACACATCTGGTATCTATGAAAAATTTAATAGAAAAAGTATCTGAACAATTGGCGAGAGTCGGTCGTGTAAGACCTATTAATGAGAATTCTTCTCATAGTCTTAACCCAGAAAATCTTAGTGTAGGAATGACCCACAACGGTCATCAACAGACAAACGGATAATTCTACTATCCTCTACACTAAAAGAAATTAACAACCTTAAAAAGAACACTATGACAACTATTAACTTATCATCTGCAGCTATTAAAAATATGTTCGAACAACTTCACCATAACTTTGGTGGGTCATTAGCGGTTAACGCTAAAGAACACATCCTAACCTTGGATAACGAATTAGGCCGAGGTCATATTAGAGGAATCACTTTCAAAGGTGGTATATCTTATTTGGAATTTGATATGGAGTTTGCTCAAGATTTCACACTAAGAACTGGTTCTGAGGAAAACGCACCCATATGTTTTGCTTATTGCTCCGCAGGTAGAATTGCGCATAGCTTTAACAACGAAACTAAAAAGAACGTACTAGAAAACTTTCAGACGGGTATTTTAACCAATGCCAGCAATTCGGATAACGTACTTTACTTTCAAAAAGACGTACGTGTTAAAACATCACTTATTGTTGTTAGAACGGTTGCCCAGACGGATACAGCTAAGAAAAATGGTCTAAATTACAGATTACAGGAACTTATGCTGAACGGAAAGCCAGCAGAGAACACTATATATATCGGGTCTTACAACTTAAAAATTGCCGATCAAATAACGCAGCTTAAAGCAATTAAGCAACAAGGTATTGTAAGAAGCTTATTGATAGAAGGCTTAGTTCATATGATTTTGGCCTTGGAGGTTCAGCAGCATACGGATGACCTTAAGAACAGAGAAAACCAAACCGGTAGTTTGAACACAAGAGAAATGGAATCTGTAAAAGATATTTCAGATTTTGTAAACAACTACCCAGAAAGACAATTATCTATCTCTGAGCTTTGCCGTAAGTCAGGACTTTCACCTTGTAAGTTGCAAGAAGGTTTTAAGTTAATGCATGGTACTACCGTTACGGATTACATTCGCGAGGTACGTATAGAAAAAGCTGAAGAATTGATTAAAAACACAGATTTGAATATATCTGAAGTAGTATACAGTATTGGTTTTACTAGCCGTAGCTACTTTTCAAAAATATTTAGAAACAAATACAACTGCAGCCCTAAGCAGTATAAAGACAAGCAAAATATGATGGCTGCATCTGCTTAAAAGATTATTAGAATAGTTTGGTTGTTGAAAAGAAACCGGTACTTAACGTACCGGTTTCTTCATGTTTACACTTATAATATGTTTTACCCACTTATATACCCATAGATTTAATAAAGGAAGAAAACTACTTACAATACCTAAGTAGATACATAATTACAATACCTTCCAGAGAAGGCAAAGGTTATTGCAGTATAGCTTTTGAAAGCTGAAGCTTTTCGGTAAGTACAGGGTCATTATTCATATAATTCTCCATCTCTTTGAACACATAACTTTTGAGCGTCTCCTCGGGAATCATTTCAAAAAATAGTCGCCCACCATTTGGTGAGGTGTAATTATTAAAGTTTGGAATCTGTTTTCGCAGTATAAAAAGCTGAACCAAATAATCAACAGCAATCAATGAGGTGCCTGGGTCGTTAATAGCTGGCGAACTTGCTTTTATAGCTACTTCAACCAAATGTTTAAAGCCAATTTCCACCACGTCCATTGGCTCTGAACGGTCTACGCTTAAACATCGCTTTACTTTATTGCGTAAATCATCGTTCAATTTAGAAGAAGCGGACAGAACTTTTTCATTAATCTGAAGAAATGAACCCATCTGCTTTTCAAGCTTAAAATCGATTTTATGTTTCTCAGAAAGTGCAATCAATTTATTGATTCGAACATAATTTAGATACCCACAAGTTTCAAAGGCGATGGAATCTACCCATTCCTTTTTATCCTCTTTAGAAGAATTGAGGCCATCCTTCAACTTTAATAAAGTTTCTATACTTTGTTTTGTATTCTTATACGAGCGGTGAACTACATAATTTACATGTATGCTCTGCGATACACTGTGTATAAAATAAATGAACAAAAAAACACAGATTACAACCATGAGAATGGCCAAGGGAGCTGCAAATGAAGATAATTTTTCTGAATTGTCACTGGCCACCTGAACCGACATAATTAAACTATAGACTATTGTACCACTGCTTGCCCCTAATATAACTTGGTGATGCCTTTCGTGTAAAATAAGCGGTATTAACCTGGGCGAATAATTACTGATGCTCCTATTTAGAACATTCATAACCATGGTGTAACTAAACACGGTAAGTGTGAAGATGCCTCCTATGGTAAAAGAAAGAATAAACTTTATACTATCTGGATCCGTAATGGCTATACGAGGAAAATCGTCTAGAAAATGAATGGGAAAAAGGACTAAAAGAATTGCGACTAACCCATACCCTAGAGCTATTAGAACGGTTATAAATGAAATACTGGTGTATATTCTCTTTATAAGTGCAAGCATACTTTTCTAATTAATATCTACAAAAAAACCCGAAGCAAATACATAGAACATGTCACTCTATTCGCTTCGGGTCTAATAATTAAATTTTTGGTCTTAGTTAGGCATTGTTTATAGCCTTTTTATTTAGCCGGGTTTCGGCCAGTTTCTCTAGAACATTATCGGCATCATACTCTTCGTTCAATGTTTCTTGCAATGTTTTTGCAATTTGCCGGTATCCCAATTCTTTTGCAAAACGAACAGCAGTTCCGTAACCTGAAATCTCATAGTGCTGTACCCGTTGGATTTCGGCAATTAAGCCCACATCCATTAACTCATCACCTTCAGCCTCTTCTATAAAATGTTTAGCTTCCTTTATAAGTCCTTTCATGGCTTGGCACGTTTCTCCACTTGGTGTTATATTCAGTTCTCGGCAAATATTTTCAATCCTGTTTTTTTGCTCCCTTGTTTCCTTCAGGTGATTTTCAAATGCCCTCTTTAATTGTACATCACTTGCGTGTTCCACTATCTCTGGAAACGCCGCGAGCTGCTGTATTTCCGCACTGTACAAATCTTTAAGCTGGTGCTCGAATAAGTCGTTCAATGTCTTCATAGCTCCTTCTCTTTACGTATTAATACTCCTTATTTGCAACCCTAAAAATAGGCATGTAAGCATCAGTCAATTGACTTAATTGAAGAAAAAAATGCTCTAATACCTATTCTTCCATGATGTTTTTTATGGATTCTTTTTGGAGCAAACAATAAACTTTTCAGGTCAACCCACGCCGGCAATTCGGCTTAATTTGCAGTGAATCTAAAAATATAATACCATGGAAGTTAAAGAAGCACAAAAAGCCGAGATAGGCATAAAAAAATCAAATAGAGAAGCTGTAGTAAAAATGTTGCGCCACTTATTGGCCGATGAGTTTTTATTATATACTAAAACCCGTAACGCCCATTGGAACGTTGAGGGAATTGATTTCCATACGAAGCATGTGTTCTTTGAAGAGGAGTATGGAAAATTGGAAAAGTTTATAGACGAAGTAGCTGAACGTATCCGCATGTTAGGATTCTATTCTCCAGGTACACTTAAAGAATTTTTAGAGTTATCACATTTAGAAGAAAACAATCCTGATCAAACTGATAGTGCGAGCTTTATGACCGTTTTATTGAAAGATCATGATAAAGTAATTAAATTTATACGTGAGAGTATCGGCGAAAATGCAGAAGCTCATAATGATGAAGGTACTGCAGACTTTATTACAGGAATACTACAGGCCCACGAACAAATGGCTTGGATGTTAAGAGCATCTCTTAAGCAGTTTGATTCATAGTATATAGAAATATTTTACCATAAAAAAAGCGGCGATAGTATCGCCGCTTTTTTATTTTATAACGTATCGCAACCAAAATCTAACGTATGTCCGGAGGCGTCGTAACCAACAATTTCATACGTTTCCAAAAAAGGATTGCCGTCTTATTGGAGTGTACCGTAAGGTCTGCCAATAAAAGCAAATTTCTTCTAAACTGTTCGTACTCATTTTTATTAAGGTCGGTTTCATCAATTGGATAATAGACCATACCCCAATTTGGAAAATTCCGTTCTCCTTCTTCATTTTCAGATAACAAGTATACATTGGTATGTCGTGAATCTTGTTTAATTCGTTCATAAAGCGCCTGAACTACTTCCTTTTCACCCTCTAAAATTTGAATAAACCTTCTTTTGTAAAAAATTAGGCAGCCGGTTATATCAGAAGCTCCGTTAAAACTACGAGCTGTCTCCAAAATCGCCTCAATATCTGCGTTTGTGAGCTCTTTTACCGCTTTTGATTCGTAAGTAAGTGTATACATCAATAAAATGGGGATAATTGTTTTGCCCGTGAAGCCTTCCACAGTGCTATGTAAATTCTAAATAATTTGTTTTATTCCCAAGGTGCTAACCCAAATGAACAATCCACTAAAGATTACATAAGATAGCAAAAGTAACTACAAATAATCATTAAATGCATGTATACCCCTTTAAAACACATCTGTATGACTTTCAGAAAAATAAAGGTCCAAATCAAAAAGGATAGCCTATGGCAAAATTGAAGATAAGATTCCCGCTTCCACCATCTATAAAAGGTGTTCGCAACCGTTCGCCTTCCGGTAAATAGGGCACTTGTAATGGAGAGGCAAAATCAAAGCGTATAACAAAACTTTGAATATCTACACGCAGCCCAAAACCAACACCTACACCCAACTCTTTCATCCAATCAGAACCAAACTTGCCTTCTGTAGTTAGCTGCTCGTTAAAGGCGATACTTTCTTCTGATTCATCCTCTCCTACATCTGCTTCGTTCGTTAACCAAACATTACCGGCATCTACAAAGAGAGCACCCTTTAAATAAGACCATATAGGAAATCTATATTCAAGATTCGCTTCTAACCTAAGGTTACCTGATTGATCAAAGTAAGAACTGGTACTATCCTCATCACTACTAAATGTACCAGGACCTAAAGAACGTATTTGAAACGCCCGAACGCTATACGGACCACCGGAGTAAAACTGTTTTACAAACGGTAAGGTCGATGAATTACCGTACGGAATTCCCCAACCCGCGTATAAGCGACTTACCACGGCACTTTCTTTGCCCCATTTTAGATAATACCTAAAATCTATATCCGCTTTGGCATATTGCGCATATTCCAGTCCAAATGCGGTACTCTTTCCTCCGTTCAACAAACTCAGGGTATTTCCTGCTACATCTAGACTTGTAGACACATAAATAGGGCGATCCTTATTCTCATCTACCAGTTCATTATAGGTAAAGGTATAATTGAGTCCTGCAATAAACTGCTGTTCAAAACTACTGCTCAGATATGAATTATTCGCTAGGATTTCCTCGAATTCTTCTGTGGTATCCGTCAGGTTTACATACGTAACACTTATGGGGTTCAATTCATGATATACAAACTTATTGGCGTTCCATGTATACCCAAATGAGCCATTAAAAGAGGTTAACGTATAGAGTTTACTGCGTTTTAGAATGTCGCCTCCCAAACTTATTTTGGTCTTTGGAACGGCGTAGTTAAATCTACTGGGTGAAAAAGGCACTAACCTAGGCAAAAGCAAATTTGCTTTTAATCCACCCGCAATACTCGTTAATCCTGCATTATCCCCACCAGACAATTGAGTCTCATAGGCAAAGTTACCGGTTAGGCTAAAGGTTTCCCCTCCGTTAAAAACATTACGGTTGTTATAAGTCACCGCTATTCCCGGTCCTGCAAAGCCATTGGATTTGGTTACCGCTTGAAGTTCTGTTCTAATGGACCTTTTGGTTAAGGGCGATAAAAAGATATCCGCGTTCAATAAACCTTTGTTATCCACCATGGAAGTGTCCATCTCATTAAACCGAATGTTCACGAATTTATAACTGCCCAAGGCCGCTAAACGGTTACTGGTAAGGCGTGCCGTTTCTGAATTGTATTTCTGTCCTTTCTCAAAAAGTATATAAGGTTCCAAACGCTTCGGTTTAAAGAATTCTTCATCTTGAATAAATTGAATACCGTTTTCTTCCGTAATTTCCGAAGCTTGTGGTAAGCTATCATTTTCAATGGAATAATTAGGATAGACCGCAATGGAATCAATGGTATACGGAATAATGGACTTTTCCGGTGTGCCCTTTTTTAAGCGTAAGAACAAATCAAATTTTCTATTATCATAGCGATTGGTATCGGCCTCAAAAATCAAAAAATCAGGATTAAAGTTATAATAACCTCGGTTCTTAAGATGCCCATCTATACGTTCGCGCTCATACTTTAAGAGTTCCAAATCAAAACGTTCACCTGCTTTCAGCTTGGTGTCCGTCATGGCTAGTTCTATTTCGTCATAAATAGGCAAACTATCTTTGTCAATTTTCCATTGCTCCAAAGTATAGGGCTTGGGTAATTCTGCTTTGTAATTCACCGAAGCATACTTTTTGGTACTATCTATTTCTGTAGAGACCTTACTGTAGAAGAAGCCACGGTTATCAAGACGGTTGAGCATAAGCTCCTCAATACGGTCCGTATTCACATCACTAAGGTATACGGGCTCCTCGCCTATTTTTTTATTCAACCATTTATTTAGAAAACCGGGTTTTTCCCGCTGCGCTTTGTAATGGTAGTACAGTCCAAGACGCATTCCCAAAACTGTAGAATTAGCGGTTGGCCTCACCAAGGTATTCAACTCTTGTTCCACTGGTGTAAGCGCTCGTTTTTCCTCTTCCGAATCTACCGTAATTTCTGCTCCCGTAAACAAAGTTTCGTCCTCGGGTATGTATTTGCTCACGCTACAACCGTAGGGTACCGCTAAAAAAAGCAGTAAGCAAACTCGCAAAAAAACTGTTGTCTTCAACTTCATATTAGTTATCCGCCTTTTGTTCTTCTTCTTTATCAGATTTGGTTTTCTTTTCTTTTTCTTCGGTGTTATCCTTTAAGGGATTGAACAACTGACTGAACTTATTGAATTCCCTATTGAAAATAACGGCCATTCCGGTGACGATCAGCTGACCGTCAATAATATTCTCATACTCACTTTTACGAAAACCGCGCAAACGGTATCTTCCGTCTTTGGTGAGTAGATATTCCAAACTTACATTACCAATTATGGGTGTCTGTTCTTGTCCGGACTGTGCACTACCCTCTACATCTACAGCGCTACCGGCAGTTACGACCAAACGGTCATCAAATAATTTTTTCTTTGCATTTATGTTGAGTTGGGTTCGGTCTTGTGGACTATCACCTTGGTAATCCGTAAAACTATCCAGGTCAAAATCTACCTCAACGCCCGTATTGCCAAACACCTTATCCGAAAATGCATTTAGCTCGCCCGATAAGACTTTATTTACATTATCCCTGGCAATGGCAGCCGTTCCCCCAGAACTTCCATCACTACCCGAATCAGGATAAAACCGATTTAGTGCCAGCAATGAAAACACTTGTTTGTTCAGTTCCGCTTCTTGGCCGTTCAGTTGCTGTACACGCCCGTATACCGCACCGCTCAAGGCACCTTGTTCATCTTCGGGCATATCTAGACCAAAAGATAAATCGGGCTGCAGCAGTTCCCCATCTACGTTCAAATAGACCAAGAAAGGTAATACCTCTTGGTATTTTGAACTCACACTAATATCTTCACTTGAGACTACGGAAGACATTAAAGGCTCCGCCGAAGTTTCTACACTGTACACCGCGGTAACATCCAGCTTTGCATCGGTGGGGTCTCCTTGCCAAGTGATAGTACTTCCGGGATTGATCTCAAACCTTCGTTTTACTAGATTATATAGATTGGTCTCATAATGTCCGGATTTTAGCTCGTACCTACCCGAAAGGTTGATTCTCCCGTTGGGCTCAATATTCAAGTTTAGGGCGGCATCTCCGGAAACCTCAAGATTATCTCCCGTTCGCTCGTCTATAATAACATGAAAATCGGCATCCTCGGCAATTTCCAAAACGGTTCGGACATCCATTCCCTGAAAAAAGGAAGGCGTTTCTTCTTGATCATTACGGGTTAAGATAGCATCGGGATTTTCACGGTTCACAAAAAGAACCACCCCGTCCCGTTCCTCCACATCTAATTGCGATTCGGGTACCACATAGGTGATATCCGTAATTTTACGAATACGCAGTTTGCCACTTACTTTGGGCAGCTCCAGGTCGCCCTCCACCTTTATGTCTGCATCCAAACTAGCGACTCCGTAATAGAGTTCATTATCTTCTTTTGTGGAGTTCAGCACTCTAAAGTTTTCCGCATCCAGTTGTAAATCAAAAGAAGGGTTTAAAAGCTCTTCCGTAAGCACGGCACCATGTATCGTGAAGTCGCTTCCATCTGCATCCGCTATCTGAAACGCATCAAAATAAACGCCTTCCGTGTCCAATTTTAACTGTTCATCAGCAATCTTAAAAACTGAATTTAAAGCCGCTACATTAAAATCTACACCCGTAAAATTCAAGGTTCCATCATATTCTGGAGCAGCAGTGGTTCCTGATACATTTATTTTCCCTGAAAAGGCTCCATGGGAATCTTTAATGGCTCCCTGCGTAAACGCTTCTAACGTTTTTAGCTCCACTCTGTTTAAATCTAAATCGAGGTTCAATTGCGCTCCTTTTTCCGAAGCCGCATAGTCTCCGGTTAAATCAAGGTCTGCACCACCTTCTTTTAAAGCGAGGTTGAAGTCGTAAGCTGCATTTCCAGTGGAATTGGCTTTTAGACTCAAATTGCCCAAAGGATTCTGAAGTGCTTCCAAAGAGTTAATTTTAAAATCAGCCACCAGTCCCGTTGCCCCAAAAGGATTCTCAATAATCAAATCACCTTTTACCAGACCGGACGCTAAAGTTTCATCCGGATTCAAGAGGCTTAGAAACGTTTGCAACCTAAAATTATCGAACACAATACCTATGTGTTCTTTTTCCTGATTTGGTAACTGATCACTGAGCGTTAAGGACTGGTCATTCCGGGTGAAATTTACATTTTGGAATTGCAACAACTTATCCCCTATAACAATCTGATTATCCTCTGGAACCGACCATTTTTTCTTGTTCAGAACCAAATTGGAAGGGTCTATATGAATACGTGTAGTGTCTTTTGAAAATGTGAGTTGAGAGGAAATATGTGCAGTGGCCTCGTTATCATCCATGGCTATAAAATCCATGAACAGCTTTTTGCTTTTCAGATTACCTTCAACAAAGGTCCGTTTTATAAGAACCGGGTCCGATACGAGACCGGCAAAACCAGCGGTAAAATCCAAATTGGTCGCGTTGCCCGTTACCCTAGCGTTCAAACTATCTATGGAACTACCTTGATAGGCTACGGAGGGCACGTGTACATTCGCATTCAATTTTCGTGTAGCGGCATCAAAATCAGCATCTATCAAAACCGAATCCAAGCGGTCTACGTCCCGTAAAAACACCTCGGTCAGGAATGGCGTTGGGGCCAGCTTCAAATTCATTTTCAACCGAACCGAATCTCTTACGGTCACACTATCCTGTTCGTCTTTAAAATAGTTTTCAAATTGCCGTGTTAGCGCATCGCTCAAACCTTTTGGAGAAGCGTTGGATTTTAAACTGGCCACCAAAAAATCACTATCCACCGAGACGTTGGTATTGGTGTCATCTATATACGATTGTAGGCTGACAGGCCCCACTTGATACTGCTCATTGTCATAGACCGCCACCCCATTTTCTATCTGGGCATCTATGTTGTAGGCCTCGGCATTGCCTGAAAATTTTCCGTTAAGTTGAAGCCCCGCTTTTATGCTCTCTTTGGTAAGACCTAACGCGTACAGGTCTGCACCAATGACGTTTAGGTCCAAATCTAACTTTGAATTTACCGAGTCCAGAACCACTTGGGTCTTTGCCAAGAGATTCAGGTTTTCATCCTTAAAAGCAAGGTCTACCGCCCCTTTTCCGTTTTCAATCTCACCTTCCAGCTTCAGCGCCGAAAAATCATAATTGCTGAATGTCAATTGGGTAAAATCCGTTTTAAGTTTTGCATCTAGATGGTTCATTGTTCCTCCCCCGGAAACATCCATAGTAAATGAAACAGCGCCCAATTGCGGGTTGTTCAACAAAGTATTCAGTTGTAGGCTATCCACTTTTACGTTTCCGTCAAAACGCATCTCTTGGCCATCTTGATACGCCCCCTTAGCGGCAATGGTTCCTTCGGGAATTTTTAATCTTGCTTGGGCGGTGAGGTCATTTACTTTTCCACTGGCCTGGGCATCTAGGGCAATGGTTTTGGGCAGCGAAATGCCCAATTCTTTTTCTGAAACGAATTGTGCCACATCCTCTTTTATCGTGTTGAGCGAAATAGTTTCAAAATTGAAGTAAAGCGAATCCGGTTGAGTTACATTCTGTACATTTCCCTGTGCAGCAAATTGAGTGGTTTGCCCCCAATTGAGCTGCATATTCTTTATATCGATTCTTTGCAAAGTTCCCTGTGCCGAAATTTCACCTTGTACGGGATGTTCCGCAGCGGAAACCATATAAACATTCTCCGCTAATTCTGGTTGTAGCGCGAATGCATCCTGCACATCCAAATAAATATCTTGAAGCCTGATATCCACCTCGGCCCGCTCTGGAGTATCCATTAATGCGTCTATGGACGGATACTTCAATGTCATTTGACCTGCTAAAGAACTCCTATCAATATTGAGTTTCAAGCCTTTCAGCGAAGCAGATGTGTCATCTACCTTGGCATCAAAAATTAGATTTTGCAATGCCAGCCCGCTCTGTTCGGAAAAGGAAAGTGCGTTTAGGTTTATGGCTACTTCTTGCGGCCGGTATTGTATCTCCTCCGCTTGAAGTTTAAAATTAGAAAGTGAGATGGCGTTCGGGTTGAACTTACCTTTTTCCGGTTGCGCCGCCCCCATGGCATAGGCAATAGAATTATTCTGAAAATCTATTTCATCTACACGCACCTCAAATTTTGGCCATTCAAAGCTTGCAGAACCTCCAGTTGTTTCGGTGGAATCCGCAATTTCAGTAGCTGTCGGAAGTTGTAAGGAAATGGTGGAACCTTGTAGTGCGATCCTATCCACCTCTATATCGTT
Source organism: Zobellia amurskyensis (assembly GCF_009725985.1). Lineage (GTDB taxonomy): Bacteria > Bacteroidota > Bacteroidia > Flavobacteriales > Flavobacteriaceae > Zobellia > Zobellia amurskyensis. Next base: position 132,527 of record NZ_RCNR01000009.1, read on the forward strand.
CGTTGTTAAGTCGGCTTTGGGCAGTTCTAACTCAAAATCCTGAACATCTAATTTCGCGCTAATGGAATCCGGAACGGAACTATAGTCCGCTTTTACATTTTGTAGTTGCAAAAAGTCTACTGCAAAGTACGGCAGAGTCGTTTCCGTAGTATCTTCGGAAATAAAAGGCTTGGTCTGTTTATAGAAGATATCAGTGTTGGATAATTTCAGTTCATCTAGTTCAAACCGTAACTGTTCCAAATCCGTTTCATCTGCATCCAGTACCAATTCGCCTAATTGAATGCGACTATCTATTCCCAAAAATCGGTCATCATAGACCAAATTAAAATCTTTGAAATCCAGCTCCCCAATAGTTATCTGCATGGGTTCACTTTCTGTTGTAACAGCAGTAGTATCTGCCGTAACAAAAGCATCGATTAGAAAATTGAAATTAAAATCTTCGGAATCGGCATCTCTGGTAACACTAGCGCGCAAACCTTCCCAGGTGGCGGACTTCAAATTAAGTTCATTACTAAAAACTAGAGGTGAAATGGGCAAGTTCAATTCCAGATTTTTAGAATAGACCAAGGTGTCACCCTTAGTATCTTCCAAATACAATCCTTCTAAAAAAATATTTCCTGAAAAGGTTAAGTATAACCGGTCTATCTCAACTTTAGTGTTCGTCTTTTGAGACACGTAGTTGGTGAGTTTACCCACTATAATATCCTGCCCCCACTGGCTTCGGATAAAAAGCACCAAACCAAAAAACAACACCGCCAACACTAAGAACACCCGTCCTAAGCGCCGCAGCCACCTATTTTTTCTTTTCTCCTTTTGCATAAAGAGCAAAGATCAGTAATAAGCACATGACTTGTACGCTTTTAACAATCATATATTAACTTATTTGCTTTTGATGTTGACGATATCTGTTTCAGCCCCACAGAGATAGTTTCTTGCCAGCGTTTTAAGAAGTACTTATTTATTAAGTTTTTTAATGATTCTAGCCAGCTTTCTTGGCATTTCCATTGGAATTAAATGTCCCACCCTACTTAAAGCTACCGTAGATGGATTGCTCAGATTGGGTAGCACCTCATCATAAATGGCATCCGTAGAAATCACGGGATCATCATTGGAAAAAATAACATCCGTGGGGATGTTAAGTCCTTTTATACGGTCCGCAATATTGTTTTTCATACCTACGTTCAACCACCATTTCCAGGTAGTCTCCTCTATCCGCAATTGGGAATTGACCGCATATAACAACCTTTTGTTTCCCATTTTCTTTTTGGTAGCACCATGCACGGTATTTGCTGCTTCCGCCCTATCTGGATGGTTAAGCATGCGCTTGCGTTCATCATCGGTCATATTCTCTACAGTTGGCGGAGAAGGGGCAATGAGCATCAGTTTACGGGGTAAGTTCGTGTTTTTAATTTGAGCGGCATACAGCACCAGTTTGGCACCCATTGAATGCCCACAAAGTATATAATCCTTTAATTTCAACTCATCAATAATCACATTTATATACTGTGCCATACCGTAAATTGAAGGTTCGGCAAGTGGTCTTGTACCACCAAAACCGGGTAAATTAAGCATGATACAGGTATATCTTTTTCGCAATCTTTTGGCCAACCATTTCCAACTTCCGGCATCGCCTCCAAAATAATGTATAAAGACAATGGTTTTCTTCCCATTGCCTATTTTCTCATACCTCAGTCCTGTATATTCGTTCATTTATAATTCCTTTAGTGCTTCTTTAGTGAGTCTAATTTTTCGCAATCTTTCACTATGGTTTTCGAATAAGGTTTGCAATTTGGCAGGTAAAAGCGGATCGGAAATCATATAATTCGCCTCCTGTATCACCTTGTCATCTTCTGTAATCAGCTTTGTATTTAATGAATCTAGAGTGTCACAGGACAAAAGTGAATCATCGCCATACCATGTACTCAACGCTAAACAGCGCGACGAAGGCACATAAGGCACCTTCAGGGCAGGATTCATGAAATAATTCACCAATTGCGCTTGTATCAACTGCATTTCTTCTATTCGCGATACGACTAAAGGACTTCCAAAAGTTATCTCGGACCTTTCTTTGAGCGCTCCTAGATTGGGTAAAGCACCACAAACTTTATTAAAATAGATTTTTACTTTCCGATAAACTTTATAATGCAGCTCCATATCCTATTCATTTAGTTCGTATTTCGTCTTTTAAAGGGGAAGATACCCCTCTCTTAAATTTACGAAATACTTTCCAAGTCTGCGAACAGGATATGCTTTTAGGCTAACCTATAATTGTTTTGAGATCATTTATTTGGACAACATAGGTATACGAGCTGCGTGTACGTATTACTCACCTCCTCTTGCCGGATAATCATTCTTTTCAATATAGTCAATAGCGTTCAATATGTCTTTCCAATCGGGGCGGGCAAAAGGCATGGATTGAACCGCGCTGGCGTACAATGTTTTATCAGGTCTTACAAGAAAAACTCCTGGTTCAGAAAAAGTATCCGGCTCAGAGTCTTTTACCCCCTTAGAAACAAACAGCCCCCATTTCCGTGCCTCTTCAATAGACAAATTATAGGCAATAGGTAGTTCGGGAACATCCCATTCCTTACCCGCTTTTTTGGCACGCTCTTCACTATCACTACTAATGGCTACTACATGAGCGCCTCTGTCCGTGAAATCCTTTAACTTCTTGGCTAATTCTTCCAAATAGTTTTTACAGACCGGACAATGCAATCCCCTATAAAAAACAAGGACTGTAAATGAATCGCTTTTCTGAGAAGCCAGATTCCATTGGGTATCGTTTATAAGAGGTAATTCTATTTGAGGTACTTCCGTTTTAGGTTTTATCATCTTTCTATGTTTTATTTTTTTGACAATCGTGATTACCACCATCGCTCCACAAAATAACGGGAACCCTATTTCCCAAATAGCCTTGATAGCAAAAATTTATGCCGTAAAACATAATCTAAGTCCCTCATTACAATCGCTCCACATCCCAATTGCATTGAGCTATCAATTTTATGTATCGGACAATTCTAACATTGGTAAGCCATGTAATTTTATGACCTAATTACATGAGCTATGCAAAAACCTAACAAAAGACTCGAAAATCAAACCTGTATTATAACGGGTTCCAGTGGTGGCATTGGTAAAGCCGTTGCGCAGGCTATGGGTGCCGAGGGCGCCAATATTGTCGTGAATTATAGAAGCTCTAAAGAAGCCGCAGAAGAAGTTGCGGATGAAATCAACAAGAACAAGCTTTGCGGCGAAGCCATTGTGATTAAATGTGATGTTAGTAAAGAGGAAGATGTAAAATCGATGTTCAAAAAGACCATTAACCACTTTGGGACGGTAGATGTCTGCGTAGCCAATGCGGGTTTGCAAATAGACCACCCTTTACATGAAATGCCCTTGGAAGCTTGGAAAAAAGTGATAGATGTAAATCTTACCGGGCAGTTCTTATGCGCCAAGGAAGCCATTAACGAATTTTTACGCCGCGGTATGCGTAAAGATGTTTCCAATTCTTTGGGAAAAATCATTCACATGAGTTCCGTGCACGAAGAAATCCCTTGGGCGGGCCATGCCAACTATGCCGCTTCAAAAGGCGGACTCTTAATGTTGATGGAAAGCATTTGCCAAGCCTACGCACCCCATAAAATAAGGTGTAACAGTATTGCCCCGGGCGCTATTAAAACGGATATCAATAAAGATGTCTGGAGCACCAAAGAAGGCAGGGAGAATATGCTGAAACTCATACCCTATAAACAAATTGGCGTTCCGGAAGATATTGGTAGCGTGGCCAGTTGGCTGGCTTCGGATGAATCTGAATACATTAACGGAACTACCATTTTTGTAGATGGTGGAATGACGTGTTACCCTGGGTTTACCACCAACGGATAGCATCGAAATAGAATTAAATATTACTTAAAAAAATACTATGGATTTAAACATAAAAGGAAAAACGGCCTTGATAACAGGCGGCGACTCAGGATTAGGAATAGAAACTGCTAAGTTTTTAGTCAGAGAAGGGGTTAATGTAATCCTATCGGATAAGGATAACGGAAAAAAATTGGCGGATGCGGTTAAACAAGTAGAAAAAGATGCCCAAGATGGCGCTAAGGTTATGGGCCTTGCCGCGGATATTTCCAAAAATCAGGAAGTGTTGGATTTAGCCGAAAAGATTGAAACCGAATTTGGTGGAGCACACATCATTTTTCATTCAGCGGGAGCACGAGGTGCTGCTGGTGATTTTTTGGAACTGACGGATGAAGATTGGATGAAGACCATTCAAGTGGACTTGATGGGCGCCGTTCGTGTTGCTAGGGCGTTCGTGCCGCAAATGCAAAAACTTAAATGGGGTCGCATGGTTATGGTGGCCAGTGAAAATGCATTCCAACCTTATGTAGATGAAAGTCCTTACAATGCATGCAAAGCAGCTATTGTAAATTTATCCAAATGTCTATCTCGTTCGTATTCCAAAGAAAACATTCTTTTCAACTGTATTTCCCCAGCCTATATTGAAACCCCAATGACGGATGCCATGATGGAAGAACTAGCCAAAGAGAAAGACATCTCGGTGAAGGAAGCCGTAGAGTGGTTCGTAAAAAATAAGAGACCGCACATTGCTATGGAACGAAGGGGAAAACCAGAAGAAGTGGCTGCCGTAGTAGCGTTTTTATGCTCTGAGCATGCCAGTTATGTAAACGGAACCAACGTACGGATTGATGGCGGTGCCGTAGAATCAGCTTTCGGTTGATTTATAAATGAAATGAATTGAAGTATAACTCTAAAAAATTAAATCATGGAACGAGAACGCACCGCATGGGAAAATGCACTTAATGAATTGGTAGCCGAAACACACGCTTGCGAGCGAACTTATGGCACCTTAATACAGTCCGATCGCTATCCTACATGGCTTGCTTATTTTAAGAAACGTCATTTTGAGGAAGTCGATTTTGAGAAAATATTGACCAACGAATATCATGCGGTTACCGAGAGGAAAGTCGCCCGTCCTGCGGAGGTAGACAAACCAATTTTTGAGTCCCTTGAAACACAGTTACTGGAAAAGAACCTATCGGATAAGGAGGTTAATGTATTGATTACCGCCAAGGAACAGGCTTTGGTTCTACAATACCAAAATTTATTGGCTTTTGGCAGTTTGCCTAAAACTACAAGCGCTCTACTCCAATCGCAAGCCGAAGATTTAAACAGTACCTTGCAAAGTCTTCGTATGGATTACAACACAAAATATAAAACGGGACCTATAAAATCCCAATAAGAAGAAAACATGAAAAACATTCTAAAAGCCATTTTGGCCGGTTGGGGAGCCAAAAAAATTGGAGGCGGCAAATGCGGGTGCATTGGTAGCGTCGTAGTATTTATAATTCTATACTGGATATTGGGATACGTAATCAACTAGCATTTAGCAATTGCGTCAATTTCGTTTTTTTTTGAATCGATCTTGATGAAAGAACTATTGCATATTTGTAACTCATAAGTAGGTTGAATAACTATTTCAATACTGAAATAGGTATTATATAACTCGGAAAGGGAGCGTTGGGGAACGCTCCCTTTTTATGTGGCGGCAACTCTAACTTTCAGTAAAAAAAGACCGTTCATGTAAAATATCGATTGTGTCAAAATTTCGATTTTTAGCATCAAACACCTAAAGGAAACCACTGCATCTTTGTAACTCATAAGTAGGTTGAATAACTATTTCAGTATTGAAATGGATATGACATAACTCGGAAAGGGAGCGTTGGGGAACGCTCCTTTTTTTTATAACCCATACTTATACAGTAGTCCCCAAAATTTACTTCTATGCTACAGTTTTAGAAGAAATTATTTTAAGACCGTTTTTCTAAGGAATTATTAAAATATTAGATTAGAAATTCTAACATCCGTAATTATTGATTCCACAATTCATTGGACACGAATTTTAAGCCAAAATAAATCAATTCGGATGCCACAAAATCGGGGGTAAGCTATGGATTCGATTTTCAGGAAAAATCGGAAAGCACATAATACCCCGCAAGTACTACAAACACTACAACCTTCTGCGATTTAGGGATTTAAAAAACATATAAAAGCAATTTATAATGGTTAAATAACGACATTAATTTTGGCTGTCCTACCCGAAATCCTATATTTGCCCTTGCAATTAAACCCACCCAAAAAGCTCAAGAACAGCCCTACTAAACGAGATGTAAAACATTATTAAACTTGTATAAATTTACTGTTGTTATGTTGTTATCATTTAGTCATTTTTTGCTAGAGCGCTGCTTTGGAAATGTTCGGCATTTTACACATATGACAGCTTTGAATGCTATCGCGTATTTGACCACCAACCATTACCAGAATTAGAATAAATGAAAAGCTTTAAAAATTCAGACTGGGTTATTCCAATTTCAATATTGGTACACTTGTGTATTATTAACGGTTTTCTCTATTTTCTAACACCAGAGACTTACACCAACGGTTATTATATTTTCCACTACAACTTCTCGTGGTTGCTCATCACTTATGGCCTTAGTTATTATACTAGAAAACGTAAAGAACGTTTCTTTACCAATATTCATAAAGTTGTTCAACTTTACTTAATTTATGGTCTTGCCTATTTTGCACTGTTTGGAATAACCGGCAGAATTTACGATTCCATAGAACAACAACTGTTCATCTACCTTAGTATCTGTACCGCACTTACGGCCTACCGTGTGGTTTTCTTTTGGTTACGTAGAAAATACCGTATATGGGGTGGTAACTCCGTAAAAGTTGTTGTACTCGGTAGGGACAAAAACTTAAAGAAAATTAGGAAGGTATTTGACGAACCCGAACTGGGGTATCGTTATATGGGTTATTTTGATGATAAAAAATCGAAAAGTCCCACATTTCTTGGTCCGGTGGTAGATTGTTTTCTTTATATTCTAGAGAATAACATAGATGAGATTTACTGTGTGGCCTCTAAGTTCAATAATAAAGAACTTCGAAATCTGATAGACTTTGCGGATAACAACCTTATTCGCATAAAGATCATACCGGACAACAAAGAAATTTACTCCAGAGGTATGTTCATAGAACTTTATGAAAACGTACCTGTGCTCAACCTAAGAAGGGTTCCTTTAGACACACTATTTGGACGTGTTATAAAACGTACGTTTGACCTCATTTTTTCTTCTTTAGTCATCTTGACCATTTTGTCTTGGCTCGTTCCTATAATGTTCATATTAATTAAATTGGAGTCTCCTGGAAAACTTTATTTCAAACAAAAAAGACATGGCCTAAAACGGCAAACCTTTTGGTGCTACAAATTCAGGTCTATGCGCCCCTCTAAAGATGCCGATTCTAAAATGGCTACCAAAGGAGATATGCGTGTCACCCGCGTTGGTAGATTTATACGCAAAACCAGTATAGATGAGCTGCCGCAGTTCTTGAATGTATTTTTAGGCGAGATGAGCGTGGTAGGTCCAAGACCCCATATGGAATTACACACATGGGATTATGAGGTATCTGTGGATAAATATTTGGTGCGCCACTTTGTTAAACCAGGAATAACCGGACTAGCACAAATTAAAGGCTATAGAGGCGAAATTGGTGAAAAGAAAGACATTCTTAACCGAACCAAATTGGATATTTTCTATGTAGAAAAATGGTCCTTGTGGTTAGATATTAAAATTATAGCACAAACAGTTATTAATGCCGTACGCGGAGAGGAAAAAGCATATTAGACAAACCTTTTAAAGTTAGAGCAAATGTTAAATTTCATATTCTCATAAAATGGTGCTTTATTTATTTTTTATGCAGTTTTACGAGGCTCTAATTGGTATTAAAACAACAAGTTATGCAAGATTTCAATAGATTCTAAATATATAATTATGCGTGGTGTTTTAATAAATGCCCAAAATTTTTAGGTATACAAAAAATGCCGTTTCTTTGGTTGATTTGAGTTCTTCAATAAAGTTATGAGCCAATTTAGATAGGAAAAAATTATGCACTTAATAAAATTAAAATGACCAATACCTTAGACCAAATTCACTAATCCAGGTTAAACGATAAATGTCAAAATTGCGCACTATTATACAATTAAAAAAAGTGAGACAGACGCAAAACCTCTCAAACTTAATTTATTTATACAACGTGAAACGTTGCATTAAACCGAATATATCAGATGGAACACATTAATATTAATAAATTACTACATAAATACTTAAAATATTGGCCTCTTTTTGTTTTCGGGGCCATCATCTGTTTATCAGCTGCATATCTTCACATAAGATATAGAGCAGAGCCCCAGTATGCGGTAACGAGCACAATATTGGTAAAAACTAATGATGCTGGAAAAGGTTCCATACAAAATGAAAGCATCAAAAGCCTTGGTCTTATAAAAAACTCAACTGATGTCGATGACGAAATTGGTATATTGAAATCGAATGGAATTATGGAAAAAGTAATCTCCAATCGCTCGCTTAATATCAATTACTTTGTTGAAGGTCGTATTCGTGATGTCGAAATTTACGGAGAAGATACCCCAATAGAAGTTTTAGTTGATGAAACGGATACTAACTTAATACATGACCTTCCAATTAATATTAAGTTACTTGACAGCACGCAATTTGAACTTAAGACCTTTGTTAATGACGAAAATTATCAAACCGTACATAAGTTTGGGGATTTAGTATCATTACCATATGGTACATTTACTATTAATGCTAAAGAACTTACAGACTATAAAGATAATGGTAAACCTCTCTATTTTTTAATTAGAAATACAGAAAGAGTAATTGATACTTTTCTTCAAAATTTAAGTGTTAGTCAGGTTAATATTTCGGGAAACTTATTAAGTATAAGATTCACTTGTAGCAACCCCAAGAAAGGAGAAGATGTAATTGCCGGCCTCATTGAGACCTACGTAGAGGAAATGATTAAGTATGAAAATGAGCTAGCAGAGAATACGATCAAGATGATTGATAGTCGCCTGAAGCTGCTTTCTGGAGAAATTGAGGGTGTAGAAAAAACAGTAGAAGAGTTTAAAACAAAAAATGACCCATCAAGTGTTACTAGTAATCCTGACCTCTATATCGCACAGGCCAATGATTATAAAAAATTAATAGCTGACTACCAAACCGAAATCAATATAATCGATGCTATTGAAACTTATTTAAAACAAGGCAATACTGACACCCCTATACCCGCGGCTTTGAGCGCTAATGACCCATCTTTGACAAGTATGATTGACAAGTACAATGAAACCCTACTTGAAAAAGGCCATATGTCACAATCCGCTTCCAAAGCTAATCCTCTTATAGTTAATTTAGACCGTACCTTGAATGACTTGGGTAAAGCCATTGTAGAAAATGCACGGAGTGCTAAAAACCGGTATATGATTGCCCAACGTAATTTACAGTCTAACGCTAATAAATATCAAGCACAAATTGCTAAGGTTCCTTCTATGGAACGCCAATTGGTAGATATTAGCCGTGACAAGAGTACTAAAGAAGGTCTCTATTTGTATTTGCTCCAAAAAAGAGAAGAAGAAGTACTTTCCTTAGCTGCCCCAGTTTCATCTACTCGAATTGTAAGTCTTCCCAAGGCAGGCAGGTTTCCAATAAGCCCAAACAAGACCGCTCTTTATTTAGGAGGGTTAATTCTAGGACTATTTCTGCCATTGAGCGTAGTATATATTAAGGAGTTATTTAATAACAAAATTTCTTCATTGGAGGAACTCACAAGTTTAACATCTGCCCCTTTCCTTGGTGAAATTGCAAAAAGTGTTGATGGTAATATCATTAGCACTACAAATGGCAAACGAACTCCTACAGCAGAGTTATTTAGACTACTATGTTTCAATCTTGAATATTTAAAAAAAACTGATAAGAACCAAACTATACTGGTCACTTCCACAGTAAAAGGAGAAGGTAAATCTTTTGTAGCATCAAACCTTGCCATAACTCTTGCTTCTAATGGTGAAAGTGTCATAGCATTATCGTTTGACTTAAGAATGCCCCAATTAATGAAGAATTTTGGTATGTCTGAAAGTCCTGGTATAACTGATTTTATTGTAAAAAAAGAAGTTCCGACTGAGCAAATCATTCAAAAGCACCCAAGTATAGAAAATTTACATCTTATAGGTGCTGGCATAGAAATAAATGAGGTTGGACGGTTAATGCTTAGCGAAAGAATTGAAATCTTAATAAACGAACTAAAACAAGAGTACGATCGAATTATTATTGACACCCCTCCTATTGGTCTCATTTCAGATGCTTTCGCCCTCAATGCATTTATAGATAGCACCATTTACGTAACTAGAAAAGACATAACTAAAAGAGAAAATCTTAAAACTGTAGAATCCATCTATAAAAATGGAAAACTAAGAAATACTATGGTTGTGCTTAATGACACAAAAGCACCTGACGCCTATGGCTACACTGACAAAAAAAACAATCACTGATTAAAAAGTGTTTCTACCTGGCAATTAAGTTACTGTCCATAAGTATTTTTTTTCGAAAATCTAAAGATTTTGGAAATACACAGTTAACAGCTTTTAATAACAAATAATATGTCTCTAAAAAAAAGGCTTTTTAATAATGGGCTTGCCTATATACTTCAAAAAGGGGTACGGGTACTAGAGCAATTATTTTTAGTTCCATTTTTTATATCAGCTTGGGGAGCCGCCTACTATGGGGAATGGTTAACACTTACTATTATACCTAGTGTAATCGCATTTTCAGATTTAGGTTTCGGCACCTCTGCAGCTAATAGTTTCGTTTTAAGTTATGCAGCCGGAGACAAGAAGAAAGCCGCGGACATCAATAAAACAGGAATGTATATCATAACAATCATGGTTTTGATTGCAATTTTCATTAGCGTTGTAACCATTTTCAGTCTCAATTACTTCAACGTTTTTGATAAATCACTAATAAATAGTGACGATGCTATAATAGCTGTATCCGTACTCATTACAGCTTATTTATTGAATTTTTATAATCAATTGATTGAATCGTACTTTAGAGCCGCACAAAAAGCAGCGTTAAGTATCAACCTCCTAACTATTAAAGCCTCTGCAAATTTAGGTGTAGGTTTGTTTGTCCTATTGTTAGACTACGGTGTTGTTGCATTTGCGTTTTCCCAACTGGCCGTAGCGGTGATTTTCAATGGTTGCTATTGGATACTTGGTAAACAGGCATTAGGTTTGTTCAAAACACATAGAGGCCAAAAAGATAAATATATACTAAGGGATATAACACGTAAAGGACTGGGCTACTTAATGTTTCCGGCTTGGCAAGCAATATACTTTCAGGGTACAACATTTGCAGTACGTATCATCTTAGGACCAGAAGCTGTAGCTGTATTTAATACAGTCAGAACATTGAGTCGATCGGTTAACCAATTGTTAAATATTGTTAGCTCAAGTATTTTTCCCGAATTACAATATGAGATTGGAGAAGGAAATATAGAAAAAGCCCAGAAAATATATAGATTCTCAATAGTCTCTTCTTTTATCATCGCCTTTATCGGTGTTATTTTCTTAGCGATTTTTGGCTTGTGGTTTTATGAAATATGGACACACAATGAATTACACGTACCGCAATTAATGTGGTATATATTTGTTCTAGGTATACTTTTTCATGCTTTTTGGTGGTCCTCTGAACCTGTCTTCAGAGCAAAAAACGAACCCTATAAATTCGCTGTGGCCGGCATTTCTTCCGCTTCCTTATCAGTATTATTAACTTTTATATTCTCCAAGTATTTTGGGCTTACTGGTGCAGCAATGGGCGCTCTAGCTTTGGATGTAATGATGGCTATAATTATTATGCCTCTAAGCGCAACTATGCTAAATCTTAAACTTAAAGATATTTTATCTCACGCTTTTAGTGACATGCAACAATTGTATGTCAATGTTAAATCAAAGTTCAAATTATCATGAAAGTAACTCAAATTACACCTGGTAGATTTCATCACTTCCATTTAGCACGCCAAATGCAAAAGCATGGGTTATTGGATAAAATATTTACGGGCTACCCTAAATTTAAATTAAAAGACGAATCAGGAATACCACTGGAAAAAATAAAAACGTTTCCATGGGTTCAGACTCCTTATATGAAAAGGTCGCTTTTAGGCTTGGATAAATACGACAAAATCAATAAGGAATGGATTTGGTTATTAGTTCAAACTTTAGATAAATATGCTGCTAAAAGCATTAAAACTAGGGGAGTTTTAACGGCATTATCTTCCAATGGCCTTCATTCTGGAAGAAAGATGCAGTCTTTAGGTGGCATATACATATGTGATCGTGGTTCATCCCACATTTCTTTCCAAAATGAGATATTAGCTAATGAATACGAACGTTGGGGATTTAAATGGATAGGAATAGATGAAAGAATCTTAGAAAAAGAACAAGAAGAATACCTACTAGCAGATTATATTACTATTCCTTCACAATTCGTAATGGATTCTTTTATCCAAAAGGGAATTGATAAGAATAAATTAAAAAAAATTCCTTATGGCGCTCGACTGGATAGGTTTAAAAAAATTGGTGATCCAGTAAAAAATAAGTTTAGAGTTTTATGGGTAGGCGGAGTTAGCCTTCGTAAAGGATTTATGTATGCTTTAAATGCCTTTAAAGAATTTAAACACCCCAATAAAGAGTTTATTGTAATAGGTCATGTCTCTCGTGAAATAAAAAGCTTGATAGAACGTGAAAATCTTGAAAACGTAATATTCAAAGGTATTGTCGCAAATTCTCAACTTCTAGAATATTACAGTTGTTCAGACGTCTTTTTATTGACATCTCTAGAAGAAGGTCTCGCTATGGTACAAGGAGAAGCTTTAGCATGTGGCTGTCCTATAATTGCCACACCTAACACTGGTTCACAAGATTTAATCACTAATGACAAAGAAGGGTTTATTGTACCTATCAGGAATAGTAATTCTATTATCGATTGCTTTCAAAAAATTGTTGACAGTCCTAATCTCAGGAATGAAATGAGCTATAATGCATTGGAGAAAGTACAGTCCTTAGGAGGATGGGATACATATGGTGAAAATTATAAATCCCTAATTGAGTTGGCTATTAAGGAATCTCATTTAAGCCTATGAAATTATTAGTTAAACTTTTAGACAAAGTAATTTATAAGTTAAATTATTCAAAATTGAATATTTCGAAAACTGTATTATTCAATTTTAGAACTATGCCATTTAAAACCGCAGTAAAACTACCTGTCTTTTTATATGGAAAAGTGGATATTTATTTACTCAAAGGAGAAATTGAATTCAGCGGCTGTAAAGTTAATAGAGGGATGATAAGAATGGGTATGAATAAGGATTATTTGGGAACAGTAAAAGGGGCTTCTCTAATTGTTTTGGCGCCTCACTCTAAAATAACATTTACGGGAAATAGTGAATTCAGCAGTAATTTTTTGATACGTACAGGTGAAAATGCTAAACTCAAAATCGGTAAAGGAACTTTTTTCGGATCTTCAATAAAAATTGTTTGTATAAAAAAAATTTCTATAGGAAATTTCACTCAAATAGCTTTTGAATCTCAAGTAATCGACTCAGATTTTCATTTTACTTATGATCTAAAGAAACAGGAATTAAAACCAAGAGAAAAAGAAATCATAATTGGTAATTATAATTGGATTGGTAATAGATCTGTAATCTACAAAGGCACCAAAACAAATAATTATACAATAATAGCAAGCTCATCATTGGTAAATAAAAACTACCTAAAATCTGAAAACAAATATCTTGTATTGGCAGGACAACCAGCAAAAATTGTGGCTGAAGACATACGGAGGATATACCCATTAAAATTAGAAGAGAAATTATTTCAACTTTCCTCTAACAATTTTGGTGGTTTACCAAATGAACTGTCTAATGAAATTATAGAATCTTTTAATTAAATAAAAATGAAAGTACTATACATAGGACAAAGTAGTATTTCAAGTACATCTTTCCATAGAGCAAAGGCTTTAGAAAGAATAGGCGCCCAAGTTGAAATCTTAAACCCTTATGTGGTTACTGACAATCTATTTAGCATCAGTTTTAAAGTACATTACCGAACAGGCTACCGATTTCTACAAAAAAGGATAAAGAATTGGCTTGCTCAAAACATCAAGAACCAAGAATATGATTTAGTTTGGGTTAATAGTGGTGAGTTATTGGGAGCCGAATGTATTTCTTTCTTAAGATCAAAAACAAATAAGCCCGTAATATTATATAATAATGATGACCCAACTGGGGGACGTGATGGTAGGCGATTTGATTCACTTCTAAAAGCTATACCAATATATGATGCATGTATAGTTATGCGTGAATTTAACATCAAAGAATATTATAATTTGGGTGCAAAAAAAGTCATTAGAACATTTATGAGTTTTGATGAAGTTGAACACCAACCTCTTAAGTCTAAAATTCCAGACAAGTTTAAGTCAGAAGTTTGTTTTATTGGCACAAATATTCCAAATGAAAAAAGAGACCTTTTTATTTATGAATTAACTAAACGAGGTGTACCTATTTCTATATGGGGGAGTAGATGGGAGAGATCTACTTATTGGAAAGAATTACGGCCTTTTTTCAAAGGTCCTTCATTAAAAGGAGATGACTATATAGCAGCTATTCAAGGAGCAAAAATATGCTTAGGCCTTCTTTCTAAAGGAAACAGAGACTTACATACTACCCGTACTTTTGAAATCCCTTACATAGGCAGCCTTCTTTGTGCTGAAAGAACACAAGAACATCTAGCACTTTTTAAAGAAAACGAAGAAGCTATATTTTGGGAGGATGTAGATGAATGTGCCGTTAAGTGCCTTAAGTTACTAAATGATAGTGATACAATAAAAACAATTGCAGAAAATGGCAGAAACAGGATATTAAATGACGGTAGAGGAAATGAAGATGTTTTGAAGAAGATACTAAAGGAGACAAATAACGAGATATGATTTTAATCAAAATATTATCACTTATTTTGATAAGTCCATCCCTGTATGTTGGCAATAAATTAATGAAAAAGAAAGATGTAAATTTTTTTGACCTCTTAATCATTTTCAACACTCTTTATTTCGTAATAATACCATTAAAGTCTAATGAATCTGTATACAATAGTATAGGTAACATATCTCCGAACACCTCAATCTTTGTTTTCTTTTATTTATTGTTCTTTTTCTCCGCTTTGATTATAAGTAGTAAACTAGTTAAAAATCACACAGATTCACCAATAAATGTCACCTACTATCTAAAAAAATACCCAAATTTAGAAGCTAGTTTAGTCTTAAAATTAATTTTAATTATTCTTCCAATTTTCTCATTGACCTACTATGTACCACATATGTCCACTATCGCGGCATTTGAGGAAATTCGAGAGGCTGGCACAAAAGTCAGCTACGAGCAATCTTCAATGGTCAAGTTCTTCGGAACTATATTTAAATTAGGCTTAATAGTTCCTGTTGTAATATTTTTTCAAAACTTGAGAGATAAAAAAGTTGATTTACTAATTATTTGCTCTCTAGTTTTTTTCTTAATCAATTTTCTAATTCTCCCACGAAGAGAGCTTTTGGAATTTTTCCTTTTTGGAGGAGTTGTTCTATATAGTATAAATAGAGAATTGATAAATAAAAAACTACTGCTCTACACTCTATGCCTTGCCAGCTTCATCTACTTAGTTTATTTTCCTTTCTATAACGTTATTAGGCGCACTAGTGTGTCTTTTGACAAAAGTGCGCCTATTTCTTCTATTAAGAAGATTTATGACTATGGTCTAAACACGTATTCAGAAGGAAACGAAAGAGCTTCTGAATTAACAGATAATCGAGCAATTGGACTTTATAGAGCTTTGTATTGGTTGGCTGAAAATGATACCGACAACAAAATTTCATGGGGAGCAATAACCTTATCCGCTATTGACCACGCAACACCAAAGGTTATAAATCCTAGTAAGGGTCTAGGTTCGGAACATCTTTTAGAGAAAAGAATGCAAACATCCAAGGACTCAGCGGATTCAGTACTTCTTTTATCCTTAGCCGATTATTCTATGCTAGGATCCATTTTTACTGTTTTAATATATTTTTTAATATTTCAACTATGGTATTGGATTTCAAGAACTTCAGATTTACTATGGGGACAAACCATTACCTCTCTTTATGTTGTCTATTTTCTCTTTAGTGTTTCATTTTCTATAGAACAAAAACTCGACGGTATTTTAGCGAATACAGTGGCATATGTTTTGGTAGTTTCATTAATTGTTTTAATTCACAAATTCAATTTACTTCAAATCTTAACTACCAAACAAAATAAAAAACAACTATGAAAACAAGAGACTTCGGGAGGTTAAAGATTTTAGACAGCATACGTGGAATAGCAGCTTTAGTGGTGTTGTACCATCACATATTCAAACTGAACAAAGATGTTCTGAAAAATAATCTAAGTAATACAGTTTACGAAATAATGCACTTTATTTCAAGCTTAAACTTTGAAGCAGTACTATTATTTTTTATCATTTCTGGATTTTCGATAGCATTAAGTACAGTAAAAAGACCGCTAAAAGATAGAAATACGGTAAACACCTATATTTACAGAAGATTAAAACGTATTTTACCTATTTATTGGTTGGCTATACTACTAGCTTTTGCAACTGGCGCTGTGCTTGGCATATTACACTTAAATGATTTCAGTTTCGTCAATCTGCTAGGAAATTTGTTATTTGTTCAGACTAGTGCCTCTATACCTGAATCATGGGCAGTCCCTTATGGCTTAAATGGGCCTTTGTGGTCATTGGCTTTTGAAATGTTTTTTTATTTATTATTCCCACTAGTTTATTTCCTTAACAAAAAATGGTTTAAAAAAATTAATTTACATACCAAGTATGCCTGTTTAGTAGCGATAGTATTACTCGGTATAATAGTAAATAAAAAATTAGTTTTCATTCCATACTTTTTATTTTTAGGTGGTTTTATAACATGGATACAAGGTTATATATCTGCAGAGTACTATATTTATTGGAAAAAAAGAAACTCCTTTTTTCTAGCTAACCTACTTATTGGTTTAGCGGTAACTATAGGTAGCTCTCAAATACCCTCAGAAACCGTAAAAGTTATTGGAAAAGGCATGCTATTAAACGGCCTATTTTACTTTATAATGATCATACTAGATCAGTATGATACGCATAAATTTCAAAATTTCATAAACAAGTTATTTTTTAAAATTGGAGAAGGAAGTTACACTATTTACGCACTGCACTATCCAATTTTAATATACTTTCAAAAACAGGGTATAAGTCTTAAATATCAATTGTTATTTATCCCCCCTTTTATAATTTGTTGTTATTTATTAGAAAAGAGGTCATTACAATGGAAACTAAAATTTCTCGAACTAGACTATTTAAAGCCATTATATTTCTTTAAAAAAGAAAGTTTAGTAAAAAAATAAGTTGTTTCATTTAGTTCTTTTATAACAAAGCTTTAATTTCTTACCAGAGAAAAAAGGCAAATTAAAAAAAATTGTCCTGAGATGAAGATTATCTTTCTCACCCATCAAGAAAATTTTTTAGGCTACAGTATGAAGCGCTATACACAGTTTTTAAGTGATGGTATGCAGCAAAGAGGACACAAGACTACCATATGGGGGCCAAAACTCTACCTTTCAAAAAACAGACCGGCTAGAGGCATAGGCAAGTGGTTGCGTTATATTGACCAATTTTTATTGTTTCCTATTTGGTTTAAGTACAAAAGTAAAGATGAACCCCAAACCACTTTATTTGTTTTAATTGACCAAGCCCTGGGTATTTGGACACCATTAATAAATAAAAAAGCACATGTTCTGCACTGTCACGATTTTATTGCTTTAAACTCTGCTTTGGGCAAAATAAAAGAAAACCCAACAAGTTGGTCCGGAAAAATGTACCAACAACTTATTTATAAAGGCTTCTCCAAGGCAAACAATTTTATATCCGTGTCAAAAAACACCCAAAATGAATTAACCAATTTATTATCAAAACCACCCCGTATTAATGAGCAGGTCTATAATGCGATAGACCCTTCTTTTAAGCCCGGATCCAAAACGAAAGCTCGTACCTTTATAAGCAATCGTTTAAGTATAGATGTTTCCCAAGGATATATACTTCATGTGGGAGGCAACACATTTTATAAGAACCGAGAAGGAGTGTTGGGAATTTATGAGGCTTTGCGAAATCAATCCACTCAATCGCTACCTCTTTTATTGGTGGGTGGAGCGAACAAGCCATCGGAGAGCCTTCTCAAACACTACGAATCTTCGGACTATAAAAACGATATTTACTTTTTACCGAATGTAGATGATTTTTTCCTCTTAAAAGCCTATCAAGGTGCCTGTTTATTGCTATACCCCTCCCTATTCGAAGGGTATGGCTGGCCCGTTGGTGAAGCCTTGGCCTGTGGTTGTTTAGTAATTACCACAAACGAAGCACCAATGAATGAAATCGGAGCTACGGCAGCTCTTTATATTTCTCGGTGCCCTAATGAAGAAAGTTTAACATGGGCTAAAGCTTCTGCTAAGATTGTAGAGCACACATTACTACTTTCTACCAAGGATAAAGATAAAAGAATAAAAGAAGGCTTAGACAGTATGATTAGGTTCAATGAAGTGTCTATTTTAAATCAGATTGAATTTATTTATGAAAAAATTATTTATCAACACGCACTTGCAGAGGTATGATGAGCATGAATTCATTTGTTGAAACAAAAAAGGTAAAAATAATTATCACAATTTTATTTATTGTAGGGGTAAGTGCCATCCTATTCCTGAGTTGGAAAACAAATCCTAACCTGAAAGAACTGCCTTTTATTCCCGAGTGGCTTTCAGACTGGACCGACCAGGTACGCAATAACCGTAGGCGAACAGCAGTACCCTTTATAGGACTCGGCCTTTTAACAGGTTTTTATCTCATCAGTATAAAGCGGACTACATTATCATTTTGGATATATGTTTGGGCTATATTGTTTATAATTGTTTGTCTTGCCGAAGCGGGGCAGTACTTTTTACCATCAAGGAGCCTTGATTTGAAGGATGTAATTTGGGGTGTAATTGGGTCAACCGTTGGACTTGCAGTCACTTTTACCGGACTTTATGCAGTCCGCTTACTAAAAAAATGAGTTATGAAAGAAAAACAGGTTAAGCGTATTCTCTTTATAGGTTATAATTTTTCTCCTGAATTAACTGGAATAGGAAAGTATTCGGGAGAAATGATGCATTGGTTAGCCCAACAAGGGCATCACTGCACTGTACTTACTGCTTATCCGTATTATCCTTATTGGAAAATACAGGAGCCCTACCGAAAAAATAGGTTCTGGTATAGAAGTGAGGTTGAACACTTTTCCTCAGGAGGAAAGCTTACGGTGTTACGATGTCCAATGTACGTGCCTGAGCAACCAAGCGGTATTAAACGTATGCTATTAGATACGTCATTTTCTTTTACTTCATTATGTAGAATGTTACCCTTGTTATTTCAAAAAAAACACGATTGGGTCATATCCATCGCTCCTTCTTTTCAGTTCGGAATACTGGGGGTATTATACAAAAAATTAAGAGGCGGCAAACATTTGCACCATATTCAAGATTTACAGATTGAGGCCGCCCAAGATTTAGGCCTTATTAAATCCAAAACTTTATTAAAGCTTTTATATGGCACCGAGCGGTTTATCTTTAAGCATACGGACGTTGTGAGCAGTATTTCTGATGGTATGATATCACGTATAGAGAAAAAAGCGCTAAAACCATTGCTATTCTTTCCAAACTGGACCGAAACAAACAGTTTCTATCCTATTCTTGAAGACCATGGCGCATTGAAAGAAAAATTCGGGTATGCCCCTACCGATTGGGTCGTTCTTTATTCAGGAGCCATTGGAGAAAAACAAGGCCTAGAGTCAATTTTGCATACCGCAAAAACACTACACTCACACGAACATCTAAAATTTGCGATTTGTGGTACGGGGCCTTACAAAGAAACTCTAAAAGACATGGCTACTAATATGGAACTTAAAAATGTACGTTTTCTTCCATTGCAGCCCAAAGCAGATTTTAATGCTTTTTTAAATATGGCCGATCTACATCTAGTCATTCAAAAAGAGAAAGCTAGTGACTTGGTTATGCCATCAAAATTGACAACCATTCTAGCGGTAGGGGGACTGGCCTTAATTACGGCCAACGAACAGTCTAGTTTACATAAAGTAGTACGGAAATACGAGATGGGTCTTTTGGTGGCTGCTGAGAATCAACAAGCTTTAAACGACGGTATTTTAAATGCTTTTCAAAGTAAGGAAAAGGTCTTGATAAAAAAGGCGGCACGAACTTATGCCGAAGAATATTTAGCAATTGACACCATCATGAATGCTTTTGAAAAAGAACTGAATATTGAATAAAGTCACCATGCATCTTATCGATTAATACTGCTATTTATAAGCTATTGAATACAAATAGCTAAAACATTCGTAAATTTAATTTTATTCAATCTCCCCCTTATAGGATTGAGTAGCCTAAACCAAGTTATTCACACCAAATAATTACCCGATATCCCTATTTTGGCTATCATAAATACAAATCCATTATGAAGAATAGCTTTTCAAAAGCGGTTTTTTCATTTAAAACCAAGTTCGTAGATCCAAAACTTGAAGAGTTAAACCGTAGAACAGCTGCAAATTTGCAGACTGAGGATTTGTCGGACTTGAACCTTAAAAAGCGGAAAGCTCTCGTAAACCATGCCTTTACCCATTCTGAATTTTATAAAAGAAAATATCAAAAATTCGATTTTTCAGAAGCGGGGGTATCTAATGATGATTTCTTAAAATTACCACCGTTGACCCGTGAGGAACTTCGGGAAAATTTTTCAGATATAAAAACCAAAAATGTTTCTGAATCTGATCACCGTAAAGCTAGTACATCGGGCAGTACCGGTTTTCCAATCTCAGTCCTTCACGACCGTAGACATCCCGAAACTCCCATACGTTGGCGAATTCTTGATTGGTGGGGCATAGAGCCCTGGGAGAACCAAGCTTTCGTTTATCGTTACAAGAGACCTTTTTTGAAACGTTTGCGCAATAGCTTACTTTGGTGGCCGACCAAGCGCATATTTTTAGCGGCCGCTGACCTTAACGAGGAAAAATTAAACAAATTTGTCAGGGCCTTTAACAGAATAAAGCCTACACTGCTTCAGGGCTATGTTGATGTAATCTTTGAGTTTGCACTTTATCTTCTTGATAACAATATTAAGATTCACCCTCCCAAAATGGTTTGGGTTACCTCCGCCCCTTTATTTGAGGAGCAAAGAAAATTAATGGAGAAAGCGTTTGGAGCTCCGGTCTGCGACCAGTATGGCAACACCGAAATATTACTGATTGCTGCCGAATGTCCTGAGCAAAATGGCCTTCATATTATGCAGGACACCGTACATATTGAATTTGTTGACGAAAACAATCAACTTGTACCCGCCAATACGAACGGTAAAATACTTCTGACCGACCTTACTAATTATGCCTTTCCATTAATTCGCTATGAAATTGGAGATGAAGGGAAATATTTGGACCATAGCTGTACCTGTGGAATCCCATTGCCGTTAATGGATAATGTAAGAGGGCGTCAATCCATGAATATTCAGACCCCATCGGGTCTGCGTATTAGAGGAGAACATCTTATGGCCATGTTCAATGAGTACATGACCGCTTTTAAGGAAATTCAGTTAAGACAAGAAACCGATTACTCGGTTTGTATTAATTATGTGCCACGAATTGCCCATAAAGAAGCTAAAGACGCGGCTCAAAAAATGGTACAAATGCTCAAGAAACGTTCTCGTTCAGAGATTGAAATAAAATGTAATAAAATTGAACATATAGAGCGAAAAACTACTAAAACACCCCTTATAGTGAGCTATTTAGGTTAAATTCATCTCCTATGTTAAATCCAGAAAAGTTCAAGTCATACCTGAAGCAATCGTCGAATAGCTTACTAGATCGTAGATACCATTACCTACAAAACAACCTTGCCAACAAAGCATTAAAAGAAATAGAAAAGGACAGAGGAATTCTTGACACCAAATTGAAAAAAACTGCCAACGCATATGCTATTGAAACTTTGGGTTGGAAAGGTTATTCTCCATGGTTATATGTATACTCAGCTATAAAAGGGAGTTTTAAAGAAGGCTGGATACCAGATAATTACTACGGCAAAGTAGT
This sequence comes from Zobellia amurskyensis, assembly GCF_009725985.1. GTDB lineage: Bacteria > Bacteroidota > Bacteroidia > Flavobacteriales > Flavobacteriaceae > Zobellia > Zobellia amurskyensis. The sequence goes on from NZ_RCNR01000009.1 coordinate 154,699, forward strand.
TATTCCAACAATTCAGGGCGACTATGGTAAAATCTCCTTTCTTAAACCTTTGTGCAACCGGATTCTTAAGGAAGAAGTAAGTCCTGAAATTGCGTCTTTTATTAACGGATTTTGGTTCGACAAAAACTTAAAACCAATTGCTCGTCAACTTTTGAAAAAATTAATATTTTCGAATAACGAGAAAATAGTTTGCAAGTTAGATCAATCCTATCAGGGACGAGGTGTATTTCTCCTGAAACAAAATACTTTTGACTTAGACTTGTTGGAAAAAAAAGGCAACTGTGTCTTGCAGAAATATATTGAACAACATCCTTTTTTTAATGAGTTTATGTCCCATTCTGTAGCAACTATTCGATTAACTACTGTAGTGGATAATGAAAATAGAATATCACTACGTGCGGGGTATGTTCGGTTTGGCAGAGCAAATGAAACCCATGTACAATCTAGCAACCATATTCGTGTTCCCTTAGGCCTTAGGAATGGTACATTCTATGCAGAAGGGTACCTACCTGATTGGAAAACGAGTACCGTGCATCCTGATTCGGGAGTTAGCTTCTCACACAAAACTATTCCTCAATACAATGAGTGCGTTCAATTGGCCATAAAACTTCACGGTCAATTACCCATGGTACGAAGTATTGGCTGGGATTTTACCATAGACAAAGAAAACAGGCCCGTTTTGATGGAATGGAACGGTTATAGCAACGACATAAAATTTTCAGAGGCTACACAGGGCCCTTGTTTTAAAGATTTAAATTGGCATCTTTTGAATAAGAGTTAGAGATTCTATTTTTTGGTTATAATCTAATTTGATAATTCTCTCCAATAAATTGCTTCATCTTCTCAGTGTTTTCCCCGCAAGCTTTTTTAACTTCGTAAACTTTGGCGTCTACTAGAGTCCGATACCACCAACCTTGTAGAAAATGCCATAAAAACCCTTCCTTCCCTTGAGTGAATCCAAGTTTAAAAAAATAACGATAAACAAAATAGATAAACGAACGCCAAAACAGGGGCATATTGGCATATTTTTCTTTTTTATCGCGTTTGGATTGGGCATCTGCCGACATCATATGGGAAATACTCTGCTCCGCTTCTCGGGTAATTAGTGGGTACTGAATGTTTAACAATTCTATTGCCTCACGGGTTGCATAATTATTGTGCTTGTCAATCCACCAACCTAGCGGATTTAAATTATAATCTACAAAATATCCATCAAACATAATACTTTCACCTTCCGTAAGTACAATATGTTCATCCATCCAACGATTTTCACATATGGCTTGTTTGTAACGGAACAACCGGAGAATATTCATCTTAATCATGCCCTTGGTCATGAGCTTATCTAAAAAATACATCTTTCGTTCAAATACAATTCCTGAGATATGAGACCCAAGTGATGGCAACTTCTCGTTTATTTCATCTACCAATGCATCCGTCAAGTATTCATCAGCATCTAAGCGGAATACCCACTGGGTTTGAATTGGTAAATTAAGGAGTCCCCAATTAAACTGTTTAGCATGATTATTTTCCCATTTATTCTGATATACTTGAGCCCCTAATGATATGGCAATCTCTACCGTTCTATCAGAAGAAAAAGAATCAACAATAAATACAGCCTCAGAAAAACGTTGTGCATTTTTGATACAGCGTTCAATATGTTTTTCTTCGTTATAAGTAAGAATAATGGTAGATATAGAATGCATTAGTCCTTTGTTTCTCGCTTTTTTATAAATTTAGCAGGATTACCCCCTACTACCGTCCAAGATTCCACATCTTTAAAAACTGCTGCCCTAGCTCCTACTACAGCACCTTCCCCTACAATAACTCCAGGTCCAACAAATGCTTCTGCAGCTATCCAAGCAAATTTGGATATTCTAATAGGTTTTGTATATAACGGGTGCCCTTTTAAAGTAAAATCATGAGTACCTGTACAGATATAAGAACGCTGGGATACAATTGAGCGATATTCAAGAATTATCTTTCCTTGGGAATATAAATCCACCCCATCAGCTACACCAACCTCATCGTGTACTTCCAAATTCCATGGAGCCCAAATTTTCACTTTAGGGTAAATATGTACCCCCTTACCAATTTTAGCCCCAAACAATCGCAAAAGCAATGAGCGCCAACTATGCATTGGCCTAGGTGAATATTTAAATAAAATCAAATATACTATATTCCAAACTAATCTTGTTGCTCTGTTTTTAACAGAAAAAGATGCACCAGTGTAAGTATCTTGATTATGCATTTTGGACCTTATTTATAAATTGGCCAACTGCTTGTGAGATGGTAAAATAATCTTGATATACCCTTTCCGCTGCAGAGCTCATCTCACTTTTCTTTAAAGAATCAAAAGAAAGCCACTCCTTTAGCATATCATAGGTCTGCTTCTCCGTATCGTCTTTCACTATGCCTCCATTACCTTTTGCTATTTCACGCCATATATTTACCTTATTACTTATTAAAACTGGTGTATTACAAGCCAAAGCTTCCACTACCGCAATACCAAAATTTTCTTGGTGGCTAGGCAAAACAAAAGCCTCACTTTCGTAAAAAGCGCCCCATTTGGCATCACCGCTTAACATCCCTGAGAACAAAATATTGGGAGATGCTGCGGCCAAGGCCTGCATCTCTCTACCATAATCATGATTATTCGGACCGGCGATTATCAATTGAGGTAGCATCTCCAATTCATTTTCTAATCTTAAATAAGCGTTGATTAGCAAATTCACTCCTTTTTTGGAATGAATTCTACTCAAAAACAAAAGAAAGGGTTTACCATTCCACTTAGGAACAGTATGAGCAAAAGCCTCCTTCATGGGAATTTTTCTTTGTGGTGGCTGTTGAATACCATACCCCACATTTATTTGTCTCTTAGGCTTATAATTAGGAAAAGTAGTGCGTGCCAATAATAATTCTTCTTCACAAGTAAATAAGACACCGTCAGCTTCATTTATAACTGTATTTTCAACCAACCTCCAATATATCTTGTTCCGTAACGCCTTTAACTTCCTTTCTTTGGCGTTTTGGAAATAAGGGTCCAACATACCATGTGGCATAATAAAGACCTTGGGGGGGGTCCCATTCTGTTTTCGAAACAAAAGTAAAGCTTTAATGGTCGCATAACTATGATATAACCAAAGAGCATGAACAACAATTATATCATATTGATTAAAATGGTCAATCAACCATGGAATGAGTTTCTCATTATATTTCCAAGGAGTCTTGCTGGCTCCTAATGCATGTATTTTAAACGAGTCTTGTCCTAAATACTCAGAATTAGGTTCATCAAAACAAACCACCTCATTTTCTACACCATATTTATCTATTTCGGGAATAGCATTGCGTATACCTTGACATGGTCCTCCTTGCTTAGGGTCCATACTAGAAATTACTCTGAGTATTTTCATTTTAAGGTTTTATAAAGTTCTAGATATTGTGACGCGATATTTTCCGCTGAAAATCTTTTGGCATTTTCTAGCCCCTTCTCTATAAGATCAACTCGGTACGCATCATTAGAGATGATGGTCTGGTATGCTTGTCTAATTGAACTTACTTCTTCAGGATTAACCATAACAGCAGCACCTGAAGCCACCTCAATTAAAGGTTCTATATTTGAAGTTACAACGACCCTACCCGTTTTTTGTCCTTCTATGACCGGCATACCAAATCCTTCGTACACCGATGGGAAGTTTACGATATCACAGTTTTTATATTCGTTTTTGATTCCTTCATCCGTAAGATTACATTGATTTGAGTAATCAATATCATATTTTTTCATTAATACTACTTGCTCATCCTTTAGTTTTCCAATAACTCTTAGATGACAAGGTATTCCAGACAAGGCTTCAATAGTACGGTCCAAATTTTTATTCCATCCTGTTCCTATATGAAGTATAATTGGTTTCTCATGATTAAAAGCTTTCTCAACCGGCACGAAAATTGGATCTACCGCATTATGAATAACTTTTAATTTATTCGTTTGAATCTGAGTTAAAATGTTTTGCTTGGTCTGGTTTGAAATACACACCACCACATCGGCAATTTTAATCGGAAAATATAACCAAAACAACCATTTGTACAATCTTTTAAAAGGGTTTTTAACATTATCTAAAAACACCAAATCATGTATCGTTAAAACTGTTTTAACCCCTATTAAAGCCAAGAGTACATCATGAATATGCCCCGTAATATGGTGTATGGCTTTTTTATCTCTTTTATTATAGGTAAACCATACGTTCCTAATAACATTACCCGGCATAGAGCCTTCAGAAGGCACCTCGTATATGTTAATCTCAACTGACTTATTTAAGTTGGATATAAGAGTGCGAAAGACACGATGGATAGAATGGCCCACGTTAGGATGCCGAAAGAAATAATTGACTTTCATTCAAAAAATAGTTTTCAACTAATTTTTATTGGTTTATATTCTTTCCGTAAAAAAATATAGCCTAATATATGATACTCATTTAACCCATGCCGTATAAGTAATAAAACAGTATTATAATTCAATAAAACAAAACGACCGATGCCCTTAAACGCTGTAAATATCAATCATTTGTATCTTAATAAAAAACTATTACGCCATTAATAGAGAAGATCTGCTCAACTTTTACAACCTTACTATTAAATCCATAAACACCATTAGAATTTCTTACTTAATCGGTAGTATATCAAAGTATTTTTAATTATCAATCGTATTTTATCTTATTAAAATAGGCCCAATTAATTAACATTTGTCAATCGAATCAATTCCATTTCCACTTTAACTTTACCCACACCCTGAAAATCTTCATTGGTCTCAAGATATATTGGTTGATTTGCTCCATTTGCATCAAGGTTAACAACTTTAGATATTGACCCCAAGGAATTAGATACTGACGACAAAATGACACCATCTGTGCCCCATGGCTTTACACCCAATGAAGCTTCTATACTTGAACTAAGAGGCTCTAAAGTAGTCACCTCAAATTTATTTACGCCGAAATTTGGTGGCACCTCTATATCAAGAAATTGTAAATTTCCAGATTTAAGATTAACATCCTCTGTACGAGTCCATATTTCTTTCTTTTCCGTACCAATTTTCTCAACTACAAAATTATTATTCACATCGGTAATTTTAGCATAATTCGTATTAGGATTGGAAGAGTCTTGAAAAATTAGTTTCATCGATTGCCCTAAGGAATTTGTATCAATTTCTCGCCAACCTCTTACAGTAATTTCAAATTTATTACCACTACCATTATTTCTCGTTTCCGAATCCAACCCTATAACACTTATAAAGTCATTCTTAACAATATGATTTTTAATATCTAAACTAGAATTTATCACAGTATTATTTGAACCAAAAACAGAAAATGGACCATCTATCTCAGCAGCTAAATTATTAACACGCACTTCAACATTATCCATAGTGATACCATCACCATGGACCCCACCTAATGGATAAAATTTAGTTGTATCAGCAATATCCTTAATAACAATATTTTTGAAAGAACAGTTATTAATTTCATCAACGAAACGTACTGCTATAAATCCAAACGAAGGATCAAATATAGACGAGTCATTTTCAGAGTAGATATTAGAGAATGAGCTGTTTTTTATATTACCCAAATCTGCCAAACCATCTCTACGGTACGATTTATAATTATCAACTACGACGTCAGACACATTAGACACTAGTTTTAAAGAATTACAATACCCACTATGCATCTTACGGACATTTTCAGTACCCACATAATTACCGTAATCATAAGTATTGTATATTTTAATATTACTCAAAACATAATCACTAGAATCGTCAGTATTAAAATACATTAGATGTGGTGGTGGCATCCAATAAGCTGCCCCCCCTATATTCCTGCCATCTGCACTTTGCACATCAGAATATCTATAAGACTTTAAACCATCAGAAATAAAACCTTGGACAATACCCTGTATACCCATTATTACACCATCCAAAGTCACGTTTTTAAAAATAATATTCCTAGGGATGTCAGTGCGCCCAGAGGTCTTAGTTACTGTTTGATTACCGGTGTGCTGCTCCTTTAGCTTAATCGCCCATTGTATAAACGTATCCGCAGTCTTCCCTCTTGCCTTAAAAGTAACGTCGTCAAATAATACATTTTTAGCAGCTTCTACTGAAAATAAAGCCCTAAAAGATGAAGGTCCTCTCCATACGGGATTGACAGAATTAAATACAATATTTTTTGTGCTTTTCAAGTAATCTTTTACTTGAACCACGTTCAATGTATTACTACTCGGAGAATCACTAAAGGTAGCATCATACTTTTGGTCATAAAGAAAAGTAATATTTTTGATTGTTATATCCTTAGTTAGGACGATAAAAAAGGCCGGGGACATTAGGCTATTAATAACAATATTAGCATCATTAGCCCCTTCAATCCATGTATTATCTTCCAAAAAGATAGATTTCTTACCGGTTTCTTCAAGATCTAAGAACATGTCCCTATCCACTAACACCTTAGCATGAATATTTTCAGCCTCAGTTAAGGTCTCAACAAAATCTTCCCGATCATCATTTTCACCGTCCATAGAAGCACCAAACCATTGAGGCTTTAAGTATTCAGTTTTAAAACTCCCTTCTAAATCAAGAGCATCAAAAATCTGATTTTCCGTAGTAGTTTCTATAATGCTTTCATCCCCACGCACGGTTCCATTCCCCAGGATACCTCCATTAAACCGTATGGTTATATTCTCAGGTAAAATGATGGTCTGTCCGGCAAGATCAAAATCATAACGAATCTCCCAGACCGAGTCACTATAGTCTTCAGGTATATTTTGCCAGTCAAATGCCAAGGGGATAATATGTACAGGACCACTATCTGCCTCCGAATGTTGGGGTTCGGGTATAGCTTTTTCATCTATTGCATAGTGGTAGTTTTGGGCACTTACCGTAACTACACACATTAGAAAAAGAAATTTTAAACACTTCATTGTCCTGATATTATATAAGCGTTATCCCCTGACTTTCGCAATAGCCCAAATCGAACATTACCACTTGCGCTTTCAAAAATGGCCGTACCGCCATCATTATAGTTCAAAGATACGCCACTGGCTGCTTTTACCGTAAGTAAAGCTCCATTATGGGCTTCCAAATTAATCGTCTCACCTATTTTCATAGATGAAAAGCTAGAAGTAATGGTAAAAGTGGCTGTTTTGGTACATTCCAGTGTATTGTTAACATCTCCAGAAGCTATGTTTCTAGAGGATTGTAAAGAAACAATTGCTGCACTTTTAACCGGCGTACTTGTTGAACCACCAGTAACGTTTTCGGCATATTTAGCATACAAAGCATAGGGGACGCTCAGCAATTGGCTTACCCCTATAATAGAATAATTACTACCTCCATTGGGATCTACTTGAGTCTCTATGAAAAAAGGGCCGTTAGCCCATGGTATCTCGCTAAAATTACCAGAAACACGGTTACCCGAACCAATTTCTAAACTAACCAGACCATTGGCATTGGTGGTAGCCGCATGTGTCTCTTCATAGGCACTTGTTCCATTAACAGAACCTTGGCGCACTATAATTTTAAGATTTACTGGAGCATCTAACACCAAACTATTATCACTTGACCGGATAATAGCCTGATAACTCATTTTTTCAGGAGCCTGTGCCGACATTTCTATGATGGCAAGCAACATAAAAGCGCAAAGTACTTTTAATTTCATAGCATTACTTTTTTAAAATTCTTAAGGTTTTGATGGGTTGGTTGGAAACAAAAACTCTAAGTAAATAAACCGCAGGCTTTAACTGTGGAACCATCACTTTGGTTGTTCTTCCCGTAATCTTGTCACTTTTTAATTGTCTGCCGTGATAATCAAAAAGTTGATACCAAGCATATTGATCATTATAATCTTTAATATCAATAGAAAAAACATCTACCACGGGATTGGGGTAGGTGATGATTTCCAATTCACGTATGTCCTCAATTGCATTCTCCAATCTATCTTCAATAAGGTCTCTCGTCTCAATTGTTATAGTTTGCGACACATCATCCTCCTCTGTTGGGTTTTCTTGTTCTATAGGTTGTTCAGGTACTGCTTGTGAAGGCCCACCCTTAACAATAACTTCCTCTTCAATCTCTTCAGATACAGGCTCTGACTCAGATTCCAAAACTTCTTCTTCTACAATAGGGTCTATTTCTTCAACAGGTATTTCTTCTTCGACAACTACTTCTTCTTCAACCTCTTCCGATACAGGCTCTGGCTCAGGTACCAAAACTTCTTCTACTACTATTGGATCTACTTCTTCAGCTGGTATTTCTTCTTCGACAACTACTTCCTCTTCAATCTCTTCCGATACAGGCTCGGGCTCAGGCTCTGAAACTTCTTCTACTACTATAGGGTCTACTTCTTCAGCTGGTATTTCTTCTACGACAATTACTTCCTCTTCAACCTCCTCCGATACAGGCTCGGGCTCAGGCTCTGAAACTTCTTCTACTACTATAGGGTCTATTTCTTCAGCAGGTATTTCTTCTACGACTACAACTTCCTCTTCTACTATTGGATCTACTTCTTCAGCTGGTATTTCTTCTTCGACAACAACTTCCTCTTCAATCTCTTCCGATACAGGCTCTGGCTCAGGTACCAAAACTTCTTCTTCTACAATAGGGTCTACTTCTTCAAGAGGTATTTCTTCTACGACTACAACTTCCTCTTCAACCTCTTCCGATACAGGCTCGGGCTCAGGCACCAAAACTTCTTCTTCTACAATAGGGTCTACTTCTTCAAGAGGTATTTCTTC